>JAUYEF010000396.1 GCA_030691635.1 Bacillota bacterium
GGCCGACCGGGACCAGGAGAAGTCGGACCGCATCGCGTTCGTCGTGATCTTTGCCCACTTCTCGGGCTTGCCGTAGGCCACCAGCGCCCGGTCCACTGTCTGCAGCAGTTCCAGCGGTGAGTATGGCCCGAAGGAGAAGCCGTTGCCGGTGCCCTTCGCCGGCTCATAGTCGTCTATGGTGTCCAGCAGGCCCCCGGTCCTTCGCACTATGGGGATGGTGCCGTACCTAAGGCTGATGATCTGACCGAGCCCGCACGGTTCGAACTTCGACGGCATCAGGAACATGTCTGAGCCGGCATAGATTCGCTGTGCGAGATTAAGGTCAAAGCCTATCCTGATGCCTGCCTTCTCCGGATACTTCGCCCCCAGGTCCGTGAAGAGCTTATGGTAATACGGGTCCCCAGTGCCAAGCACGACGAGCTGCAGGTCTCGCTCCATCAGGTCGTCAATGATCGCCCCGATCAGGTCGAGCCCCTTCTGGTTCACAAGACGCGTCACGAGCCCGATGACCGGCGCGCTCGATACGGGAAGCCCCATCTCCTTCTGAAGAGAGCGCTTGTTCAAAACCTTATCACGGAATGTCTCGAGACTGTACGGCTTCTCGATCCTCGGGTCCTTGGCCGGGTTGAACTCCTCATAGTCTATGCCATTGAGGATGCCGTACAGGTCCTGCGACCGCTTCCGCAGGATACCCTCCAGCCGCTCGCCGTACTCCGGCGTCTGGATTTCCTTCGCGTAGGTCCGGCTGACTGTGTTCAGTTTGTCGGCGTACAACAGCCCGGCCTTCATGAAGTTCACGCCACCGTAAAACTCCAGGTCGTCCGGGTGGAAGTTCTGCGGCCCAGCGCCGAACAGCCCCAGCACGTCTCGCGAGAAAGTGCCCTGGTACTGCAGGTTGTGTATCGTGTACAGCGTGGCGATATTCTTGTAGAATTCATCGCCCGCGTACTTGGTCTTGAGCATAAAAGGCAAAACGCCTGTCTGCCAATCATTGCAGTGAATGATGTCGGGCTTGAAGCCGATGATCGGAAGCATCTCGAGGACCGCCTTGGTGAAGAACACAAAGCGTTCCACATCGTCATCGCCGGAATAGATGTAATCCCGGTGGAAATACCTGTATGAGTCGATCATGTAAACCGGAAACTCGGTGGCGCTGTCGCCACCTGCCTTCACGGGGACAGTCCGGACAATCGCCGTCTCGACGCGCCCGGCCACCTCGACCGGGAAATCGGAAACATATGCTGCGCCCTGTATCTTCTTATACTTGGGCATGGCGACACGCACGTCTGTGCCTCGGGCCGCGAGAGCCTTTGGGAGCGAGCCAACCACATCCGCAAGCCCTCCGACTTTCGCAAAGGGCGCCATCTCGGATGCGACGATCAGCACTCGAAGGGGTCTCTCTTCCACGGGGCCCCTCCTCTCAGTGGATTGGTTCAATAGCACGTCTCTCTGGCCGGTTGCCTCGGTTTCCCTTTCCGATCTCTTCGCGAAGAGCACTGGCGGCCGACTCAGGAGGCGTCGGGTTGATGTAGTAGCCAGTGCCCCACTCGAAGCCCCCGATCTTGGTGAGACGGGGCACGATCTCAAGGTGCCAGTGATACGGCGGGCACTCCTCCTCGTTGCACGGCGCCGTGTGGAGAACCAGGTTGTACGGCGGACGGTCCAGGATCTCCGCCAGCGCTCCGAGCGTCTTGACCAGGATCCGCGACATGTCTCGGAGCTCGTCGTCCGTGACAGAGCCGAAGTCCGGACTGTGCTTCTTGGGCACCACCCACGTCTCAAACGGAAAACACGAAGCATATGGGCTGAAGGCGTAGAAATGCTCGGACTCGGCCACCTGCCTGACGCCCTCACGGGCTTCCTTCTCCAGCATCTCGCAGTATGCACAGCGGCCGTGGCGCGCGAAGTGCTCGGATGCGCCCTCGATCTCCTGTCTGATCCGCACGGGGACGAGCGGCGTCGCGATGATCTGGCAGTGGGAATGCTCGAGGGACGCCCCCGCCGGCGCGCCGGAGTTCTTGAATATCAGCACGTAGCGGTGGTCCGGGTCCTTGCTCAAGTCAAGGTAGCGCTCCCGCCAGGCCTTCAACACTTCAAGCACCTCGCCCGGCTCGAGGTCCTCCAGTGACTTGTCGTGCTCGGGCGTCTCAACCACGACTTCGTGCGCGCCTTTGCCCGCCATCGCCGTGTAGATGCCTTCGCCCACCATCCCACGCTCGGTCTTCGGCATGAGCGCCGGGAACTTGTTCGGGAAAGCTCTCACCCGCCAGCCGGGCGTGTCACGCTCGCGGCTCGGATCGCCGTAAGCAAGCACCTCCGGCGGTGTCTTGCTTTCCTGGCCTTCGCAGAACACGCAAGGGCCACCGCGCTTCTCCTCTTGCGCCATCTTGAGTTCGGAAGGTCTCTTGGCACGCTCGGTTGAGATGATGACCCACCTGTCGGTGACTGGGTCCTTGCGGATTTCGGGCAAGTACAAAATCCCTCCTAATCTGGGCATTTGGCCATGATGATTTTACCATTCACCATCTTTGGCAAACCGGAATCACTTGATTTCAATGTTGGTCAATTCTAACCAATCGGTTGATTAATAGCATACCCAGTCAACTTTCACCGACTTTGAACGGCGGACCAGGCGCTTGCATAGTCAAGAAAAGCATCCACGTACGCGGCGTGCGACCAGGTCAGGGGCGACACCGAAAGTTCTTCGCCAGTGAAGGGGTCGAATTGCTCTGCGAGCATTCCGGCAGGGCTCGCCCTGGATAGCGCCCACATCATCAGGTCGCGTGAACGCTCGAGGTCCTGCTCGCTCGAACAGCCACGGCCCTGCGCTCGACAGCCCAGCAGCGCCGTTTCCGCGCGGGCTGACGCCGCCCAGAGTGTGCACACTGCCCATGGGTTTCCCGGGATGCGCCCCACATCGTCGCTTCGCCGGAAGTAATGGTCGCCTTCATACCGGGCGAGGCCGCCGACGGTGGTGTCGACCCACAGTCGCTTCTCAACCGCGGATAATGTGGAGAGGGCGCGTTTGTCATCTGCGGGCAGCAGGCCGAGCGACCGGATTCCGAAGAGGCTGGAGTCAAGCGTCAGGTCAAGGCCAAATTCGCCTGCGTGAATGTACAGGCCGCGCGCGAACCGCTCCCGCGGGGCATCGAACAACAGCTGTTCCCACGCCGCAACCATCGCCGAGCGCAGCGCCAGGTACCGCTGGCTGTCGGCGTCCTTGCCGCAGAGAGTGCCGAGTTTGGCCGCAGCCTGAAGGCCTGCCGCGACGGAAGCCACGGTGAACGTGAAGATGCCGTATCTCTCTTCCCACACGTCGCGGCTCGGAAACGGCAGGGAGGACGGCCGGTGGATGTAGGACGCGAGAAAGTCCGCCATGCGGAAGTAGTGGTCGCCGCACGACCGCAGCAGGCTCAGGTCGCCTGTGGCTTCCACGTAATGACCGAGCAGCCAGATGGGCAGAGCTGTCTCGTCTTCCTGGATGGGGGGCAGGACGAGCGGCCCGCCGGACCAGGAATGCCACGACGAGCCCAGCGAGCCGTCAGGATGGTAGCGCTGCCAGAGGAAGCCTTCGTCTCCCACAGCCCGGGCGCAGAACTCGAGAAACCTGCGCGCTGGCTCCGCGATGCCCGCTCTGAGCAGCGCCTTCGTGACCAGGGCCCCGTCGCGCGGCCACACGTAGCTGTAATGGTCGTGGCCTTCCACAAGCATGTCCTGGTCGGTCGCGGCCAGCACCGCTCCGTTGCCGGCGCAGAGAGCTCCGCAGGTCAGAAGACTGCGTTTGAACAGGGCAGCGGCTTCGCGCGGCAGGTCGGACTCCGGAACGGGCGCGCTTTCGAGCCAGCGCCTCCAGTGGTCCCCGGTCTCCTTGATCAGGCGTTCGACGCCCTCTTGCTTCACCCAGGCGTCCAGGTGTCTGACAGCCTGGAGGCTCGACCCGAACGACAACCAGAAGTACCCCACGGATGACGAGGCGGGCGCCACGTCGACTTCCACGCCCATGACGCTATAGACAGCGCCCTGAGAGACCGGGATTTCGCCGAGCGCTCCATCAGGCCGGACAGGCGGGTGGGGCATCTCACGCAGGCTGCTGCGCTTGCCTGTCGTCTTGAGGCAACGAGAACCACCGGACCCGGACGCGTTCGCCAGCATGTACGTGGATTCCTTGAAGTGGATGATGCCACCTGAATGCGGATCGAGCATGGCCGTGTCTCCAACGTCGTTCGCCAGGAACGCTGTGTCGAGTGCCATATAGACACGAGCCCTGCGCGAATGGTCCAGGGTGTTTCGGACTCTGACCTTCCGGGCGATCACGTCGCGCGAGAAGTGCACCGCGTCGGTGACGCGGACTTCCATGCCGAGCGCCTCGCAACGGCAGAGCGTCTCGAGCACCAGCGTGTCGCTGGTGTATGAGGACTCGGCGCGCAGTGTGCCGTCGCCCGCGCGGCACATGCCCCCGTCGCACCACAGGTAGAGCGCATGCCCGTGGGCTCCGGTGGTGAGTTTCATGCCCGGCAAGGGGTAATACACTTCCTTCATCACAGGGCCCGGCAGGAAGTTCACGAGGATGCTACCGTTGCCCATCACCGCAGATCGTGGCATGGCACGCACCTTTTCGCCAACTTGCAGACAGAGTCGCCACGAATGAGTATTCCCAGGTAGGCCCGTTCTAGCTGCCACAGAACAAACTGGGCGACGGGCTGGCAAGACCCCACAGAATAAACTGGGCGACGCGCTGGCAAGAGTATTCTGGTACCGATCAAACGGAAGGGGAAGATGACATGGCCATAGGATACGTCTGCATCATCCTTCACGCTCACCTGCCGTTCATAAGGCACATCGAACGCGAGGAATTTCTCGAAGAGCGGTGGTTTTTCGAGGGGATGACGGAATCGTATATGCCTCTGGGCCTGATGATGCGTCGCCTGATGGACGAGGGTGTGCCTGCGCGCTTCACGCTCTCCCTGAGTCCCACGCTGCTCGCGATGATGGCGGACCCTGGGCTGATGGCAAGATACAAGAGGCACCTCGAGAAGACCATCGAGCTCGGCGACCGCGAAGTGGAGAGAACGCGTCACGATCCTGTCTTCAACTACACCGCCGGGAAATACAGGGACCAGTTCAAGGACTCGTACTCGGTCCTCTTCGATGAATACGGCGGGAGCCCGGTGGCTCTGTTCCGCGAGCTTGCGCAGGCCGGCGTGGTGGAACTGATGACGTCCGCCGCGACGCACGGCTACCTGCCGCTGCTCTCGGTGAACCCTTCGAGCGTGAGAGGCCAGATCAGGACGGCTGTGGATCACTTCGAGGATACGGTGGGGGTGCGTCCGGCCGGCTTCTGGCTGCCGGAGTGCGGTTACTACCGGGGACTTGAGAAGATCCTTGCCGGAAGCGGTGTCCGGTATTTCATAGTGGAGGCGCACGGGCTGCTCAACGCAGATCCCAGCCCGAGATACGGCGTGTTCGCGCCGGTCAGGTGCCCGTCCGGCACCGTTGTGTTCGGCCGCGACACAGAGACCGCCAAGCAGGTGTGGAGCGCCAACGAAGGCTATCCGGGCGATCCAGATTACCGCGAGTTCTACCGGGACATCGGGCACGACCTTCCCGAGGAATATATCCGCGAGTACATACACGACAGGACGTTGCGGGTCGACACGGGCTACAAGTATCACAGGATCACGGGGCGCACCGAGCACAAGCAGCCCTACCAGCCAGACTGGGCCCGTGACAAGGCAGCGCTGCACGCGGGCAACTTCATGTACAACAGGCAGAAGCAGGTTGAGTACTTCGGGGGAAGCATGCAGGCGCCACCCATCATCGTCTCACCCTATGATGCCGAGCTGTTCGGCCACTGGTGGTACGAGGGCCCCATGTTCTTGGAATTCCTGGCGAGGAAGATCGCGTATGACCAGAGAGACCTGGAGATGATCACTCCTTCACAGTACCTCGAGCGCCACGGCGCTCCACAGGAAGCGCTTCCACACGAGTCATCCTGGGGATACAAGGGTTTTCACGAGGTCTGGCTCAACGGGCGTAACGACTGGATGCTGCCCTGGACCCACTGGGCCGGCCGCAGGATGTCCGAACTGGCCGCGCGCTTTTGCGGCCAGAATGGGCTGGTACATCGCGCGCTGGCCCAGGCCGCGCGGGAAACCCTGCTGGTGGAGGCCAGCGACTGGCCGTTCATCTTGAATAACGGGACATCAATAACGTACGCGGAGGCAAGGTTCCGGAGCCACCTGCAGAGATTCAAGCACATCTTCGACGGCCTGGTGTCGGGAACGCTGTCAGAGGCAGACATCAAGTCGGCCGAAGGGTACGACAACCTGTTCGCGAGAGTGCCTGTCGAAGCCTGGATACCCTGAGAGGCGACCTACTCTGGTATCAGTGATCTCACCTTATCCGCATATACGTCCGAGAGCTCATCGGCCAGTTCCCAGGACGCCGCTTCCACGAACAGCTCGCAGACCGCCTCTTCCGAATGTGGCAGCACGAGCACGGTGCCGCTTTCATGCCTCGCCAGCACACCTTCCACCGTGGGCGCTACGCTTGATTGCCGGGACAGGTGGCGCATGACCCGTCCCTTGGCTTCCCACGGGCAGGGGACTGCTTTTCTGATGAAGTGAATCTCCGGAACATCCGCGACCAGTTCCTCGATAGCCAGCCCGGCTCTCGAGATGAGTGAGAGCAGGAGAGTCATCCCAATCAAGCCGTCATACAGGAATGACCACCGTGTAACCTCCAGCACGGCACGCGGCGACGACTTCACGAGCACGGCATCAGCGCCCCTGGAAGCAGCGTATGCTCGGACCGCCTCTGGCAGTGACACCGGCAGCGCGAGACTGGCGCCAGGAAGCATCTCGGCCCACGCCCTGGTGAGCACCGCTTCAAGCCTTCCCGGCTCCAGGTAGCCCAGCCCTTTGAGCAGCAGCGAAAAACCCTCCGCTTCCGGGCTCACGGATAGCCCGAGGGCGGCGCCCGCTCTGGACATGGCATCCGGCTCGAACTCCAGTCCTTCGCCCGAGAAGACGTAGTCCACCTCCATCCGGTCCAAGAGCTGAGAAACGAGCCTCGACTCGGCTGGCCCGGCTTCCACCATGACCTTGGGCACACCGCGCAGGGGCTCGCCGAACCCCACTTCGGCCAGGACCGCGGCGATGTAGTCCTGGGAGTAGTCCCCCATGGGACTCCGGGCCCGGACCTGTCCCGGTGCCGCCCGCGGCGCATCTTCTCTCGCGATGGCGGCCTCGATCTTACGCTGCATGTCTCTTGAGATATGAAGACCGTCAGCATCCAGGAAAGTCACGTCAACCATGCCGGGCCTGGAGGGCGGAGCCTGGACCCGGACCGCAGGGCACTGGAACCTCCTGGACGCGTACCTGAGCACAGGTGGAAGGGTATCCTCGGCCATAAGCAGCGCAGCGCCGGCGGACTGAATACCCGCTGCGCATGAAGCCTCGAGCATCTGTGAGACCGGATCCCGCGCGGCTGACAATATCACCCGGCTCGCGCCGGCGGAGAACGCTGCGGACATCTGCGACATGAACTCGGGGCTTATCTCGGCGTTGGCCAGGCCGGATACTCCACGGCGGCCGAAGAGGCTCCTGAGCATCGTTTGCGACCACACCATGCTCCTCGTCACGGTCGCCCTATCGCTCACCTTTCTGTCTGGCCACAATTTGACCGACCTCCGCACCGCGCTATTGCTGCCGACGTCGCACCGCTCCCCCAGCACTGCCCCGGTGTTGACGGTTGCCCGGTAACCCACCTTCGAACCTGTCGCGATGACGGCGCCTCTTATCTTGGCCTGTTTGCCGATGACGCAGTCACTCCAGGTGATGCTCTCACGGATGGAAGCGCCGGGCTCGACGACGGTCCTGGCTCCAATCACGGTTCCGGCATCGAGAAAAGCTCCGGCCTCTATCCGGGCATGCTCTCCCACCAGGAGCGGGCCGACCAGATGTGCCCGGCGGTCGATCCGCGCGCTTTCCTCAGCGAACAGCCCCGGGGCCATTTCCAGGCCGGGGATCCTGACCCTCACTCTGCCTCTCAGGCAGTCCGCATTGGCCTGCCTGTACTGGTCTATCGTCCCGATGTCGCACCAGTAGCCACCGGCCTCGACAGCGTACATCGGGTACCCCTCCTTGAGGAGCAGAGGGAAGAGGTTCTTGCTGAAGTCGAAGGGCTTCCCGGCAGGCACTCTCTCGAGCACTTGCGGGTCGAGCACGTAAATGCCCGTGTTCACAAGGTCGCTGAACACTTCGCCCCAACCGGGCTTCTCGAGGAACCCCTTGATGCGGCCGTCGTCGTCGGTCAGCACCACACCGAACTCCAGCGGGTTCTGGACCCTGGTGAGAGCGAGAGTCACGGCGGAGCTCTTGGCCCTGTGGAACCGGATGAGCGCCCCGAGGTCGATGTCGGTCAGC
>JAUYEF010000445.1 GCA_030691635.1 Bacillota bacterium
GGGCCTCGGGCCCATCGCCAAACTCGATCGCGCATATCCCCCTGCCTGTCGCCGCCACCAACACCCACCCAAGATAGCACTGTACCGTCCTGTACCGGATGTGCAGGCCGCGGGCCCCGTTCTTATAGTCGGTGGGCTTCATTCCCAGCGTGGATCCCGTCTCATGATAGAACCGGCTGCTGGAGTCAAACCCTGAGTTGTATGCGGCTTCTGTCACGGTCGCGTCCTGGGTCAACTGGGCGCGCATACGTGCCAGGCGTTTCTCCATGGCGTATTGCTTGGGAGTGACGCCGACGATCCTCTTGAACAGCCGGCTGAAGTGGAACGGGCTCAGTGCCGCGCGCTCGGCCAGAGCGTCCAGCGAGAGTGGTTTCTCGGATTCGTCCATCACCCTGCAGGCTTCCACAATCGCCTGGACGTGTTCTCGCTGACTCTCCGGCACGTCCGGACTGCAACGCTTGCAGGGACGGAAGCCTGCCTTCTCCGCCTCTTCGCTCGTGTCGAAGAACCGTACGTTCTCGCGCCTCGGCAGGCGCGAAGGACATCCCGGACGACAGTAGACCCCGGTTGTCACCACGCCGTACACAAATGCGGATTCCGCGGGCCGTCGACGCTCATGGACCACTGCCCATCGTGCATCGTCGGTCGGGCCGGGCGTCCCGAAAGCGCTGTCTGCAACCGTGACGGGCTCCTTCCCTGCGGTCATCGCAGCCACGCCTCCTGGTTACTGTCGTCAATAATGAATTCTACTGCCTCGATGCCCGGACGACCATCCGTTTCTTGCGCAGTGATTTGGGCGGTAGGCTGCCCAAGGCTCTCGCCAAAGACATGAATCTCGATTTAGGATCGGCTGTCGAGGTCAGGTCCAACGGCCAGGAGATAGTAATCAGGCGCGCAAGTGTCAGGTATTCACTTGACGACATGGTGTCACAGATCACAGAATCCAATCGTCATGGCGAATACGAAATCAACCCTGTCAGGGGAAAGGAAGCCTGGGAAAAGGCCGGCCCTGACTATTTCACCGCGTACCTACAATGAGCGATCTGGTTTGGCGCTCTTCTGCCCACTGACGACTCAGGTGAAAGGCTACCCGTTTGAGGTGAAAATCCCGCCTGAACTTGGCGTCACCGGGGTGATCCTGTCTAACCAAGTCAGGAGTCTCGACTGGGAGGCCAGAGGCGCAGAGCACTCTTCCACGCGCTCGCGTCTGGAATTCCCGCTTCCGCTTTCCCTTTCCTACCGGCACACTTCTCTTGTCGCGTGGTGTATACGTTGGTTATACTATAGACGCCTCCAGTATAACTGGTGGGTGGCGATAGGCTGGTGATTGTGAATGCCTGATGATCCGGATGTCCGGAGGGTGTCAGAGAAGGGTTGGGTCGTCATTCCGCAGGAGCTACGGCGGAAGTACGGGCTGTCTAAGGGAACTGCCGTCCGCTTTGTGGACTATGGCGGCGTGATGGGGATAGTCCCGGCCCCAAAGGACGCCATCAATGCGGGGTTTGGGATGTTCAAAGGCCGCCGGCTCACGCAGCGGCTCCTGGAGGAACGCAAGAGGGATAAGATGATAGAACCATGACCGGCGCTGGGCTGCCTTCATATGTTCTGGGCAGCTACGCTATCCTCGCATGGTTGCAGGCCGAGCCCGGCGGAGAGACTGTGGCAGATCTCCTCAAGCGTGCCAAGAACGGAGAGATCGTACTGAGCATATGCGTCGTCAATCTCGGCGAGGTTCTCTATATCATCGAACGAGAGGAGTCCGTCCGAGCCGCTCATGTGGTCCTGGCGACCATTGATGAGCTTCCGGTGGAACAGGTCAATGCGACCCGAGACGTGACCTTACAGGCAGCGCACTACAAGGCACTGTACCGGATGTCCTATTCCGACTGCTTCGCGATGTCTCTTGCGAGACAGAAGGGAGCCACCCTGGTAACCGGCGACCCGGAATTCCAAACACAGGATGAGGTCGATCTCCTTTGGATAGGACGCTGATAATGTCACGTGTCGTGGGGCGACGTGCCAATATGAGTAGGTGCAACGGCTCCATTATACGAGCCTGGAAGGACTTTATCCCGTTTTGAGGAGGCGCTGCTGGTGAAGATCGCTCTGACTATCCTGGCGGTGATAGTGATTGTCCTGCGAAGAAGCTTGACGAGGTGAAGCACCCGTAGTCCTCCTATCTCGAACCGAATAGGGTCGGTTGGGCGTCGGGCTTCATCTTCCTCTTACCGTAGCGAGTCTTTCCTGCATTCCGGGTTAGGCCCTGACGCTGAGCGTCCAACGGGATCTTGTCGAAAACGGCAACCAGTTGCTCAGGTCGCACTGCAGATGGCTCCATAACCCGCCTTCTCGAAAGCTCAACATACTTCTCGCTTATGTCGTAACCGACATAGTGCCGACCCCTGTTATGCGCGACCTTTAGCGTCTGGCCTGACCCACAAAACGGATCGAGAATAAGGTCGCCAGGATAGGAGTACAGGAGAACAAGACGATCCGGGATCTCTTCGGGGAATGGGCATGGGTGATCGAGGTGGCCGGGCGGCACAGGAGCAATGTGCCATACAGTGTTGGCGACCTCATTTGTGAAGAGACGTTGAGTTGGGACCTCTGCTTCGCTCTTTTCCTGCGAGGATCTGCCAGAAAACAGCGAGGGCCCTGGTTTTCGAAACAGCAGGATATACTCAGTCATGATATTCGGATAGAAGTATCCTGGATAGGGTTTCTGCAAGAAGACGCCAGCCCTCTTGACCCCGCCAGTGACTTTGTGCCAGATGAAATCCTGATGAAACTCCCAACCGATTCTGGTAAACCGGTAGGTCACGTCAAAGGGTACAGGGTAGTGCCTCTTGTTTAGTAGCACTGTTCCTATCACCACGCCGTAGAACCCACCGGGCTTTGTCACCCTCAGGATGTCTCGGCTTATGGCTTCGTACCAGTCCAGGTACTGCTGATAGTCGTCGTACCCGACTGAGTAGTTCCGCGTTCGGTAGTATTGGCTGGGATCATCACTATGACGGTCATAGTCGATGGCATTCCAGTACGGTGGTGAAGTCACTGTTAGAGTAACGCAGTTGTCTGGAAGCTCGTCCATACATTCGCTCGACTTGTGGAAGACGTTATCAATGTACACTGGTGCGCTATCGCCTTGGCTGCTTGCAACTGCCGCGACGATATCCACGTGGTCCACCTCACCTGACTCTGCTATCAGACATGTTACCCCATGAAGAGCACTGCATTTCCGCCGACCACCGAACGTCACCCATACTTCGACACGCTTGGAGGGAAACCTTGCACACGCCGGCAGGAGAAGTGAGTCGAATCGCCCAGTAGTAATCTCGCTGGTGGCCGAGGCCAAGTGCGCGGCCTCGGCGACGCCCCGGATGTCCCTGTCCCACAGAACAGAAAGGCGGCCTATCTAGCGCGAGCCACGCCGGGTCATCCCAGGAGGCAGATGCTTGGGCCAGAGCGGAGGCGCAGGCGGTCACGGGGGGCACAGGCCTATACCGGGGTGTCCGCTCCGGGCAGATCCGCTCTGGAGTTCAGCCAGGAGGTAATGTGGCCAGGTGAGGTGGACGTGCGCTGTCTGCCACCTGGCCCTTCCCGTGGGCCCTCGCGCTGGCCGTTGTCCTGTGGCGCGGTACCAGTGAGGATTTTCGACTCATTGTGACGATGTCCTGTACCACAGGCCTTCTCAGGATCCACCGATTCTTCATGAACCTGAAACAGGTCTTTGACGAAGGAACCAACGAGCAGAAACGGCTCCTGTTCAGGACGTACATTCGCAGAATGGCATACGACCCCGACACCGGCGATACAACGGTCGTGTTTTACCCGCCTTACCTCCAAGAAGACATGAAGCGCGGACCCAATGGCCCACGCTACATTTCTGCTGGTGCCGGGAGCCCGACGCACATAGTTTGCACGGCTCCAGGGCCAGAGATTGTGTTACCTGTACCCTGCGGTCGCAGTCTTCCCTAGAGTCTGCGAAGAACTGCCTGGCTCACGGCACGGGCTTCAGATCTAGAGATCCTTTCATCGGTGGAAGTGTTCCGCCCGAGAACTTCGTTTCCGGCGCATCCATGCTTCCTGTCAATCGGCCATCGGCTTGGCGAACCAGACGGAATGTGTAGACCTGCCCACTGGGCGTCTTGTATGTAAAACTGGCGTTCTTGCCATCATCTTTCCAATCGGTGAACGTGAACACTTTTTTTTGCCCGATCATCTTGGATTGTGCTGGCATGTGCGCCGCGGCCGAGACGATAGTAAACGTGAGTGACCCCGAGCTCGAGGTACCCTGGAATCGGAGGTCTACGTCACCTTCCCACCATTCAGCTCCGTCATTCCACACGATCCAGTACCTCATGCCTTTGCCCTTCGTCGTCGACACATAGTTCCAGCGTTGTACTATGATTGGCTCGGTCTTCTCGCCCTTTTTGACAGTGACCGTCGCCGTACTTTCGCCTACTTTGGCGCCGGACGCCTTGGTCAGGATGGTCAGATGAACCACGTAGGTGCCTGGACGGTTGTTGATGGCCTTAAGGAAAGGCTTCTCGGTAAGTGCTGTATCGGTCGATATCAACACGCCGGCCAGTCTCCACTGTACTGTATAGGGGCTAGCGTCGGCGGGGCCGGGGATTGCCTGACTATTGATGTTTGCTCTCAGCAACAGAACGGGGCGGTCAAGATCGACAGTCGTCTCCCGAGGGAAAACCGAGACAACCGGTATTTTGGCGGCCTCCCCGCCAAAAGGTACAGGGTCCCCGCTCTTCGCGGTCGATGTGCCTTTGGATGTTGCGGGTGTGGTACAACCCGAGGCTAATAGGGCCATAACGATTAGGCCAATGAACAGCCTCTTTTCTAACCCAAGCTGATCTATCAAGATATCACTCCCTCGGATAGAACGCGCGTTCTCTTAGCAACCATATGTGGCCACCTTCCGAGCTCACATACTGTGAGGTTATTCGCACATGTCTAGTTCGTTCCTGCAGATTTTTTTGTTTTTGTCCATCTAAAGTTGAGCCAAACGATCTTCCAAATGTGAGCCACTAATCTTTTCCAGTTGTCTCTCTTGCCTTTAGACCGAAGTTCCTGCCCTCCGAGGGTTCTTGGTGAAACATTGGTGCTGGTAGAGGGCAGGTTGACCCCTTGAATT
>JAUYEF010000213.1 GCA_030691635.1 Bacillota bacterium
CGGCAGGATGATTTTCGCCAAACCCAAGAACTTTGTAGAAAAGGCCGGAACGTAGAAGGAACCGGCTTTGCGTGCTCAAGAATACCAGACGGGCCGGCCGGCCCGTCTTTCGTTGTCCCATCACTAACATGACAGGCTGGGTGACCAGATGGACCCCGTACTTCACGTTTCTGCGGTAATCGTGGCCGGAGGCGCCGGCAAGAGAATGCGCTCATCGACCCCCAAGCAGCTGCTCGACCTGCTCGGTTCGCCGGTGGTTGTCTGGGCGGTCAAGGCGTTTGACGAATCGCCTGTCATCCACTCGGTTGTCGTCGTGCTTCCGGAGGGGGATACCGAAGTCGAGCGTGCCATCGCACGGCACGGGTTCCGGAAAATCCATGCCATCGTGGCAGGAGGGCCCGAGCGACAGGATTCCGTTCTGGAGGGACTGAGGTCGGTCCCGCAGTCCTGCACGCACGTGGCGGTTCACGATGGGGTGAGGCCGGTCACATCCGGCGACATCATCCAGCGCACGGTCGACGCTGCGTTACGGTACGGCAACGCCATATGCGCCATACCAGTCAGGGACACCGTGAAAACCGTTTGCGAAGGCAGGGTTGTCGCGACGCCCGACAGAGAGACGCTGTGGCAGGCACAGACTCCTCAGGTCTTCACGAGACAAACCCTGGTCAGCGCCCATGAACTCGCCAGGGAGAGGGGTTGGAAGGCGTCCGACGACGCCGCGCTCGTTGAGCGGCTCGGCCAGACCGTGGCCGTGGTCGCCGGGTCCGATCAGAACATCAAAGTCACCACGCCCATCGACCTCTTGCTTGCGGCAGAGATCCTGTCGTGCCGGATGCGGTGCAAAGGGGGCCAACCATGAGGGTCGGTATCGGATACGATGTGCACAGGTTTCGGGATGGGAATGCAGTCACGCTTGGCGGCGTGAGGATACCCTACCACCGCGGCCTCGAAGGGCACTCGGACGCGGATGTTCTGCTGCACGCGCTGATGGATGCTGTGCTGGGCGCAGGCGGCCTGCCCGACATCGGTGTCCTCTTCCCGGACACCGACCCGGCATACCTGGGGGCAAGCAGCGTCGACCTTGCCGCCGTCGTGAGACAACAGATCGGACAGAAGGGGCTCAGGGTCACGCAGGTGGATTGCGTGCTCGTAGCGGAGGAACCGAAGATCAGCCCGTACAGGGCACAGATGAGGTCCGCCATCGCGTCCGCGTTTGGGCTGGAAGAAGGTTCCGTCGGCCTGAAGGCGACCACGAATGAAGGACTGGGGTTTGTGGGACGAGGAGAAGGCATCTGCGCGTTCGCCGTTGCGCTTCTGACTGACGCATGATCGCCATCAAGGGTGGTTTGCTGCTTACGCCGTCTGATCAGTTCGACCCCGGGTTGCTTGTGACGCGCGGTGGGAACATTGAGTACGCTGGACCGTTTTGTACGGACCGCATACCGCGCGGCGTCCGAGTGGTCGAGGCTGCCGGGCGCATGATAGTCCCCGGATTCATCGACCTGCATGTGCACGGCGCCGGGGGCACGCTCTTTTCGGCTGCGCGCGACAGAGGAGACGTCAGGGAAGCTGAGCTCGCGGCGCTCTCGACCGGCACAACGGCGTTCCTGGCCACGGTTGGGTCCATCGGGCTTTCATCAAAGAGCGATTACATACGTGCCCTCGAGCTGCTTTCCGGCGAAGTGGGATCAGGCGACGGGAGCCGCGCGAGGCTCTTGGGCATCCATCTTGAGGGGCCCAACCTCTCCGGGACCCGGCCGGGAGTGAGCAAGGCCTGGCCCAAAGAGGGTTTTGGAGACCCCTTGTGTGACATGCGGGACCTGCTCAGGGCCGCACGCGGCACTGTCAGGATGGCCGTTGTGGCCCCGGAGCTTTCGGAAGCTGAGCGCCTTATCCGTTTTCTGTCTGGCGCGGGAGTCATAGTGTCGGTGGGACATACGGACGCTTCATACGAAACCGGGCTTGAGGCGCTGGCCTGGGGTGCGACCCATGCCACGCACACATTCAACGCGATGCGGCCGTTCCATCACCGCGATCCGGGCATTGTGGCCGCCACCCTGCTCTCGCCCAACGTCACGAACGAGATCATCGGAGACGGAGTCCACCTTCACCCTGCGGCGGCGAGGCTTGTGCCTCAGATCAAACCTCCAGGCAAGGTCGTGCTCGTGAGCGACGGAGTGGGGCTCGAGACGGCAGAGACCGGCTCGCGCGTCATGCTCGGAGGCGTGGAACTACGGGTGCTGCGCGACCGTGTTACGCTTCTGGACGGCACACTGGCGGGAGGTAGGCTGCCGCTGAACATGATCGTCCGGAACATGGTCGAGCTGTCCGGGCTCAGCCTCAAGAGCGCCATCGAACTTGCCACCGTAAACCCCGCCCGGGAGCTCGGACTGGAGAACACGGGCATGCTTGCGCCGGGCAACCGGGCGGACGTCACCGTGCTGGAGCCAGACTTCACCGTATTCTTGACTTGCTGTGGCGGCGTGGTCCACTTTTCGGACGCCCGCAGGGAGGGGTGATCTTTGAAGGCGGCGTTCTTCGACGGTCCTGGCCGTGTGGTGGTCCGTGAAGTCTCCATCCCGGCCTGCCCGGAAGGCGGTCTCCTGACACGTGTCCGCCTGTGCGCCATTTGCGGGTCGGACCTGCGCACGCTGGTGTATGGGCCCTCGGATGGCTCGAGGATATACGGCCACGAGTCCGTTCTTGAGGTCGTCGAGGTGGGCAAAGGGGTCCGTGGATTTGGCGTGGGCGACCGCGTTATGCTCTGCCCTGTGACCTGCGGCCGGTGCGAAATGTGCCGGTCGAGCGCGCATCACCTCTGCCTGCGCAAGGAGCAGGTCCGTACGTCTACACAGGGCGGGTTCGCCGAGCTCGTGCTCATAGGCGCAGAGGCTCTCAGCGGCGACTTCGTCATCAAGATCCCCGACCGGCTTGATGATGCCGGCGCGACGGTCATCGAGCCGCTTGCTTGCGTGCTGAATGGGAACGAGAAGATATCGACTGGACCGGGGAAGACAGTGGCCATCATAGGAGCCGGCACAGTCGGCAACCTGCACCTGCAGGTTGCGAAGCTGAGAGGGGCGCGGGCGGTCATCATGGTAGACCTTCTCGCCCAGCGGCTGGCAGCCAATACGCTGTTCGGGCCAGATGTGCTGGTTGATGCTTCCTCATCGGACCCGGTGGGGAGAGTGAGTGAAGCTACCGGTGGCGGCGCCAGCGTCGTCATCGTGGCGTGCGTTTCGGGGAAGGCCCAGGCACAGGCGCTTCAAATGGCCGCCCGGCAGGGAGAGGTGCTCTTCTTCGCGGCCCTGCCCGGTAACTCGCCCGGCGTGCCCCTCAACACGAACCTCATCCACTACAAAGAGCTGAAGGTGATGGGCGCGCGGAGCGCATCACGGCGCCATTTTGATCTCGCTCTTGACCTTGTCATGCAGGGGAGAGTGAGCGTCGCGCCCCTTATCACACACATCTTGCCTCTCGCCGAAATCGCGCAAGGGTTCGAGCTCATGCGGTCGGGGGCGGCCATGCGCGTCGCGCTAAAGCCGTAGGACATGCCCGCCGCGTTCGTCCAGGAGGGCCCCACCGGAAAGCCCCCGGCCCTCCTGAATAGATGGCTCCCATGCTGGGAAAAATACCCAGCATCCTACCAAGAGGGAGCCATCAGGGTTGGGACTTTCACGCAAGATCATCGCCTTTGCTCTTGTGGTCGCTTTCGCAACCGTTGTGAGCGCGCATCCCATTATCGACACGCGAGACGAGTCTGACGCGACGTATTCGGTTCTCTTGAACGGGTCGCAGGTGGCCCGGCTCGCAGCTTGGGGTGGGCTCGCCGCGAAGACCCGCGCGGAGATTGTGGCGTGCAGGCTCGAGAATTTCATCGAAGCCGGCGATCCTTCCTCGGTGCGTGTCGAGGTTTATGGTGACCTGCTGGTCATCAGGACCAATCTTGGGATACTGGTGACAGTCGACGATGTCACCGCCGGCATAGAGGGCGAAGCCGACGCGCGGGCTCTGGCCAGACAGTGGGCAGCGCGCCTCGCGGGCGTGCTTGCGGCACGGGCGGGTATCCAGGGAGGGTACGAACGCGTGGTGGATCAGGGGCGTCCGGCCCCTGGGAGGCCGGAGGTCGCGGATGTACCGCCTGCCGGCAGGCCTGCGCAGGCAGGTAGCGCCAGGGCAGCGTCTTCAAAGCCGTCCGCTCAGGCGTCACAAGCGACACAGGTCATCGAGGGTATCGCTTCCTGGTACGGGCCAGGCTTTCACGGGCGCCTCACCGCGAGCGGTGAGGTCTTTGACCAGAACGCCATGACCGCCGCGCACAAGACGCTCCCGTTCGGCACAAGGCTGCTCGTCAAAGACAGCGTTTCCGGCAAGAGTGTCGTCGTGGTCATCAACGACCGTGGCCCGTTCGTGGGCAACCGGATACTCGACCTGTCTGCACGGGCGGCCGAACAGCTCGACATGGCCGTACGGGGTATCAGCCGCGTCATCGCCCAGGTGCTGCCGATCCACTGAGTAAGAACGACGCTCGGCTTTCTGGGTACAGGCGCGAGGACTGGTGTCTCTCACCAGCACATTTCTCAGGGTGGACCTGGCGTGCGGTTGACATCGTTCTTACGCGAAAACTATAATGCATTAAGGAAAGCGATGAACGGGTAGAGTAATGTGCCGAGAACGCCCAAGAGAGGGTCCGCATGGTGAGAAGGGCCCGGCCGGAAGGACACATGAAGTGCACCCGGGAGCCGCCGCCCGAAAGCGTCAGTAGGGTGGGCCGCGTGGCGCGCGTTAGAGTGCCGGGGCATCATGTGTGCCCAAGAGGGCATGCTTTTGCACAGAGTGGAACAGCGCTGACCCCGCCTCTGTATGAGGCGGGGTTATGTGTCTCGGGCCAGGAATTCGCAGAGGAGGACGAGGCATGGCGATCAAGGTGTACAACACGCTCACCAGGAGGAAAGAGGAGTTCGCGCCTTCGAGCCCGGAGGCCGTCAAGATCTACGTTTGTGGCATAACACCATACTCTGAGAGCCATATCGGCCATTCCAGGTTCGTCGTGTTCTGGGATGTCGTGAAGCGCTACTTCGAATACAAGGGCCGTCGGGTGCTGATGGTCCAGAATTTCACCGACGTCGAAGACAAGCTCATCGAAGCTTCGCGACAGGAGGGAAAGCCTCCGATGGACATCGCGAAAGCCCACATCAGGCAGTTCAACAAGGACCTTGCGAGGCTCGGCGTCGAGCCGGCCCAGCTGCAGCCTAGGGCCAGCGAGCATATCGACGACATGATCGAGATGATAGGAGGACTGGTGGGCAAGGGGCACGCCTATGCCGTGGACGGTGACGTCTACTTCGACGTCAACTCGTTCCGGAGCTACGGCAAGCTATCAAGGCGCAGCGCGGGTGATGTCATGGCCGGAGCCAGGGTGGATGTCGACGCGCGGAAGCGCGACCCACGGGATTTCGCGCTCTGGAAAGCCGCGAAGCCCGGAGAGCCTTCGTGGCCTAGCCCGTGGGGGGCCGGCCGGCCGGGATGGCATATCGAGTGCTCTGCCATGTCACTCAAATACCTTGGCAAAGGGTTCGACTTTCACGGTGGGGGGACCGACCTGATTTTCCCGCATCACGAAAACGAGATAGCCCAGTCTGAGGCCTACCTTGGTGCGCCCGAGTTCGCGAGGTTCTGGGTCCACCAC
>JAUYEF010000143.1 GCA_030691635.1 Bacillota bacterium
CTTTCGCGTCTCATCCGCAATATCTGCGATAGCCTCTTTGCCCAGTTCCTCGGCATGTGCCTGGAGGTTCTGCGCATTGGCTTCGATCAACTGCGTATTTCGGACCAAATCGAACACCCAATCCGGAGCAAACCGTACACTCATTTCGGACCAAACCGTACACCGTTTCGCTGGAAACCGAACACCAATTAGCTAGCTGAGGTGGCGCAGGACAGCTAACACCAAAGGGGTCTGCGGCCAGACATCAACCCCGTACGGAACACCGTTCGGGGGGAGTGCTGGGACCGTGGCGAACAGGAGGCTGTCAATGCGCAAGATCAAGGAAGCACTACGGCTGTGCTGGGATCTCAGGCTACCGGTGCGTCAGACCGCAAAGAGCATCGGCGTCGCCGCCAGCACCATCTCAGACCTGTTGTACAGAGCAAAGGTCGCGGGCCTCACATGGCCGTTGCCCGAGTCCCTGGACAATCAAGCCCTGGAGGCGCTGCTTTACCCCGCTCCGGCGCCATCATCAGTCAAGCGACCCGCGCTGGACATGGAGTGGGTCCACCGGGAGCTGACCCGGAACAAGAGCGTCACCCTACAGTTGCTCTGGATGGAGTACAAGGAGCAACACCCCGACGGCTACCAGTACACCCAGTTCTGCGAGCACTATCGCCGGTGGAGCAAGAGGCTGGACGTGGTGATGCGCCAACCCCACGTGGCCGGCGAGAAGGTGTTCGTGGACTTCGCAGGGCAGACGGTGCCGGTCGTGGACCCAAAGACCGGTACGGTCAGCCAGGCGGAGGTGTTCGTGGCCGTCCTGGGCGCCAGCAACTACACCTATGCGGAGGTATGTCCTTCTCAGGAGCTGGAGCACTGGCTGGGAGCGCACGTGCGGGCCCTGGAGTGGTTCGGCGGCGTTCCCAAGGTCTTTGTCCCGGATAACCTCAAGAGCGGTATACAACGCGCCTGCCGTTACGAACCGGACATCAATCCCGCGTACCATGAGTTGGCCAGGCACTACGGCGCCGTGGTCATTCCGGCCCGAAGCTACAAGGCCCGCGACAAGGCCAAGGTGGAAGTCGGAGTGCTCATCGTCGAGCGCAGCGTGCTGGCGGCTTTGCGTAACCGCAGGTTCTTCAGCCTGAGCGAAGCCCAGGCCGCGATCCGGGAGGCCGTATGCGTTCTTAACGCCCGGCCGTTCAAGCGCCTGGCCGGATCACGGCAATCGCGGTTCGAGACCCTGGAGAAACCCGCGCTCAATCCCCTGCCTGCCAACCGGTACGAGTACGGAACCTGGATGAAGGAACGAGTGCAGGAGCACTACCACCTGGAGGTCGCCGGCAACCACTACAGCGTGCCCTCGGAACTGTTGGGACAGTTGGTCGAGGGCAGGGTCACGGCTAACACGCTGGAGGTGTTCTTCAGGGGCCGGAGGGTCGCCAGCCACATCCTCAGCCGGGGATCCGGCGAGATCGTAACCAATCCGCTGCACCAGCCGGAGTCACATCGCAGGTACGCCGAATGGACCACCGACAAGGCCGCCGCCTGGGCTGTCGGCATCGGCCCCTCAATGGTCTCCTTCGTGGCAAGAGTGGTTGCCTCCAAAGGCCATCCAGAGCAAGCAAGGCGGGCCTGCCTCGGCATCGTCAGGCTGGGCCGCAACTATGACCGGGAGAGGCTCGAATCGGCGGCTGCCCGCGCCCTGGCCATCGGCTCAGTCTCGTACCGCAGCCTGGAGACAATCTTGCGCTATGACCTCGACAAGGTAGCCGTCCAACGTGCCGAGATCGCCGGGGCGGGTAACCACAGCAACATCCGCGGACCGGAGTACTACCGCTCCACCGAGGTGAGGCCATGCTGAGCCACCAGACGGCCGAGAGGCTAAGACAGATGCGCCTGTGGGGCATGGCCGATGCGTTCCTGGCCCAGCTCAGCCAGCCGGACGCTGCAGCTCTGTCCTTCGAGGAGCGATTCGGGCTGCTCGTGGATGAGGAGGTGTCGTACCGGGATAACCGCAGGCTTAAGAGGCTGCTCAAGGAGGCCAAGCTCCGGCAGCAGGCCTGCCTTGAGGATATCGACCTCAGTGTGGGGCGGGGCCTCGAGCGTCAGCTGCTCCGCAGTCTCGGGACCGGGCTGTGGATCACAAACCACCAGAACGTGCTCGTCAGCGGGCCGACCGGTGTCGGCAAGACCTATGTCTCATGCGCTCTGGCTAACGCTGCTTGCCGTCAAGGCTTCAGCGCCAGGTACTACCGGGTGCCCAGGCTGTTGACCGACATCGCGGTCAGCCGCGGGGATGGCTCCTACACCCGTCTTCTCAAGTGGCTCTCAAAGGTGGACGTGCTTGTGCTCGATGATTGGGGGCTGACGCCGCTGACAGCCACCGACGGACGGGAGCTGCTGGAGGTGATCGAGGACCGATGCCAGGCCAGGTCAACCGTGGTGACCAGTCAGGTGCCGGTGGATCAGTGGCACGCGGTGATCGGTGACCCCTCGGTGGCCGACGCTATCCTCGATCGCCTGGTGCATCA
>JAUYEF010000220.1 GCA_030691635.1 Bacillota bacterium
CACCATAGGCGACGAGATAGCGGACGAGCGCCCGATTACTAAGGACAGCCTGGGCTTGTACGCCGTGAAGCCATACCTATCTAACAGACGCCTTCGGTTCTCCTCTTTGTCGAAATACTCTTCGTAGGCTCGCAACTGCGCCAAAGCTCCAGCGACCGTAGCGCTGAAGCGCGGATACCTCCCGGCATTGACGAGCAGCTTATGCTGCGGATGCTTTAGTTCAACGATATCGGCAAGAGCGTCATCGAATGGAACCAGCATGAAGTCAGGGATGAGCGCCCCTTCGTTGTGGCCCTGCAGCTGGACCTGAGGCACAGCCCGGTGGTAGTCCAAGCCGGTCAAGAAGTCTGGGTGTCGCTCAAGAAAGTTCTGAATCTGGCTCTCCGTTACGTGCGGGTCGCTAATGAGGCGGCGGAGCATCTCGACCTGCTCTGCCCAACGGGAGCGAAACGCCGGCACGTGGAAGAAGACGCCGAATGACCCGCCCTCCGGCTCCGTTGGTACGTTGACAAACTGGGTGCCAGACCCCCACAGGATGTTGAGAGCGGGCGCGACGTCGTTCCAAAGACTGAGCAGGAGCATCCCGTCGTTCTCGCTGACTTCCAATGTCAAGGGCAAGCCGCCCCGCCCCGGTGCGAGCCAGCTCTGGGTGACCGTCTCGGCGATTCGCCGAATGGTGTCGGCTTGGCTCGCGCTCCCGGCTGCGTCTACGACGTAGAAGGTGTCATAGGACCTCGTCTCATCCCCAGCGCTTCTAGTCAGCTCGGTGCTGAGCCATCGGAGCGACCGCCCCTGGTTTTCGGCCACACGGCGGCCGACCTCCGGGAATAGAAGGCGACTAAAGGATTGGAGGCCAAGGCCGAGCCCAACTACCCAGCCCGTCTGACGCAAGTCGCCCAGCGCGCGCTGAAGGAGTCCTCCTAGCTCTGGCATGACTCCCGCCGCGGTTCCGCCCACCAGCGACCCTACCACAATAACCTCGGCAGTCTCCGCGGCGGAGCGAGCTGCGCGTCGGACTGCCTGGGAAAGCCAACTAAGGAAAGGTTGCTTGTGAACGTTGAGCGCGAGCCTGCCGAGTTCAGGCGTCGCCGCCGCTCCCATGTTCAGCGTACCTCTCGCGAGTGGTCGAAGGCGGTCCAGCTCAGGGGGTTGCCATGACTTTCTGTCGAGCGAACTGGCAGCAAGTTGGACGTCGAATCCTCCGAGGAAAAACTGGTTCTCCCGTGGTACACCAGCGATATTACGGACAGTGTCTACGGCGAGCACAACCGGCGTAGGCTCCCCCACTACCTGCCCGACACGGTTGGCGATCTCCTTCGCGAGATTGATGCCCGTGCCACCGATCCCTATTACAATCCTTACGTTCACCCGTTCTCGACCTTTCTTGGGAACGCTCCCCTGCAGGCCCTGTGGGACGGCCTAGCGGCGAGGATCACCCGCTGCTGGAAGTGCGCTCGGTGCGCTGTAAGCAGTCGGGTGCATCCTCTTGTTCGGCCTGGAAATCCTGAGCCATGCTCCGAGATGAATCTTGTTCACGGGGCGGAATGAATCGGCGCCTCGGATAGTTTTTCCAATACCCGCTGTATTCGCTTCGTGCCGTCACCTTGAACAGGAGTATGGTGTTAGGTTGATTCAGGAAATCTAGTGGTGCGATAAGATATGGTATCCCGAATGATTTCAACAGGCCTGGGAGCACTGTTGGTGGGTCCCAAAGGGAAGCCGTACTCCCTCGATAGTCAGCAAAAGTGTCACACACATTACCATGACTGTCGGATTCAGTTCTTGTCCCCCAGAACAATTTGGGTATTAGACGCTTTGCATCAGCTGTTTCAACAACCTGTTGTAGGCGGGAAATACAGGCAATCATCTTGTCTGGTTCTGGAAAACCGTTATCCTCGCGTTTGTGGTCCAGACCGTTGCGTACCGATGCAAGGTCAGCCTGCGCTACCTGCAGACAAATTCTGTCCACGATTTCTGTATAGGTAGCCATCGCTTCTGGAGCCACGTCGGCCCACAAAGCAGTATGTTTAAAAGGGAAAACCCAAACTGTGTCATCTGAGTAGTGGGGAAAATCATCCTTTTGCCGGACTAGAGCCGTCTTGTCGGCAGTTGGCCGCGTCTTAAGCCAAGTACGATAGGCATTGAGGTATGCGATGAGCGTTCCGAACGTGTTTGAGCTATTGATGGACCAGGAGAATCGCTCTTCCCCTGACAAGATTTCCTTCCCCAAGATCTGAATGACAGACTGGTGTGCATCATCCTTCGTGAATTGGAAACACGTCCCCGTGATATGATCAGAGGACATAAGCCAGACGTTGTAACAGACAAGTTCTTCAAGAAAGGCCTCCACCGAAACGAAGAGATTGACACCGATGCTACGCACCTTGGCCTTATCGCCCTCCATCAATTCGGGACCAAGCTGTAAGACGCAGGTCTTGAACTCCTGTATGCGGTTTCGGAGAATCTGATAAGCGTCCTCATAACGAGCAAGATTGAATCCCAATTTCCAGAGAAGCCGATCGACCGTGCTTGCTTCACTCTCTCCATCAAATATCTGAAAATTGTACTTCTCTGCTAACGCACTAATCACAGAACGGGACGGTAGAATTAGTTCTTTGACGGCCAGTTGTGGCCCGTGGACACGGATAAAGTCGATCACAGAATGACGGACTGTAGTGCCTTCATGCCCCCGAAGGCGCCACACGAAGTCTTCGGCCATACCCAAAGCCTCGTACGTCGACCATATGGCGGCAGCCAATTCGATCACCGGAGGATGTCCCGTTGACCTGATGCCAAGAGAAGAAAGCTCCGATATAGGTAACTTCTCAATAAGTCCGTGGAAGATTGGGTGACTGTCGTACAAGAAGGGGCATAGGGACATAGTATTATCCCGCCTATTGGCTGGGAAAAAAGCTGGACACAGGATCGAAAATGTGCTTTACTGTATTTCATGATGGTCACTGGTTCAAGAGGGGGGAAGGGAGACGGGTCGGGAGAACTTGCGGGGCTGGATGGCGCAGGCTCTGTGGAGAGGGTTTTCCGGATTCCGGATATATCCCTGGAAGAACGTACGCCGCTGATGGTTACGCTTCTTGAGATCATCCATTTGCAGCGGGAACACATTCAAAGGCTCAAGGATGAAATTGCGCGTTTGAAAGGGCAGAAGCCCAGGCCCCGGATCAAGCCATCCAAGCTTGAAGGCGGTTCTTTGGACGAAGGGGAAAAGGAAGTTGCCGGGCAACGGCCAGGCTCGGCGAAGAGGAGCAAGACCTCTGCGCTCGAAATTCACCAGACGGTGGTCATAAGGCCTGAGAACCTAGCGGAGGGAAGCAAATTCAAAGGCTACCAGGACTACACGGTGCAGGACATTGTGTTGAGGCCGCACAACACCCTTTTTCGCCTTGAACGATGGCAGACCCCTGAAGGCGACTTTGTCATAGGCAAGCTGCCGGAAGAGGTGGTGGGTGAACACTATGGGCCTGTTCTGCGCAGCTATGTCCTATACCAGTATTACCACGCGCACGTGACTCAGCCCTTGATATGGGAGCAGGTTTGGGAATTGGGAGTCGACATCTCGGTGGGGCAGGTGAATAGAATAATCACCGAGGGCAAGGATCGGTTCCACGAAGAAAAGGAGGCGATCCTGCGTGTTGGGCTTGAGATATCGGGTCACATCAACGTGGACGACACTGGCGCGCGGCATCAAGGCAAGAACGGCTATTGTACCCACATCGGCAATGAGCTGTTTGCCTGGTTTAAGAGCACCGAAAGCAAGAGCCGAATGAACTTCTTGGAGCTTTTGCGTGCGGGCAGGAGTGAGTACGCGATCACCACCCGTGCGCTTGATTACATGAGTGCACAGAAGCTTCCCAAGGTTCAGCTTGAGCGACTGGCCGCTTGTGGGAAGAGCGTCTTTGAAGACCAGGCAACGTGGAAAGCAGCCCTTGAGTCCTTGGACTTCACCGACGAACGACATATTCGCATCGCCACGGAAGGTGCTCTCTTGGGGAGCATTGTTGAACAGGGCCACATGAATCCAGGGCTCGTCATCGTAAGCGACGATGCCGGACAGTTTGACATCTTGCTCCACGCTTTGTGTTGGGTAGGGCGGACACCAGGTCAGCCCCTACAGCGGGCGGTCAACAAGCTGGTTGGGTTCAATGATGCCCAGATCGAGGCTCTCGAAGCGATCAGGACCCGGATATGGGATTTCTATGCCGACCTGAAGGCGTATAAAAAAGAGCCCTGCGAGAAGGAAAGGGCGGAGCTTGAAGGGCGATTCGATGAGCTATTCAGCACACGGACCTGTTACGAGAGTTTGAATCAAGCGCTCAAGCGGATCCGTAAGAACAAATCAGGGCTTTTGTTGGTGCTGGACCGACCGGACATCCCCTTGCACAACAACACGAGTGAGAGAGACATCCGAGAATACGTAAAGAAGCGTAAAATCAGTGGCTCAACCCGGAGCGACCCTGGGCGGCGCTGCCGTGATACCTTCACAAGCCTGAAGAAGACTTGTCGCAAGCTGAAGGTATCGTTCTTTGAGTATCTCACAGATAGGGTGTCGGGCCGAAATGCGATTCCACCGCTGGCTGAGCTCATACGCGGGCGAGCACGGGAATCGCCCAGCTAGCCCTGTTGGAGAGTGGTGGTGCGATACTGTGGACGCGATTTTGCCGATTGGGAGCTTTTGGAGATCCGGCGCCTCATTGCTGACAATCCCAGGGCAAGCCGGGCCCGACTGTCTCGACTGGCGTGTGAGCAACTGGGATGGCGTCGCGCCGACGGTCGCCTCAAAGACATGAGCTGCCGCGTTGCCATGCTGCGGATGCAAGATGATGGTCTTATCCAGCTACCGCCTCGGTGCAATGGCAACGGAAACGGCAGACCCTATGGGCGTCGTACATCCGAAGCCGAGCCGGAGTTGTTCCCCGTCGTCGCATCAGCCGGCGCCCTGGTAGACCTTCACCTGGATCCGGTTGAGCCTTCCAAGGCTTCACACCTGTGGAATGAGTACATCGCTCGATACCATTACCTGGGTTACCAACCGCTGCCCGGAGCCCAGTTGCGCTACTTCGCCACAGCCCATGGGAAGGTCCTTGCTCTGATGGGATTTGGGGCCGCTGCCTGGAAGATCGCTCCCCGGGACCGCTTCATCGGCTGGACTGCCGAACAACGTCAGAGCAGACTTCAGCTGGTCGTAAACAATGCTCGCTTCTTGCTGCTGCCTTGGGTTCATTGTCAAAACCTGGCCTCCAGACTACTGTCCATGGCAACCCGCAGACTGGCTGACGATTGGCAAAAGCGCTATGGGTATCGTCCTGTTCTGGTTGAGACCTTTGTAGAGTCCCCACGCTTCCGTGGAACTTGCTACAAGGCGGCAAACTGGATCTATCTTGGAGAAACTCAAGGCAGGGGCAAGCTGGATAAAGATCATACAGCCAGTTTGCCTAGGAAATCCATCTGGGCCTATCCCCTCGTCAAGGATTTCCGTCGCATCCTCTGCGATTGACACATACCAAGCTGCGAACCCGTTGCACAGAGGCCATGGCGCCCTCAGACACCGCCCGGACTTATTGAGAAGTTACCAGGAAGTCTATCCACACGCCCGTATCGACCAAGATCATACCCTGCTTTTCCTCATCTCAGCGAGATTGCCCGTCCATTCCACCTTGCCCTCGAGCTCAAGAAGTTTTCTTCTCTTTGCTTTGCGTACTAGTTCCCTGATGGCGTAGTTTACAAGCTCCTTTTTGGTCTTTATATGGGTGAGCTTCATGGCCTCATCCACCAGCTCTTCGTCAAGTTCGATATTTGTTCTTAGCATACTGATATCCTCCTTCCATTCTATACACAAAACATAGCATATCTATGTGAATGGGGCAAGCGGACTTTGAAAGTGGAATAGGAGATACCGCATTTGGCCTAAGAGATCGGTTCACACGGTGTCCGCATTCCGCTGCACAGGACCACTTGCCTGACATTATTGGATATTACCTGCTCTGATTATTGACAATGTCATCACTGCGTGGTACCGTATGTATGACCACGACGGTAAGAGGAGCCAAGAATGCCCGACCGAGATTGGTACACTGACCACGTGCC
>JAUYEF010000244.1 GCA_030691635.1 Bacillota bacterium
GACCACGGTGGGCGCTGGCGCAATGAGAACACATGGCCGCTTCCCGGCGCCCGTGCGACGCCTTTCCATCTCCAGGTAGGCGGCGGCCTGTCGCGACAGGAGCCGGGAGACAGCCGGCCGACCCACATACCAGTTCGACCCGAAGGACCCTGTGCCGACCATCGGAGGGCCCGTGTCCGCCGCTGAGGAGGTCATCCCGGGGGGCGGCTACAACCAGGTGTGCCACCCAGGGATTCTCGGCGCCAAGGACAGCCTCCCGCTCGCAGCCAGGCACGATGTGTGTGTCTTCCAGACTGAGCCACTGGATGCCGACATAGAGGTGGTGGGCCCGCTCGAGATGGTGCTGTATGCGTCAACAGACGGTCCGGACACCGACTTCACGGTCAAACTGCTGGATTGCTACCCGCCGAATGAGGATTACCCGGCGGGCTACGCGCTGAACATCCAGGACGCCATCCTACGCGCGAGATACCGCAACCGCCGCGAACCACCGGAGTTCCTGGAGCCAGGGAAGGTGTATGAGTTCCGGATCACCATGTTCCCGACTGCGAATGTCTTCAAGCGGGGCCACAGGATCAGGGTGGACATCTCGTCGAGCAACTTCCCCAGGTTCGACGTTAACCCGAATACCGGGGAGCCGCTCATGGCCAACGGTCTTACCAGGGTGGCAGCCAACCCGCTGTATCACGACCCGTCGAGGCCTTCGCACATGCTGCTGCCTGTGATCGAGAGGCATAGCTGAACCGAGGCAATCGAACGCGAGGCACGTGCTCATGAGGCATGCGATTATGAGACAAGGTCAGCGACCGGGGCTCACAGGAAGCCCCGGTCGCGTCGTTCCTGCCCGAAAATCTTGGCGCGCAGACATAGGTCACTAGTGTACTAGTACGGTATGGCTGGTCTGGCTCTCGGGCTGCGCACGTGGCGTGGGCCCTATCGCTCGTCAAGCCGTTCTACCAGCACGGAAGCGCCCGATGGCACGGCATCGAATGCCGACGCATCGCCTTCCACCCGGCCGAATACGGTGACGGGGCTTGAGGGCCTTATCTCGTCAGCGTTCCCCGGCCGCCCTCAGCGGTAGCGCGTTCCAGATGGCCCCGGCGGTGTTGCCCTCGGCCAGTTGCGCCGTGGCCTTTACTTCACCGGCTATGATTCGTATTCGCTTCAAGATCGCACCTCCACATAAGCCGGCTCGCGCGACGGTGGACCGGCCCATACCAACGGGCGGACACTTCTGCCGGCTGTCCGGTTGTTCCTCTGCGTTACGGGAAGATCGCTTCCACGGCCCGGCTGTATGCCGGGAAATCAGTTGGGCCGGACCTGGCTTCCGGTAGTCTCGCGCATCTTGCCGTGAGGACACGGCCGCGATTGCCATGGGCCAGGCCCTGGGCGCCCTCAGCACGCAGGGCCTTGAGCAGCCGTCTAACTTGGCGGGTGGAGATGTTGAGCAACCGGGCCGCTGTTCGCTTAGATATGACTTTATCGCTGTGCGTTCACACATTTGGCTAATTCGTGTTTGACACGAAACCGCTGCGCGTGTTAGCATTTTACCCAAAGAGAACAGTACATGCCTCATCTCAGACTCTGAGATTGAGGTAGAGGCGCGGGAACATGAGTACCCCGTGGACGGATGGCTTCCGATGAACCGGGGGAAAGGGATACCGCCGAAGCAGCCAGTGCCTGCCGAGCTTGGCGTAGCTGGGGTTGCATCGAACAGGTGCAAGACTGTCGTTGGGAGGTCACCCTGGGCTTCCCAGCGAAGAGCTATCTCAAGTCAGGGCGAGATGGGCGTTTTGGAGTAAGACCAAGCGACCCACGGGTCGCTTATGTTTTTCTACCGAATTGGCTTGAGCAGGGGGTGATTATCAAGAAGACCTTCCGTCACAGTCTTGGTCTTGTGGGATCGACTGTTTCAGTCTGTTTCCTGCAGAGTCTAGCCCCCACGAATGGAGGTAGGAAGGTTGGTAGCGGGAAGGGTGACAAGCTTCATCATCCTGGTCTTGATCTTCGCGGCCATCATCTACAACATGCAACGCGCGAAGGCCAGGCTTCCGCAGATGCGGCGTATCGCCGGGCTTGACGCGATAGAAGAAGCTGTGGGCCGCGCCACGGAAATGGGTAGACCGGTTTTCTTCACCCCCGGAATGGGCGACATCACCACGTCGACTGCCTCAGAGACGTTTGCCGCTCTCGAAATGATGTCCTACAGTGCGCAGCTCACGGCGCGGAACGACACTGGCCTTATCGTCGGCGTTGCTATAGCCAATGTCTACCCGCTGTCCGAGCAGGTCGTCGAGCAGGCCTACCTGCAGGCCGGGAGACCGGACGCGTACCACGACGACATGGTCAGGTTCCTCTCCCCGACGCAGTTCGCGTACGCATCTGCCTGCATGGGGATCATCGAACGGGAGAAAGTGGCCTCGACCATCATGGCCGGGCGTTTCCTGGCTGAGGCCATGCTCCTCGCCGAGGTATCGTCGCAGGTCGGCGCCATCTCGATAGCCGGCACGGGCAGTGAGTACCAGCTGCCGTTCTTCATCGCGGCATGCGACTACACCTTGCTGGGTGAGGAGCTCCTCGCGGCTGGCGCCTACCTGGCAAAAGACCCTGTGAGGCTCGGTTCGCTCGCAGGTCAGGACTGGTCGAAGCTCCTGGCCCTCGTGATGGTTTTGATTGGCGCCATCATGGTGACGTTCAACCCCAAACCACCTCTTCTGGATCTCCTGAAGAAGTAAAGGAGCGAGATGACCTATGAGACGCGAGGTACCGGTATTCCTTGCAGGCGCAGTGGGCGTGCTCATGATCATTGAGTACTTCTTCAATGTGCCCACGATGAGGTCATGGAGCACAGAGATCCAGAACTGGGCCGTGATCATATCTGCGTTTGCGTTGGGGCTCGGCGCGGTCGGGCTTGCCCGGAACCACGCCGCGCGGATCTCGCAGAGAAAGCCAGACTGGATCAACAGCGTGCTGCTTATCGTGACGCTGGTCGTGACGATCGTGAGCGGTGTCATCAGCCGTACGAACCCGACGTTCCTCTTCATCTTCAATAGCATAATCACGCCCCTCGGCTCCGCTTTCTACGCCATGGTCGCGTTCTTCGTCGCTTCCTCAGCGTACCGGGCCTTCCGCGCACGGTCGCTGGAAGCGGTGATATTCCTCGTAGCAGGCACCATCGTGATGCTGGGACGTGCGCCGATCGGCGAGATCATCTGGAAGCAATTCCCCGTGATCACTGAGTGGATAATGAAGTACCCGAACCTGGCCGGCATGAGAGGCTTCCAGATCGGCGTCGCGGTGGGCGTCATTGGTGTGGGCCTCAGAGTGCTTCTCGGCATCGACAGAAGCTATCTCGGCGGAGAGGCGTAGGAGGGAGGCGGCAAAATGGACACAATTGTCAAACTCGGGAAGATAGACAGGCGTGTGCTCTACATTCTCATGGTAGTGCTGCTCCTCTGGCCTTTGATCAAGCCTCTCGGCCTGCCGGTTTCCGTAAGCTCGTGGACCAAGCAGGCCTATGAGAAGATCGACAACCTGAAGGCCGGGGACAGGGTGATCATTGACTTCAACTATCCTGCAGCCGGCATGGCAGACGTGCACCCTCAGACCGTGGCCATATTCAACCACCTCATGAAGAGGAACGTGCGAGTTGTCGCTATCGCCTTCGTGGACCAGGGCGCGACGATAGCCGATACCTTGATCCGTTCGTGGGAAGCGCAGGGCAAGAAGTATGGTGAGGATTTCGTCCACCTGGGCTATCTTGCCGGCGGAGAGACGGCGATGGCTGCGTTTGTGCGCGATATCCCCAAGGCCGTGCCCACGGACTACCGGGGCAAGCCGGTATCGAGCCGGCCCATCATGGAAGGTCTCAAGACCGCTGGCGACGCTCAGATGCTCATGTATTTCACCACGTCGCTGCTGCCCGAGACATGGATACGCCAGACCAGCCAGTGGAAGATGCCCATCATCGGCGGCGTCATCACAGTCATGGGCCCTCAGGGCGAGCCGTTCCTGCAGTCCGGGCAGCTTGCCGGACTGCTGGTGGGCATGCGGTGCGGCGCCGAGTATGAGATCATGTCAAAGGCGCCCGGCCCCGCCGTCGCGGCAATGGACGCGCAGAGCATAGGACACCTGCTGATCATCGTGTTCATCATTTTCGGGAACATCGCCTACTTCGCTGAGCGGCAGGGCCGCAAGCGAAGCGGGCTGTAGGGGGGACGGCGCATGAGCACGAGTATTGGAGTATGGATCGCGGCTATGCTGACTCTCGCCGCCTACTCCTTCCTGTATAAGGAGAACCGTTTCTACCGGGCGGCCGAGCACATCTACGTGGGCGCAGGAGCTGGGTACTCGCTCGTCATGGGCTACACCAACGTGCTGAACAAGGCATGGAACCCGATCGTGCAGAAGGGCCAGATCCAGATGCTCATCCCGGTGATACTGGGTCTGCTGCTTTTCGCCAGGTTCACCAAGAGCGTCCGCTGGCTGGCGAGAATCCCGCTCGCTCTTCTGGTCGGCATGGGCGCCGCCATCGCCTTGAGAGGGGCGGTCGAAGCCCAGTTCATCAGCCAGGTCAGGGCCACGATGGTGCCACTGACGAATATCAACAACCTGCTGGTTGTCACCGGTGTCATGGGGGTGCTGTGCTACTTCTTCTTCACGTTCCCCAAGAACCGGCCGATTCAGATTGGCGCAAGCTACGGCCGCTGGATGATAATGATCACCATGGGCGCGGCGTTTGGCAACGCCGTGATGGGCAGAATCTCGCTGTTCATCGGCGTGCTGCAGTTCATGTTCGGGCAGTGGATCAAGATCATCAAGTAGCGCTGTGCATAACCGGAAGATCTTTGCGAGTCAAGGGGCCGCGTTTGAGCGGCCCCTTGACTCGGCGAGCGCCAAGTGAGAAGATACGCTTGTAGAAAATTTAGGTATACTAGGTGATCCTACTTGGCCGAAGCAAGAGCCATCACAGCCACGCCTGCTGCCGAACCCACGCTCCAACAGCGCATCATGAAGCTCGCAGGGCCCACGCTCGCCGAACAGTTCCTGGTCAGCGCCGTCGGTATCGCCGACATGATCATGGTCGGGAAGATAGGCCCGGCCGCCATAGCTGCGGTGGGGCTGACGAACCAGCCCATAATGTTCCTGCACTCCGCGCTCATGGCCCTCAACGTCGGGACCACTGCCCTGGTGGCACGTCTGATCGGGGCCCGGCAGCCCGAAAGGGCGTCTGCCGCAGCCAAGCAGACTCTGGCGGTCGCGCTGGTCCTCGGGATCCTGCTGGCGATGGTCGCTGTGCTGTTTGCGGCCCCTATCCTGAAGATCATGGGCGCAGGCCCCGATGTCATGGAGAATGGCGTCGGCTACTTTAAGGTTGTTGGCGCAGGCATCCTGTTCGGCGCCATGGCCATGAACATGACAGCATCGCTACGGGGCGCAGGCGATACCAAGAGCGCCATGAAGATCAACATCATCGCAAACCTCTTCAACGTGGTCGGCAACTACCTGTTGATCAATGGGGTGTTTGGATTCCCACGGCTCGGAGTGGTCGGGGCAGGCGTCGCGACCACGCTGTCGCGTGTGCTGGCCTTCGCGATGTTCCTTCGCGTTATCAGGTCGGGCAAGAAGATCATCAGGCCCGACTTCACGACGCGCTATGCCCTGGACTGGGAACTGCTGCGTAGAGCCTTCAAGGTAGGCATCCCTGCCGCTATCGAGCAGTTTGTGCTGCGGGCGGGCATGCTGGTCTTCACGACCGTCGTTTCCGGCCTCGGCACCGTCACATTCGCCGCGCACCAGGTCGGGATGAACATCATGTCAATCAGCTTCATGCCCGGTATGGCTTTCTCTGTCGCCGCCACGACTCTGGTGGGGCAGAACCTCGGCGCCGAGAAACCTGAAGAGGCGGAGATCAGCGCTGCTGAGACGCGCCGCATCGGGATGATGGTGGGGATGGGCGCAGCGGTGCTGTTCTTCTTCCTGGGCAGGCAGATCGCCGGCTTTTACTCCACGGACCCGGGAGTCATCGGACAGACGGCGTTGATCTTGAGACTATATGCGCTGGTCCAACCGGCGCAGTCCACCGCGTTCATCCTCTCCGGCGCGCTGCGCGGGGCGGGCGATACCACCTGGGTCCTCTACGCGAACACGCTGGGCACGTGGGTGGGGCGCGTCATCATAGGCATAGCGCTGGTTCGCTGGCTTGGGCTTGGCCTGCTGGGCGCCTGGATAGCCATGGGCATCGACCAGCTGGGCAGGTCGTTCCTGATCTCCTCGCGTTTCAAGTCCGGCCACTGGAAGACACAGAAGGTGTGAAAGACGGCCTGCGCCCACCGTGCCTCGCACGATGGGCGCAGCGATATGCGCCGGAAACCACACCCGGACGCTCTACAACTCGTTGACCGCCTTCTCCAGCCTTTCCACAGCCTCCACAACTATGCTCCGGGGGCAGCCCAGGTTCACCCGCTGGAATCCCTCGCCGGCCGGGCCGAACGCGAATCCGTCATCGAACGCGAGCCGGGCCTTGAAGCGGATGAACTTCTGGAGCTCCTGACCCGTCATACCGAGGCCCCGCATGTCCACCCACGTCAGGTAAGTCCCTTCCGGCTTAATCACCTTGATCCTGGGGATCCGTGTGGCGATGGCGTCCATGAAGTACTCCAAGTTTCCCTGCAGGTAGTCCTTCAGCTGCGCCAGGTACTCATCGCCGTCGCGGAAAGCCGCTTCGAGCGCTTCTAAGCCGAACAGGTTACCGCCGGGGTGGCCCATCCTGGCTTCGATGAACCTCCTGCGCAGGTAGTCGTTCGGGACCACCGCAAACGACGTGCCGAGCCCGGCGAGGTTGAACGTCTTGGAGGCCGCCATGAACGTGAGCGTGCTCTGCTCCACTTCGGAGCCGAGGGTGGAGAGCACTGTGTGCTTGTGGCCTTTGAACAGCAGGTCGCAGTGGATCTCATCCGAAAAGATGACACACCTGTTCTCAAGACAGATCTCGGCCAGTCTCCCAAGCTCTTCTCTTGTCCATACCCGTCCGACCGGGTTGTGCGGGCTGCAGAGCATGACCGCCTTGATCCGTGGCGCCCGGACGGGGAAGGAGGTGCTCGGCGCGAACATGTTATCGAGCCCATCGAGGTCCATGGTGTAGCGCTGGCCGTCGAACTCCAGGTTGTTGTGGACGGCCGTCACGCCGGAGTTTCTGATGGTGTTGTAGAATGGGTAGTACACGGGCGGCTGGACGACCACTTCGTCTCCGGGCCTGCAGAAGGCCTGGACGGCTGTGAACAGCCCGTTGACCACTCCCGCGCCGAAAACGATCCATTCCTTCTTTATCTTCCAGCCGTAGAGCCGCTCCATCCGGTCGATGATGGCCTGGTAAAGCGACTGAGACGGCATAGTATACCCGTAGATGGGGTGCTCCGCGCGTTTCTTCAGCGCACGGACCACAGGCTCTGGGCACGGGAAGTCCATGTCCGCGACCCACATGTCCAGCACGTCCTCCGTGCCGAACATCGCCAGGTTGTTGTCCCACTTGGATGAATTGGTGTTGCGTCTGGGGATCACTCTGTCGAAGTCGTACTTCACTCGCATGTCTCCTTCCTCAGTGTCAAACCCGGCTCGATGGCGGCGCGACTCTTGCGCCACGCCGGCGCCGCACCTGAGTTACTTAGCCAGACGCAGCCCGGTTCCTCTTGCCGGGCCAGGGCCGTTTGTAGGTAAGTGACGTCGTGGCGTCAAATACTGTCTGGCAGATTGGATACAGGAGGCGACACATATTGCCGTCAACACTTGTCTGGGGCCCGACCTACGAGGAAATGCTGCACCCCTCGAGCATTGAGCCGGAGACACGCCGGCGGGCGCTGGCCGCGGCCGGCGAGGACCCCCTGGATGCCATCAACCTGTTCAACATAACGTGGCGACGGCCGGACGGCAGCGCGAGCGCCTTCGTGGTGCCGAAGGAGCTGACCGGCGTCGACGCCAATATAGTCGCGCTGTACAGCAAGGATTTCCCGACCGGGTCGCACAAGGTGGGCGCGACCTATTCGGTGACGATGGAAAGCCAGCTTTGCGGCGCGATCCGCCCGGGTGAACACAAGATTGTCTTCCCTTCGACTGGCAACTATGGGATCGGCGGCGCGTGGGTCGGTGGGAGGATGGGCTACGAAACCCTTGTCGTACTGCCTGAGCTCATGAGCAGGGAGCGTTTCGAGAAGATCTCTGCGTATGGAGCGGGCTATGTCACGACCCCGGGCGGCGAGTCGAGTGTCAAAGAGATCTACGACAAGTGCCGGGAGCTTTCAAGCGACCCGGCCGTGCGGGTGCTGAACCAGTTTGAGGCGATGCCGAACTACAGGTTCCACTACCACTGCACGGGGAACACCGTGGTCGAGGCAGTCCGGGAGCTACAGCACGGCGGGACAGGCAACGGCCGCTGCGCCGCCTTCGTTTCCGCCATGGGCTCGGGCGGGACGATCGCCGCGGGAGATAGGATCAAGCAGGAGTTCTCCGAAACGAAGATGGTCGGCCTCGAACCGGTGCAGTGCTCGACGCTCTACTGCAATGGCTTCGGCGACCACGATATCCAGGGCATCGGCGACAAGCACGTGACCTGGATCCACAACGTGACGAACATGGACGCCCTGGCCTGTGTCGATGACATGGAATGCAAACTCATGCTGCAGGTGCTGACGGATCCCGCAGGGCTCGAATACCTCTGTGGTGACCTGGGGATCGAGCAAAGCCTTGCGGGCACGGTTTCTGAGTCGTTCGGCATATCCGGAGTGTGCAACCTGATAGGGGCCATCAAGGTTGCGAAGCACTTCAGGATGGGCCCGCAGGACAATGTGGTCACCGTTCTGACAGACAGCATAGACAGGTACAACTCAGTGATGCACGCGCTGGACTGCAGGTTCGGCCGGCTCGATAGGAGAGAGGCCCGGTCGCGTCACGAGCGCATACTGCTGGGCGCAGGACTTGACTACATCCAGGAGGGCACGCAGCATAACCGGGACCGGTGGCTGAACCTGAAGTATTACACATGGGTCGAGCAGCACGGGAAGCGCGTGGAGGACCTGATCGCACAGCGCAGCCAGGCGTGGTGGAGAGACCACCAGGCCATGGTGCCAGAGATCGATGGCGCGCTCAGGAAAGCTCGGAAGTAGACCTCAGCGTTCGAACACGACCTGCCCGTCGATCATGGTCATACGGGCAGTCATCCCGCGGATCTCGGCCGGCTCGGCTCCGAACGGGTTGCCCGTCCAGACAACCAGGTCGGCCAGTTTGCCGGGTTCGAGGCTTCCCTTTATCTTCTCCTCAAAGGCGGCGTAGGCGCCGCCCATCGTGTACCCATATAGCGCCTGCTCGAGCGTTATCCGCTGAGCCGGGCCGACAATATCTCCTGTCATCGTGCTGCGGGTCATCGCGACAGAGATGTTGAGCGTCGGGTCCGGGAACGTCACAGGGCAGTCGGTGCTCATCGCGAACGGGATGCCTTCTCGGATGAACGACGCGGTGGTGAACATCTGCTCGGCGCGCTCTCTGCCGTAGTTGAGCACATACCCGTCGCCGAACTCATGGAAGAACACGGGCTGGGCGATGCTTACTATCCCGAGACTCTTGATCCGGGCCCTGAGCTCCGCGCCGGTCATGGCGCAGTGCTCGATGCGGTGTCTCGGGTCCGGCCTGGGAAAAGCACGCACGGCGCTCTCGATCCCGTTTATGTTCATCTCCACAGCCCTGTCGCCGACCGCGTGCGCGGTGACCTGGAAACCGGCCTTGTGGGCGGCGGTATGCCGCGCGGTTATCTCCTCCTGCGTGAAGCAGAGGATGCCGGAGTTGCCGGGGTCCACAGCATATGGCTGGCGTGTGGCTGCCGTGGGACCGCTGGACGACCCGTCTGTCATCAGCTTCATGGGGCCAAGCCTCAGATGCTCGTTTCCGAACCCGGTCCTCAGCCCGCTGCGGAGGTACGCGTTCTGGAACTCTGGGTCTGACGAGCCGAGCATGGTGTAGATGCGGACCTTGGCTCTGCCGCTTTCGACGGCCTCGACAATTGCCCGCATGAGCGGGGTGGAGCCGCTCGCGTCATGCACTGAAGTGATGCCCAGGCTGATCAGATGCTCGCTCGCAGCAACGGTCCCGTCAACAAGCTCCTCGTGAGAGGGCGCCGAAAGCTCGCGCAGGAATCTCTGGGCGGCCTCCATCAGGACCCCGTTGGGAGTGCCGCTCTCGTCCCGGTCTATCTTGCCTCCGACCGGGTCGGGCACATCCGCGGTTATCCCTGCGAGCGCCAGCGCCACCGAGTTCACCACGCATATGTGACCGCACGTCCTGGTGAGCAGGATGGGGTGCTGCGTCGAGACCGCGTCAAGGTCATACCGTGTCGGGTGTCGTTTCTCTGAGAGCTTCAGTTGGTCGTATCCCCTGCCCACGACCCATGTGCCCGGCGGCGAAGAACGGACCCGCTCCCGGAAAGCGTCCTGGATGTCGCCTATGGAAAGCGCTGCGGGGTACTTGCAGTTCACCTGGGAGAGGCCTGTACCGTGGCCGGTGATGTGCAGGTGGGCGTCTATGAATCCTGGCATGAGCAGGGAGCCTTCAAGGTCGTACCGGTGAGTCCGGGGTCCTGCCAGGGCCATGATCTCTGCCTTTGTGCCCACGGCCAGGATCCGGTTTCCTTTCGTCGCGACGGCTTCCTTGATTCCCGACACAGGGTCATACACAGGTCCACCGTAGAAAACGAAGTCGGCAGCCATCGTTCTCACCTCTCCTTGTCCATCAGTGGGCCGGTTCTGCCTGCAGGCCGCGAAGGCGTTCGGACGCCTCTTCAACGAGCCGTCGCACTATCTCTCGGACGGGCAGGATTTCCTTGATGCGGCTCGCGCTCGAGCCTGAGAAGACCAAACCACCGTCCACGTCGCCTTTCTGGGCTCTGTCGAGCGCGTCCAGAATGCAGAAGCGGCCAGAGCATCTCTTCAGACAGCTCCGGCATACGTCTCGTGGCAATCTCATGCCTTTCTCCTGCACGTCCGACCAGAACCGGTTGCGTATCGCGCGGCCCGGCATTCCAACCGGGCTGTCTATGAGCACGATGTCTTCCTCAGGGGTGGCCACGTGCATGTGCTTGAACGCTTCTGGTGCGGTGCATTCCTCACTGGCTATGAACCTGGTAGCCAGCTGGACCCCTTCCGCGCCCATCGCAAACAGGTCAGCCGCTTCATAGCCGTTCGCCACGCCCCCGGCCGCGATGACGGGCAGGTCCGTGGCTTCTCTGACTTCAGGCAGGATTTCCTTGACCGACCTGGAGGTCCCCAAGTGCCCACCTGCCTCCGCGCCTTCGACCACCACCGCCGCTGCGCCGAGCTTCTGGGCGAGCCTCGCCAGGCCGGCGGACGACACCATCGACACGACTGGCACGGACGCTTCCTTGCCCCAGCCGTACATGTCGCGCGAAAAGCCTGCTCCCGAGACGATGAAGTCGACCCTTTCGGAGATCGCCGTCTTGATGAGCTCAGCGAACTTCCTCGCTGCAAACAGGACGTTCACGCCGACGATGCCGTCGGATATGCTCCTCGCGATTCGGATCTCGGACCTGAGCTCGTCCAGCGTCATGCCTGTGCCGGCGATGGTGCCCACGGCGCCTGTCTTGGCGACCGCCCCGGCCAGCACGCCGGTAGATATCCGGAGTGCCATGCCGCCCTGGACAAACGGAAAGCGGGCAAGGCGTTCGCCGATCTTCAGTGTTGGCAGTACCACGTGTGTTACTCCACCTCTTGCCAAGGGCTGGCTTATTATCTGGTGTTATTAGTTCATTATACCTGCGAGAGTTGCGTATAGGTACTTTTTTCTCTACTACCCAGCGGCTCACCTGCGACAACGACGACATCTTGGCGCGCGTCCAGGAGAATGGCCTGGGAGGTTGTCAGGCCGCGGGCGACGAACCACGAGACTGAGGAGAGGAGATGAGCCATGAGTAACAGCTCGAATTCCCTGTTCGACCGGGCCCTGCATTATCTCGAAGAACTGGTCGCCATGCCGAGCCCGAGCGGCGACGAGGCGAACGTTAGCCGGTATCTGGCCACAGTGCTTGAAGGGTTCGGGCTGTCCACCGAACTGCAGCCGGTCGGGCCAAGGTACAACGTGATTTCACGCACTCCGGCCACGCAGGAGACAGCCGCACTGCTGCTGACGGGACACACGGATACCATACCGGTCATGACCGGTTGGCGGACCGACCCGTTCCGCGCCACATCCGAAGGTGAGCGCATCTACGGTCTGGGGGCGGCCGACCAGAAAGGCGGTATAGCGGCGCAGCTCGCGGCGCTTGAGGCGCTACGAGCGGAGGGGCGGCTGGAGCAGGCCAACGTGCTCGTGGCATTCACTCCGGACGAGGAGGCGCTTTCCGATGGCATGCTCGCGTTCCTGGCCGGAAAGCCCCGTGCCAGACTCGTGCTCCTATCCGAGCCCCACTTTCATCCTGCCACAATAGGCTGGCCCGGCAAGGCGCTTGTCAAGGCCACTGTGCACGGTAAGGCGGCCCACGGTGGCCGGCCCTCTCAGGGGGTGAACGCCATAGAGCAGGCCGCACATTTCCTTTCTGCTCTCAGCGCAGCCGCCGTGCCCGAGCACCCGAATCTCGGGGCGCACCCGTTCGTTTCGCTCAGCATCAAGGGCGGCTACGAGCGCTACTCCCTCACGGTGCCCGATAGGTGCACCGTGGTAATCTCCAAGCAGCTCGTGCCGGGGGAAACCAAGGACACCGTGCTGGAACTGGTGCGCAAGGCCACGGCGACCTTGACGCAGGGGCACGTGGACTTCGAGTTCGACCGGCCGTACTACCCTCCGGCCGAGCAAGACGCCGGGAATCCGGCGATACAGCGGTTTGCCGCTCTGTTCCGTGAGGTCACCGGTCAGCCGCTTTCCCTCGGCTTCGGCCGGGGAGTGTGCGATGGGGACTACCTTGTGGAAGCAGGCCTTACCACCGTCTCGTTCGGGCCGTCCGGCGGCAACACCCACCAGCCGAACGAATGGGTGTCAAAGGTGGAACTGGCGACGTGCGCAGAGGTGTACCTGGCTGCCCTGAAATCCTGGTGCGTTATCTAGATACGAATGGGCCCAGCGCTGGCAGCAGCGCTGGGCGTTGTCCAGTGTCTTGGCAGTAGTGGGCCCTGTCCATCGTTTCAGAAGCCCTGGGCCTTGATCAATGCTCGCAGGTTCCGGCGCACCACGTCCTGTCGGTCTCCACCGAGCCCTGCCGACTCAATCTTCAGGTCCAGGCCACGCCAGACGTCAGCGGGAAGCGGCTCGTCCGACAACAGCTGCGTGGTCTCCGGCTCGTCAAAGCGCACACCGGTGTCTTCAGGCTCGGGGTTACCCGCATTCATGGGGCAGCACGCCTGGCATTTCATGCAGCCCACGAACGCGTTGTGCCATGAGGGGTCCACCCAGTCCGGCCATTCCCCTGGAAACTCGTTGAGAAATGTCAGGCAGCGATGCGCGCGGAGCAGGAACCGGTCGCCTGGGATCGCCCCGGTTGGGCAAGAGGCGGCACAGGCCCGGCACCGTAAGCATTCATCCATGAGGCCGGGGGATTCGAGAACTGGGTCGATCTCGAAGGCGCCGGGCGGAGCGTCGCTCGCCAACCCCACGATCTGATGGTAGCTGCCGCGGGACCTGGTGTAGGTTATGTTGTTCCTCCCGTAGCGCACCAGCCCGACTCTCGCCGCCACGCTCTTCAAAGGAGCTCGAAGCGGGACCAGTTGCTGCCCGGACTTGAGAATCCCGGCAGAAAGGATTTCGTCCCGTACGCGCCTTGCCTCTTCGCGGTAGTAAGCATATGTCGGCGGTACGATTGCGGCAAGTTGCTTGCCCGCGACACTAAAGGTAATATAGTGGGCAGGACGCGGCACTGACAGCATGATCACGATCTTTGGCTCCGCGATTTCGCTGTCATATTTGAAGCCCTTGACGCACTTGTCAAAGAAGCGTTCGTCGAAGCTGCCTGCGTTTTTCAGCGCTTCGATGGTTTTCCGCACCTCGGTGACCACTTCGAAGCCGGCAACTGCGGCTTCGTACCCACGGGCGTGCGCCCACATGCGTAGCGAATCGGACAGGATGACCACTCCAATCGTCACAAGGGTTAGTCCGGGTCGCTCTCGGGGGCACGTCAGGGGTCGCTTACGGTGGAATTGTCGGACTATGATACTAGGCTAACATGCCCGGCGGCCTACGGTCAACGGACTCGCGTGCCGGCCACCGGGGCCGCGTGCCGGGCACTGGAGCCGCGTGCCGGGCACTGGAGCCGCGTGCCGGCCGGCGGCTCCGCCTACTGGCATCATCAAAAGGGGAGGACGTTTCGTGCAATCCACTGCCTCGCGTCTGACTTATGGTGCGAGCATGATCGCGCTGGGGCTTCTTTTCCCGACGGCATTCCATGCGGTGGGTCTGGGAAAGGCGCTCCTGCCGATGCATATCCCGGTGCTGATGTGCGGTTTCTTGACTGATCCCCCCACACCGGGCTGCTCGTCGGCGCCTTGACCCCGCTTCTCAGCGCGTTCCTGACCGGCATGCCCGTGCTTGCGCCGCCTGTGGCTCAGGCGATGATGGTCGAACTGGGGATCTACGGCTTCCTGGCATCCGTGCTGCACCGCAGGCGCGGCATGCGTGTTTACCCGGCGCTGGTGCTGACGATGGTCGCCGGCCGCCTGGCATATGGCGTGCTCGGCGCGCTGGTGTTCAGGTTTCTTGGTCTGGGAGCAATCCCGCTCTTGTATCCCATCTCGGCCGGGCTGGTGGCCGCAGTGCCTGGACTCCTGCTACAGCTCGCGATCGTGCCACCGGTTGTGCTGGCGGCGGAACGCTAGGTAGCTGCCCTGCGTCTTAAGGTTGTCCCTCGCGAGGAAGCGCCGAGGGAAGGCGGGAGGTAACGATCCTATTGGCTCAAACGCCGAGACGCTTGTTGTCGCTGTCCGTTCTGATCGTGACTGCGGCGCTGCTTGTGGCCTGCTCTTCAGGCTCGGTCTCCAAGAAGGAGCCGCCGGAGCCGCCTGTGCCGCCGGGACCCAAGGTACCCGTGAAGCGAGACGGCCAGACTCTGGTGGCAGGCCCATTCGAGTCGACCGGGCGCGGTGTGGACTGGTTCTGGTGTCCAGACGGCCGCAGGCTGGTCCTGACCACCAAGACTGAGCAAGCGATGCAGGTGTGGCTGCTTGACCCAGCGTCCGGCGACTCGTCCCTTCTGAGGCAGGCCGGCGGCGTTGACGTCACTTTTCCAATTGGGTGGGCCGGACCGTCGAGCCTTCTGGCTCTGGACTACCCGGCCGGTGCCGGGAAGCACAGCCTGGTAGCCATCGACTTCTCGACGGACAAGCCTTCGTCGAAGGTCCTGGCGGAGTATGACGGCCGTGTGGTGCGGCATGCGGTGACCCCGGACGGCAAGTTCGCCTGCCTTCAGGTGAATTCGCCGGAAGGAGGCAGGCTGGTGCGTGTGGACACGGGCACAGGGAAGGCGACGGTGCTGCTCGATGGTCTGCGCGTCTCAGATGTGCCACACTTTATCTGGTTTGCCCCCAACTGCAGGACAGCCGCCCTGCCGGACCCTGCCACGCCGAAAGGCGAACGGCTGGCGGTCATCGACCTTGTGACGGGGGCGGCCTCACGCCACGACACAAAGGCCGCCATGGTGGACCGGGTGTACTGGAGCCCGGACTCGAAACACTTTGCGTACAAGGTTGCGAGCGGCAATCACAAGATCACGTTCGTCAGTGATTTTGAGTATGTGCTCAGCCAGCGTGTGAGGGTTATCAACGCAAAGGGCGACATGGTCAAAGAGCTGTCGCTGGCGACGGGCCAGTACGCTGGCGATGTGGAATGGCTCATGCCTGAGTCGCTGGTCGTGCGCGGGAGCCAGGATGCCGGCACCGGGTGGGTCATGGACCTTTCGGGCGCGGTGCGGCGCGCAACGGCCGCTGAGATGGAGGCCTTCCACCAGGCCGGAAAACCGTATCCGATGCCGAAGGGAAACAGCGAGACGTTCCAGGTGACCGTGAGAAACGTACAGGAACAGCACGGCACGGCATCCGAGGAGGTCCGCATCACGAAGAAACAGGCCCGCTAGGAGAGCCAGAAACGGCTGCAACAGCCGGAGGGAGGAGATTTCCGGCAGGCCTTTCTGGAGATCGCGGGAGGGGCGCCTGAGTCCGTGGGCACAAGCTTCGCCGGAAACATGTGCCTGGGGCACAGGGGGAAGCCAGAACCCTGTGCCCCAGCACTCAATGCCCAACAACGTGCCCAACAGCCACCCAACAGCCACCCAACAGCGTACCCGACAACGTGCTCGGCAGCGCACCCACATGGGCAGCGCCCCTACAACACCCTACCTCGGGATGTGGTCGTACGCCCACCCGATGCCCAGTTCCTCGAGTTTGGCCTCCGAGGGAACGCCTTGGTCCGACCATCCCAGCATGCCGTAGTGGAGTTTCTTGGCTTTCTCGAAGTTCGCCCGGTCAATCTGGTGCCCGGCCAGCGGTCCAGTCTTGAACGGCTCGAAGAACCTCTCGGTCAGGTAATCGTCCTTTGCCGAAAGCCCGTGCGCCAGGTTGAATATGCGCGTCAGTGTGATCGCCCGCTCGCCAACCTTCATGAGTTCGAATAAACTCGAGTTCCAGCCGGTCACGGCACGCACCAGTTCCAGCCCTTGCTCGAAATGCCAGGGCACGAAAGTGCACCACACCGCACAGTTCACGAAGTGCTCCCAGACGGTCTTGTAGGTCATCATCCGGACCTTGGCCCCGCTCAAGTCGGCCTCGGGCAGGGGGGAGAGCACGCCGAGCGTCCTCATACGCGCTATGGATTTGCCTTCTTTGGTGTAGCCGGTGTCGTGTATGTTGTGCATATGGTCGGCTCCGGTGGGCGACACGGCGTAGCCGAGCCCGAGGGCGGTCTTCAGGCGCGGCTCGTGCATGGGCACTTCCTGGCCCTTGACGTGAATGGCGAACTTCTTGGCCTCTGGCCCGAACTTCTCGGCTGCCCTGGCCGCGCCTTCAGCGAGCACGTCGCCGATGCCCTCCCGGCGGGCGATCTTCTCGATCATGGCCAGCATCGCGCCTGCGTTGCCGAACCTGAGGTCGATGCCGCCAGTGTCATCCAGGCCGATTATCCCGTTCTCGAAGCACTCCATCGCGAAAGCGATCGTCACGCCAGTGGAAATGGTGTCAAGGCTGTATTTCCCGCAGAGTTCATGGCCCTTGGCGATGGCTTTCAGGTCGTCGATCCCGCAGACCGACCCGAGCGATCCGATGGTTTCGTACTCAGGGCCGCCGTATGCCGGATCCACGGTATACGGCTCGTCGACCTTCACCACTCTCTTGCAGCGCACGGGGCAAGCGAAGCAATTCTCCCGGCCCACCAGGATGGTGTCGCGCATCGTCTGGCCCGAGATCTTCTCGGCGCCTTCAAACTGGCCTTCCCTGAAGTTCCTGGTCGGAAGGCCGCTGGAGGCTTGGAGGTCCATGACGCCTCCGGAGGTGCCGTTTTCGTACATGTCACCGACCAGGTCGTCGAAGTTGTCCATCAGCCATTTGCCGAAGCCGCGAACGGCTTCGGGGTCCGCAACTTCAACGGGCTTCGAACCCCGGACGGCAACCGCTCGCAGGTTCTTCGAACCCATGACCGCGCCCATCCCCGAGCGGCCCGCAAAATGCTTTAGGTCGTTGCATACTGCGGTGTAGCGGATCAATCTCTCCCCGGCGATGCCGCACTGTGAGGTGCGGATTCCGGTGTCTCCGAGCTCCTGCCGGATGATATCCTGCGCCTCGCCGGTGGTCTTGCCCCAGATGCTGGAGCCGTCCCTGATCTCGACCGCACCGTCCTTGATCCAGAGGTAGACCGGACGCGATGCCTTGCCTTCCACGATTATGGCGTCCCAGCCGGCTCTTTTCAGCTCGGCGCCGAAGTACCCGCCGCCTTCGCCGTCACCGTACCCGCCTGTCAGCGGCGACTTGGCTCCGACGCTGTTCCTGCCGCTTCCCGCGACTGGCGCGCCGGTGATGACACCTGGAGCAAAGATGAGCTTGTTCTCGCGGCCGAGCGGGTCTGTCCCCGGTGGCACCTCGCGAAGCAGATAGTATGCGCAGAGAGCGCGTCCTCCGAAATACGTCCTGTAGAATGACTCCGGCGGCGTCTCAAACGAAACCGTTTCCTTGGACAGGTCCACTCTCAGGATCTTCCCGTTATACCCGTAAGGCATGGGCGGCCTCCCTTCGTGTTTTGAGACCACTGCGCGACCTCTGAGCCGGCAGGCGAGGGTCAGTGCGGGTCTCCGTACTTGCGCATCTTCTCGGCTAGTTCGACCAGCCTCTCCTGGACCTTGTAGTTCACCGTTCCTTCAGGAAAACCTCCGCCGTCCATCTCTGAGCCTGCCGGGACGCCGGTAAGCAGCTCGATGCCCTCATCTATCCTGCTGACGGCCCATATGTGAAACCCACCCTCCCGGGCGGTTTCTACCAGCTGTTCCTTCAGGGCAAGGCTCTTCACGTTGCTTTCCGGGATTATCACGCCCTGGTCGCCGGTCAGGCCGCCGATCTTGCAGATTTCGAAGAACCCTTCGATCTTCTCGTTCACACCGCCAATAGCCTGGACTTCGCCCCACTGGTTCACGGAGCCCGTCACGGCGATGTCCTGCTTCACCGGGATCCCGGACAGCGCTGACAGCATCGCATAGATCTCCGCCGAAGACGCGCTGTCGCCGTCAACGATGCCGTAGCTCTGTTCGAAGACAAGCCGTGCAGCCACGCTGAGAGGGATCTTGCCTGCGAAGCGGTGAGTGAGATAGCCGCCCAATATGAGCACGCCCTTGCTGTGAAGTGGGCCGCCGAGCATTACCGAGCGCTCGATGTCGATGATGCCTTCTCGCCCCGGCCCGACGGTGGCGGTTATGCGGGCGGGTCTACCAAAGGTGAAATCGCCCGTGTCGAGAACGGACAGACCGTTGATATCGCCGGTCGCGGTCCCCCGCGTCGCGATCTTGATGATCCCCCGGGCCACCAGCTCGCGGAGGCGGCTCTCGATGAGGTTCGAACGGTAGGCTTTCGCTTCGATTGCCTTGACGACGTGGGAGTCGTCCGTCCTCTCTGAACCGTCCCGCGAAGCATAGTAGCCGGCTTCACGTACGACGTCTGCGATGTCCGCGAAGCGGGTGGACAGCTTGGTCTGATCTTCCGCCAGACGGGAACTGAACTCGACCACCTTGCAGATGGCTCCGGAAGTCAGGTGCTTCAGGTTTTCGGCTTTGCAGAGCTTGCAGAGAAGCAGCGCATAGTTGTGGATGTTCTCCTGCGTCCGTTCCATCATGGTGTCGAACTCGGCTTTCACCTTGAAGAGCTCGTTGAAATCAGGATCCAAGGCGTAAAGCTTCTGGTACAGGTCTGGCGTGCCTATGAGGATGACCTTCAGGTCGAGCGGCACCGGCTGAGGCCTCAGTGTCTTGGTCACCATCATCCCGAGACGCTCCCCGGCCTCCTCGATAACGATTTCCCGGCTTGTGAGAGCCCTCTTGAGGCCATCATAGGAGAGCGGATTGAGGAGCAGCTGTTCGACAGGCAGGACCAGATAGCCGCCGTTGGCCTTGTGAAGCGCTCCCGCCCGTACCAGAGTCAGGTCCGTCACCAGCGCGCCCATCTGCACTTCCTTCTCAATGCGGCCGAAGAGGTTAGGGTACGTCGGGTTTGGCTCCAGGACGACAGGCGCTCCCTTAAGGTGGGAGTTGTCCACGAGCGGGTTGACCGCGAATCTCCTGAACGGAGTCTCTCTCACCCAGATCGGAGCAGGCGCGGGCCGCTTCTCTTCCTCCGTCTCCCTGAATATGGAGAGGTTCTCCAGCACATCGGCCAGCACTTCATCGAGGTATGTCAGGACCTCCGGCACATCCTTGTACTCACTGCGGATCTGCTCGAACAGGTGCGACACTGTGGCCAGGGCAGTCTTCTTGCCGAGTTCCTCCGCGGCCGCCCTCGCCTCGCGCTCCACCCTGCGGACCTCGCGCAGAGTCTCCATGAGGTCCGACTCAAGCGCCTCCTGCTTCCTGTGCAGCACATCCTTTTGCTGTTCGGGAAGTCTTGAGAACTCCTCCTCCGCCATCGGCCTGCCACCCGCCAGCGGCACGAGCACCAGCCCGACAGGGCCGGACTGTAGCGCAAAGCCTTCTTTGGCTGCGGTCTCGCTGAGCGCGGAAAGCAGGTTCTCCCGTTTGTGGCCGAAGTCGTGCAGCACCTGCTCACGGGCCTGAGCGAACGCCTCGCTCTCGAACGCCCGGGGAATTTCACGGCGAACCGCGTCGACCAACGTCGCCGTATCTCGCGCAAACCGTGCCCCTTTGCCGGGGGGCAGCGGGATGGCCGAAGGCTGGTAGGAGTCCTTGAAATTGTGAACATAGCACCAGTCATGCGGGACAGGCATCGCGAGCGCTGCCTTGGCCAAGAACTCATTGACGGCGGTTGAGCGGCCTGTGCCGTGCTGGCCGGCGACGTATATGTTGAAGCGTGGGTCCCTGATGCCGAGCCCGAATTCAAGCGCGCGCAGTGCGCGTTCCTGGCCCACGATACCTTCAAGCGGCTCAAGTGTGTCCGTGCCTTCGCAACCGACGTCGTCACGGGAACAGGCGGCCCAGAGTGATTGGTGGGGCAGAGGAGATATCGGCAAGATGTGTCCCTCCTAGACCCAAAGTGAGGTTTTATACTGCTTCTTTCTGGCAGTGGCACATCCCTTCCTCGGCTTCGGTCGCCAGAGTATGGAGACAGGACGCAATATGTCGCTTGGCCAGTGCAGAATGCACAGGTTTCGCAGCATCTGACACGTTTCGCGGGAATCCGACTACCCGATGCCTGTAGTATTGAGAAAGAACTGCTCTTGTGGAGGCTTACCGATGCGCGCAGAGAAGATCTATGAGAGGATCCTCGCCCTGAGAGCGGAGATCAGCGGTCACGTGAAGGGCGAGGCGGATCTTGCGAGCGAAAAGACACTGGAGCTCAGCAGGCGTCTTGACGAGCTCATCACAGCCTACTACAAGTGTATAGCGGGAAAGGGTGGTGTGGGCCAAGAATAGAATGCTGTGTCCAGATTCGGTCGCCCGATCGCCTGGCTCTGGAGGATTCGGGCAGAAGGTACAGGAGGAGTCCTCTTGCCTTCCTTGCTTCTTGTCGATGACTCGAATGAGTTGCTGGAGATCCTGGACCGGTTCTTCTCGGCACTCGGCTACAGGTGCGCCGTAGCCGGCTCGGCAAGGGAAGCTGCTTCGGCGCTTCAAGCGGGAGGCGCGTTCGATGTTGCGGTGGTGGACCTGATGATGTCCGGGACGCCGGGAACCAGTGTGATAGGTCTGTGCAAGGAGCGAGCGATACCTGTCATCGTGCTTACCGGGCTTGATACCAAGAGCGCCTGGAAGATATGCGGCCCCGACATGCCAGTCATGACAAAACCGGCAGACTTGTTCGAGTTAGACAGCGTAATCAAACAGACTATTGCCTCAAGGCAACACAGGTGAGGCACTATCGTGAAGGTATGAACTGGTCATAAAAGCCCCCGTTGAATAGCGGCCGGGGGCTTTCGGCTTTCTTGCCGGTCGAGCATGCCGGAGTCCGGTCACGCCCGGGTTGCCCGTTCATGCGCTACTGGTCTCTGACGCGCTTTTTCATGTAGAACACAGTTGTGCCGTCTGGCTGGGCGTGCGGCCCGCTCACGGTTGAGTATCCCATCCGGTTCCAGAACCGAAGCGCCGCGGTATCGACCGGCCTGATCGAGACCATATGCCCGCCCTTTCGTGAAATGGCTGCTTCCAGCATAGAGGATGGTGACCGGAAATTGCCACAGGAACTTGGGGCGGGCCGGAAGAATTCGTAAGTTGTTTCCGCCTGAGATTCCCTTCACGCATTATCCTGGCTGAAAGGTCGTGTTGGCGTTGCAGGACCTGGACTCTTTTCTGAAGCCACGATCGATCGCAATCATCGGTGCTTCGACCGACGTTGACAGCATAAACGGCCGGCCCCTCAAGTACCTTCTCGAAAAGCGATACCCCGGCAGCGTTTACCCGGTCAACCCCAAGTACGAAAGCATACTCGGTGTCAAGTGCTATCCGGACATTCTGTCGGTGCCCGAGGTGCCCGACCTGGCGCTGATTGCCGTCAACGCCAGGGTTGCCATCAGGGTGCTGCGTGACTGCAAACAGCGCGGCGTCAAGAACTGCATCGTCTTCAGCTCGGGCTTTGCGGAAGCGGGCAACGAAGAGATGCAGCTGGAACTGGATAAGATCGCCGGGACGCCCGGCATGCGGATATGCGGACCGAACTGCCAGGGCATGATCAACCTGTTCGATTCGGTATTCGGGACTTTCAGCGCCGCCGCAGGCCCCGAACACCTGAGGCTTGGCCCAGCAGCGTTTGTGTCCCAGAGCGGCGCTCTCGGGTTTTCCACCTTCAACATGGCGCAAGAGCGTGGCGTCGGGTTCGGGTACGTCGTCACGACGGGCAACCAGGTCGACGTCGAAGTCGCGGAGGTGGCCCACCACATCCTACAGGATGACCGGGTCAGTGTCGCCATCTGCTACGTGGAGGGTGTCAAGAACATCGAGAACCTGCGCGCACTGGCACGGGCGTCCAGGCAGGGCGGCAAGCCCCTCTGCGTGCTGAAGGTCGGTAAGTCGACCGCAGGCCGGAAGGCTGCCATGTCACACACCGCCGCCCTCACCGGCAGCGCCGAAGTCTTCGACGCATTCGCGCGGCAGGAGAACGTCGTGCTCCTAGACGACATCGAAGAGGTCATCGACGCGGCGGCCGCGTTCGGCCCAGGCAAACTGGCCTCCGGGCGGGGTATCGGCATCATCACCAGCTCAGGGGGCGCCGGCATCCTGATGGCCGACCGGTGTGAGGAGAGAGGGTTGGTCGTGCCCGAACTTCCCCCGGAGACCCAGGACCTCATCCGCAAGTACATCCCGGCGTTCGGTTCGGCGCGCAACCCCGTGGACCTCACGGCCCAGGTCGTGAATGAGGCGACGCAGTTCCGGATCTGCCTGGACGCGCTGCTCGAGCGGCCGGAACTGGACGTGATCATCGTCGTGATGACCATGATCATCGGGCAGTCGGGTGACCAGGTCGCCGCAGACGTGATCGATGCGTCCGCCAAGACATCCAAGCCCATAGTGGTCTGCTGGACGATTGGGCCCGAGACGGGCCCGATGGTTGGCCGGCTCGCCCGCGCGGGCGTGCCTGTGTTCACGAGCCCCGCGGCGTGCGCAAGGACCGTCGCCAGGCTTGTATCGTACAGCGAGCGCAAGAGGGTGCTGGACAGCAGGGAGGAGCGGAAAAGCCGGGCACGAACGGCGGTCCAGCGGGCACAGGCATCACCTTCGCAGGCGGCCGCGGCGCCCCAGACGGCTGCAGTATCCCAGGCGAACGCGCTGTCTCCGGCGACGGGAGACCCGGTCCCGCAGGCGCAGAGCCTCCTTGCCGCCGGACAGCCGCTCACCGAATACCAGGCCAAATCCCTGCTCCGGGCGTACGGCATCCCCACGACGCGCGAGGAGGTCGCCACCAGCGCGGACGAAGCGGTCAGTATTGCCCGGGAAATTGGCTTCCCTGTGGCGATGAAGATAAGCTCCCAGGACATACTCCACAAGACCGAAGCAGGTGCCATAAGGCTCCGGTTGAGCGACGAGCGGCAGGTCAAGCAGGCGTTCAAGGAAGTCATGGAGAACTCGCGTAGGCATGCTCCCAGCGCCCGTCTGGACGGGGTGCTTGTCCAGGAGATGGTGGTGGGCGGCACGGAAGTCATCGTCGGGGCGAACAGCGACCCTCAGTTCGGCCCTGTGGTGATGTACGGGCTGGGCGGCATCTTCGTGGAAGTGCTGAAGGATGTGTCACTGAGAGTGGCCCCCGTAGAACTGGACGAGGCGCTGGACATGATCAAGGAGACTCGCGCGTACCCGGTACTGCTCGGCGCGAGAGGCCGGCCCAGGGCGGACATAGAAGCGCTGGCGCAGGCCATCGTGGACGTTTCCCGTTTCGCGGACGCGTACGCGGGCGTCTTGCGTGAACTCGACATAAACCCCCTGGTGGTCCTGCCGGAGGGGAAGGGCGTGAAAGTCGTAGACGCTCTCATGGTACCCAAGCAGCCGCAATGAGAGCAGGAAGGAGATGCGCGCCGTGCCGAAAAGGCGTCTTTCGTCATTTGTGGTTGAACAGCGGTTCTGCAAGTCGTGTGAGATCTGTGTTGCGCTCTGTCCGAAGAAGCTCCTGGCGATGGAGAACAAGCGCCCGGTGATCTCTGACCCGGGTGAGTGCACGTTGTGCCGGATATGCGAGATCCATTGCCCGGACCTATGCATAGAACTGGAGGAGTCCGCGGATGAGTGAGATCAGGTACATGCAGGGCAACGAAGCCATGGCCGAGGGCGCGTTCGCTGCAGGAGCCAGGTTCTTTGCCGGCTACCCGATAACGCCTTCGTCGGAGATCGCCGAGATCGCTTCGCGCAGGCTCCCCGCCATGGGCGGTATCTATATGCAGATGGAAGACGAACTCGCGAGCATGGCTGCGATCATCGGCGCGTCGCTCGCCGGCAAGAAGTCTTTCACCGCCACCAGCGGCCCTGGCTTCTCGCTCATGCAGGAGAACCTCGGGCTGGCGAAGATGCTGGAGGTGCCCTGCGTGCTGATAAACGTGCAGCGCTCGGGGCCGAGCACGGGACTCGCGACAAGGCCCGCTCAGGGCGACGTGATGATGGCCAGGTGGGGGACTCATGGCGACAGCTCAGTCATCGTGCTGTGCCCTGCCACAGTCCAGGATTGCTTCGACCTGACTGTGAGGGCGTTCGGCCTTGCGGAGAAGTTCAGGACACCCGTCATCGTGCTGGGTGACGAGACTGTCGCCCATATGCGCGAGAAGGTGGAGATCCCCGATGCGGGGTCTGTCGATGTGTACGAGAGGCCGGCGCCGTCGCTGGATGGCGAATACCTGCCCGCCGGTGGCGGGGACGATGGCGTGTCGCCTCTTGCCGTGCTGGGGTCAAGGCCGCTTCTTCACGTGACGAGTTCGATGCACGACGCGACGGGCAGGACGAATAACGAGCCCGCCAACGCGGCCTGGCTCGTCCGCAGGCTCTGGAACAAGATCGAGATGCACGCGGACGAAGTCATATCCGCCCGGACCTTCGGCGACGCGGACGCGCCATTGCTGCTGGTGTCATACGGCGGCTCCGCCCGGGCGGCGCGCTCCGCGCTTGACCTGCTAGGGGAGGCGGGCCGCCGCGCCAGGCTGCTCGAACTGCTGACTCTGTGGCCGTTCCCGGCTCGCCTGATCAGGGAAGAAAGCAGGAACAGGCGTCTTGTCGTCGTGCCTGAGATGAACCTTGGCCAGCTCGTCCGCGAGGTCAGAGGCTGCAGCGAATCCCCTGTTCTCAGCGTGTGCAAGTCCAACGGTGAACCGCTTGAGCCACGCGAAATCGTTGACGGGGTAAAGGAGGCGTCGAGATGAGCCGGAGCAAGTTCCTGGACATGGGAGCTCTCCCGCATTTCTGGTGCGAAGGCTGCGGGAACGGTATCGTGCTGGGCGCCATCGTGAGGGCTCTGGAGAACGCCGGCGCCGACCCGGAGAAGACGGTCGTCGTGACCGGGATAGGGTGCACGGGCAAGCTCGACGACTATGTGGCCTGCCACACGGTCCACGGGACTCACGGCCGGGCGCTCCCGATCGCGACGGGGATCAAGGCGGCCAACCCGGACTTGACAGTACTCGCTGTGCTCGGAGACGGGGATGGGGCGACCATAGGCGGCAACCACCTTCTCCACTCCGCGCGGCGCAACATAGGCGTGACCGCGGTGCTCATCAACAACTTCAACTACGGCATGACGGGTGGGCAGTACTCCGGGACGACCCCTCAGGGGAGCCGCACGGCGACTTCCGTGTATGGCAACCCGGAGCCGGCCATGGACCTGTGCAGGGTGGCGGAGGCCGCCGGCGCAAGCTACGTGGCGCGAAGCACTGTGTACCATGGCGTGCAGCTGCAGCGCTTCATCGAGCAGGGGCTTTCCAAGGACGGTTTCTCGTTCATCGAGGCGGTCAGCACCTGCCCGACCTACTTCGGGCGCCTGAACCAGCTGCCATCGCCTGTGGACATGTTGATGTCCTTGAAGGATAGAGCGGTGCCGCGGGGCTCCGGAGGCTCCGGTGAAGCCGGGACTCCAGGGATTGAGGGCAAGTTCGAGATAGGAGTGTTCGCGGACAAGGGGCTGGACGGCTTCTCCGCCAGGTACGCGGAGGTGCAGACGGCTGCGGTGGCGCGGGCGCAGGCCAGGCCGGTCGTCGCGGGGCAGGCCCAGGCGAAGGCTTCCGGCAAGGGCCACTGGGAGATCGTGCTCGCAGGCTTCGGAGGACAGGGCCTGGGACTCGCCGGCCAGCTGCTGGGGGAGGCCGCCGTCGAGATCGACGGCAGGTACGCAAGCCAGGTGCAGGCGTATGGGTCAGCGGCGAGAGGTGGGTTCGCGAAGTCGGAAACTATCGTCAGCTCTGATGAGATCAAGTACCCCGGAGTGACACGCCCGAATCTTGTGGTCGCTCTCAGTGAAGAAGCCTACCGCCGGTACGCCGGCCGGGTCGGCGAGGGCTGCCTGGTCATCGTCGATTCTGCCGTTGTGGCAGACGCTGTGCCCGGGGTCCAGGCTTACCCGATCTCGGAGATGGCGGAGCGAGCGGGACAGCCACAGTCGGCCAACCTTGTCGCCCTGGGGCTGCTGGCAGCCATCAGCGGGGCGGTGAGCCCGCAGGCGCTGGAGGAGTCCATCAGGAGGCGCCTGCCCGGGAACCGGGGGGCCCTCGACGCTTTCCGTAGCGGTTTTGGGCTCGCGGAGGGACCTGCGTGCTGAGCACAGGCCAGCTCCTGGGAGCCGTATGCACGGTTGCGCTGATCAGCTTCGTGGCGTCGGAGGCCAGGAAAAGGGTGAAGTCGTTCGACGACTTCGCCACAGGTGGCGGTTCTCTCGGCGCCATTTATGTGGCAGGAACGATCCTGGGCACGATAGTGGGTGGCGCCGCAACCATCGGCGCGGCCCAGCTTGCTTTCCGGTATGGGCTCGCAGGCTGGTGGTTTTCGCTAGGGTCGTGCTTCGCTCTCGTGTTCTTAGGCCTTGTGCTTTCAGACAAGCTCAGAGGCGCGGGCGTCAAGACCATACCCCAATTCCTCGTCAACACCTACGGCGACCGTGTGGGTCCATGGTCCTGGTTGTTCACGTCCCTCGGGCTGCTGCTGAACATAATCGGCCAGGTCCTCGCGGCCACGTCGCTATTGTCCACGGTCTTTGGCGTGAAGCCGGTCGTCGCGGCACTAGTGACTTTTCTGGCCATGATGCTCTATGTGATTTACGGAGGCGTGTGGAGCACCGGGTCCGTCGGTGTCGCGAAGACGCTGCTGGTCCTTGGGTCCATGCTGGTGGTGGGTTTCGTTGCCGACCGCCTGGCGGGCGGTGTCTCGAACATCGCGCGTGCGCTGCCGCGGTACCCGTACTTCAGCCTGTTCGGCAGAGGGCTCTGGACAGACCTGGCTGCCGGGTTCTCGCTGCTGGTGGGTGTGGCTTCGACCCAGACATACCTCCAGGCGCTCTTCTCAGGCAAGGACCTGCGCGCAGCCAAGCATGGGGCGCTGCTTGCGGCCGCCATAACCCCGGTCGCTGGGCTCCCAGGGGTATATGTCGGGATGCACATGAAGGTCACGCAGCCCGGCATTTCCGCCGCGTCGGCGCTCCCGCTGTTCGTCACCCAGTACCTGCACCCTGTGCTTGCCGGTATCGTGCTCGCGACGCTGTTCATCTCGGTGATCGGCACGGCAGCCGGCCTCAGCCTGGGCGTCGGGGTGATGTTCGGCCAGGACATCTTCAAGAAGCGTCTCCGTCCGGCCGCGACCGACCGCCAGGTGCTCGTGGCGTCGCGCCTGGCGATAGCCGTTGTCGGCGGAGCCGCGCTCATCATAGCTCTTGCCGGTCTCGACAGCCTGATACTCAAGTGGAGTTTCCTTTCGATGGGGCTGCGCGGCTCAACAGTGTTCTTCCCGCTGCTCGGCGCCGTCTTCTTCAAGCGCTATGTGTCGCGGCGGGCGGGCCTCCTGGCCATTGTGGCCGCGCCTCTGCTTTCCCTGGCGTGGGGAGCAGTCTTCCCGGAGGGAATTGACCCGTTATACATCGGCCTCCTCACGAGCCTGGTCTGCCTCTGGGCCGGCTCAGTCGTCATGCCCGACCGGCCGCGGCAGGCGCAACACACGTCTCAACCAACAACCTGAGGGGGGAACCGCTCATGGCAACAGCGAGATTGATCTACGGTGGCCCGATCTACACCATGGCAGGCTCGCCGCACGCTTGCGCGGAAGCCATGCTGATCTGCAACGGCAAGGTGGCGGCGACGGGCTCGAGGAGTGACCTGGAGGCAGCGGCGCCCGGCTGCTGCGAGAAGATTGACCTCGGGGGCAGGGCGGTCTATCCCGGCATGCACGACAGTCATATCCACCTGGTCGGCTGGTCACTGGCCCGCCGTCGGGTGGACCTGCTTCGCACCAGGACGATCGACGAGGCCTTGACCATACTGGCAAAGGTAGCCGCGGCGACTCCCCCAGGCGAGTGGATCACCGGCGGACGCTGGGATATGAGCCTGTGGAACGTCTTTCCCAACTGCCGGCAGCTGGATTCGGTATGCCGGGCGAACCCTGTGTTCCTGTCAAGCAAGGATGGGCACAGCGGTTGGGCCAACTCGCTTGCGATGGACGCAGCGGGCGTGACCAGGGAGACGGACGCGCCTCCCGGCGGGTCCATCATGCGCGACGTGGACGGCAACATCACGGGTGTCTTCCAGGACAGGGCGCAATCGCTGATCCGGCGGCACATCCCGTCGCCTTCGAGTGAGGCAGTGGCGGATGCGGTGAAGGCCGGAATGGGCCATCTCCAGTCGCTCGGCTTGACGACCGTGCATTCTGTCGATGGAGCGCGAGCCCTCAGGGCGGCGGAGGACCTGCAGCAGCAAGGGGTCCTGGGGATACGCATCGCGGCCTGCCCGTCGGTCGAGGCGCTCCCACAGGTGAGCGATGTGGGGCTCAAGCAGGGGTTTGGCAACGACCACGTTTCCCTTGGCCCGGTCAAGATGTTCAAGGACGGTGCGCTTGGTTCGCGCACTGCTCACATGCTGGAGCCGTATGAGAACCCGCCTGTCACCCTTGGACTTGAGGTCATGACAAACGAGCAACTGGCCGAGGCCGTATCCCTTGCGATCGAAACAGGGTTCGGGGTGGCAGTCCACGCCATCGGCGACAGGGCATGCAGAGATGTGCTCGATGTGTTGGAACGCTTCGCCGCTGAAAGCAGGCGTCTGGGGTTGCGCCACCGGATGGAGCACGCTCAGGTGCTGACCGAGGTCGATGTGCCGAGGTTCGCCCAGCTTGGCGTGGTGGCATCGGTCCAGCCTTCGCATGCAGTGGCCGACCGGTACATGGCGGATAAGGATTGGGGCAGACGCGCCAGGTGGGCCTACCCGTTCGAGTCGCTCCGCAGGAGCGGCGCCGTGCTTGCCTTCGGGTCCGACGGGCCTGTGGATAACCCTGACCCGGTCTACGGCATTCACTGCGCCGTCAACCGGAACGCGCCCGGAGAGTCCGATGCACTGTCCTGGTACCCGCAGGAGAGGATGGAGGTCCTCGACGCTGTGTGGGCATACACTGCCGGGGCGTCGTATTCTATCGGTAAGGAGGCAATCCTGGGGGATCTGTCGCCGGGTAAGCTCGCGGACTTTGTCGTCCTGTCCAGGGACATCGCCAGGATCCCGAAACAGGAGATAACCAGCGCCAAAGTGCTCGCCACTGCCGTGGGCGGCGAGTTCGTGTACGGGCCGGAGTGGTGAGCGCGGCATGTGGGAGCGTGGCTCTAGCATGGGGGCAGAGCGCTAGCATGGGAGCGGGCCGCGACCGGACCGTAACGCCAGATCATCCGGGCGTTCTACCATAGAACGCGAAACCCGCTAAGCGTTCGATCCATGTGCCCTTCTAGATAGTGCGTTTCACCATCGAACGCCAGATCATCCGCGCGTTCTACCATAGAACGCGAAACCCGCTAAGCGTTCGATTGACGTCCGTATCATCTAGCCGCTCGGCAGGAAGTCCGTTCGGTCGGGGATCGGTAGTCTACGCATACCCCTGCAGCGGACGTGACTGCCGGGCAGTCTATTCCGACGGCCAACGGACCGGCGAGAAGTCCGTTCGGTCGGGGATCGGTAGTCTACGCATACCCCTGGAGCGGACATGACTGCTGAGCAGTCTGTTCCGGCGGCTAATGGACTGCCTGGCAATCCATTTCGGCGGCGCCCGGGCGGCACTGAGTCGAGTGGTATGACATCCAACACCACAGCGGCGGCAACACAGCGGCCACGGCACAAACGCCGCGGCCACATAGTTGCTTGTTTCGAGGCCGAATGTTCTACCGGCCCATATCCAGAGCCAGCTGGGCGAGGGTCCTCACGGCCACGCCGGTCGCGCCCTTGGGCTGGTAGCCCTTCTCCGAGCTGGTGAACGCAGTCCCGGCGATGTCCAAATGCGCCCATGCCGAGCCCTTGCAGAACTCGCCTATTATCAAGCCGCCTGTGATGGCGCCGGCGCCGCGGTCTCCGGCATTCTTCAGGTCCGCCACATCGCTCTTGTACTTCTCTTCATATTCCTCGGCGGTGGGGAACCTCCAGAAGCGCTCGCCCGCAACTGCTGCGGCATCAAGGATCCTCGCGGTCAAATCATCCGAGTTGGAGACTATGCCTGAATACACATCACCGAGCGCTGTGAAGCATGCGCCCGTGAGTGTCGCGACATCGACTATGTGAGTGGCACCGAGCGACTTGGCATAGGCCACCGCGTCCGCCAGTATCAGCCTGCCCTCGGCGTCTGTGCTGATTATCTCGATGGTCTTGCCGTTCATGGCGGAGATGACGTCGCCGGGCTTGAGGGCGGTCCCTGATGGCAAGTTCTCGGTGCACGGCACGATACCCAGTACGGGGACTTCGGGCTTCAGGAGGGCGATGGCTTTCATCGCGGCAATCACGGCAGCGCCGCCCGCCATGTCGTCCTTCATCAGTTCCATGCCGTCCCGGTTCTTGAGCGAGATGCCGCCGCTATCAAAGGTGAGCCCTTTGCCGCACAGCGCCAGTGCCGGCCTACCGGCGCTTCCCTGGTGCTTGAGCACGACCATTTTGGGTGGCTCCGCGGAACCCTGGGCCACGCCCAGCAACGCCCCCATCCCAAGCTGCTTCATGTCCTGCCGCTCGAGCACCCGGCACTCCAGGCCCGCCTCTTGCGCCACACTTTGAGCGGCTTCCGCCATCATCGAAGGGGTCATCTTGTTGGCCGGGGCGTTGACAAGGTCGCGGGCCAGGTTCACCGCTTCGGCCATCACCGCCCCCGTCCGGGCGCCCCGTTCGACGCTACCGATCTTCGATGAATCGAGTTCGGTTATCAAGAGTTCGGAAGGTCCTGGCTCAGCCGCCTTGGCCTTGAAGCCGGCATAATTGTAGGCGCCAAGCAATGAACCCTCCACAGTGGCCCTCGCGCACATTTCCGGGTCAAGGCCGCCTATGCCGGCCCCGTGAACGATGGTCGCCACCGTCCGGGCCTTCATCCTGGAGGCTTGGCGCATTGCGCTATCTGCCGCGCGTCGGGCCTTTTCGGCCGTGAACTGGGCAGCCGGTCCGAGCCCGACGACGATAGCCTTCGGGATCCCCGCGCCCGCGCAGCGGAGCACAAGCGTTTCGCCCAGCTTGCCCTCGAACTCGCCAGACTGCACGGCCAGAGACACGGCACCACCGGTCGCACGGTCCACAGCGCCCGTCGCAGCTCCAGGGCCGGCTATGCCCTGGAAGAGGTTGACGATGATGACATCCGATCGCACATCGGTGATGCTGGTATTGACCACCCTGACGTTCACTCGCACCACGCCTTTCCATGCATGATGATAAGAACTCGCCCCCGCAACGACACAAAATCCAGACCTAGTCTTTCGTGCCGGACCGGCCTATCCCTCCACGGAAAACCGCGCGACAGCTCCACGGTCGCTGTCACTGTCCAGGCGCCATCGCCCGTCGGCCCCGCCGGAGGATGCGCCCACAGAAAAGTGGAGCATGGCAATACCGCGGTCTATCCTGCGAGGGCCGATCTCCAGGCCTCCGGACGCCCAGCCAGGCTTCCTGGGCCAGAGGACCACCTCCGGCGTGCATGAAGCCCTGCCCCGCACCTCGAACCACCAGGGTTGCAGGTTGGTGCCTGAAGGCGCCAGTTGCACACAGTTGATGGCGCCGCGCATCCATCCGGGAAGCGCGTCGGGAGGGGTGTCGCAGATCCTGCTGAACGGCTTCCTGCGCTTATGCCTGACCGAAGCGCCCGGGTCCGGCCAACCCGCCGCGACCACACAGACCACGTGCTCGCTCGAGGCCGCGCCCGCGAGCGACAGAGCAGCCTTCCGGCTGAACGTCCCGCTCACCCAGCATGTGCCAACGCCTCGCGAACAGGCGTCCAGGACCACCTGCTCGCCGCAGAAGCCGGCGTCCTCAGGGTCGTGCGGCAGTCCCGAGGACAGGATCGCGAACACAAGGCTCGAGCGGTGGATGAAAGTAGCCATTCCTCCGGGCAGCCAGTGGAAGATCCGCCGCCCCGCGTCCTGGCCGCTCACCAGTACGACCCGCACGCCCCCGCCCGGAAGATGAGCGCAGGTCTCGCACAGTTGCTCCAGTTCACCTACAATGCCCGGCTCAAGAGACTCCCCGGTGAACTTCCTCACCGACCTCCGCCTGTCGATTGCCTGCCGCCAACGAAGCAGCGTCGCGCTGTCCATGCTCATCATCTGCTTGTTCACCCGCCCAGATGTTAATCTTACCAGACTCGGGTCCTGTCCGCTGCGATGAGAGAGAGCATGAAAGGCTATCCCAGGTGGGATGATGACTCGGAAGACAAGAAAGATGGGGAAGAGAAGGAGGCTGAGGGCGACACACCCGACACCAGCTCATTCTCCGGGCACCTCATGTACCTGGCTCTGGGCTTTCCCCTGGACAAGAGGCGCTCGGAGGAGTCGCGCCACGAGGCTGCGAAGGAGCAGCTGGGCCGGTTCGTAGGCCGTTACAGGTCAGGCGAAGGGGCAGGCCTCACGATAGCGCTCTGAAGGCGGCACACTGGTGATAAAGTCCAGCGGACCGTATCGCGTCCTACGGGGACGCGATACGCGTTTATGCCCGCAGTCTATGCAGGAATGTATATGCAGCTATGCATAAGATGTACGGGACTAAGGTGAGAGGGGAGACTATGGCGTGTCAAAGAACATCCTGATACTTGGCGCTGCGGGGAGGGATTTCCACAACTTCAACGTGGTGTTCAGGAAGGACGCAGGCGTCAGGGTAGTGGGCTTTACGGCGACTCAGATACCGTCTGTCGGAGGCCGGACATATCCCGCGCAACTCGCCGGGCCGCTCTACCCGGAGGGCATCAAGATCCATCCAGAGAGCGAACTCGGGCGGCTGATCCACGAACTGGGGGTGGACCTGTGTGTCTTCTCCTATAGCGACGTATCGTTCCAGACCGTGATGACGAGGGCGTCCGAAGTGCTCGCAGAGGGCGCCTCATTCATGCTGCTTGGCCCGGACGAGACGATGATCCGGTCGCGGCGGCCGGTCATCTCTGTCTGCGCGGTACGGACGGGTGTCGGTAAGAGCGCGACCACCAGGAAGCTCGTGAGCGTCCTCAAGAGCCTGGGGGCAAGCCCGGCGGTGATACGGCACCCGATGCCGTACGGCAACCTGGCCCTTCAGGAGAGCCAGAGGTTTGCCTCCCATGGTGACCTGGATGCGCACAACTGCACTGTTGAAGAGCGGGAGGAGTACGAGCCGCACATAGACGCAGGCACCGTGGTGTTCGCCGGAGTGGACTACGAGAAGGTGCTGCGCGCAGCCGAGCAAGAGGCCGGCGTCATACTCTGGGACGGTGGGAACAACGATTTCCCGTTCATCCGGCCCGATGTGTCCATCGTGCTGGTCGACCCGCACAGGCCCGGCCATGAGCTCACGTATCACCCGGGCCAGGCCAACGTGAGGATGGCAGATATCGTCGTCATAAACAAGGTGGATACCGCAGGCGCGGAAGCCATAGAAACCACAAAGAACAACGTTCTCTCGCTGAACCCGCAGGCGACCGTGGTGCTTTCCGAGATGCCGGTCTCCGCGGAGCGGCCGGAGGGCATCTCTGGCAAGCGCGTGCTGGTGATAGAGGACGGCCCGACAGTGACCCACGGCGAGATGGCGTACGGCGCAGGCGTGATAGCGGCCCGGAAGTACGGCGCGGCGGAAATCGTGGACCCGCGCCCCTGGGCGGTCGGCAGCATCCGCGAAGCCTACAGCAAGTACCCCCACATGCAGAACCTGCTGCCCGCTCTCGGGTATACGCCGGCGCAGTTGGAGGAGCTTCAGAAGACCATCAGGGCGGTCGATTGCGACCTTGTCCTTGTCGCGACGCCCGTGGACCTGAGAAAGCTCCTTGGACTGGGAGAACGCGCGGTACGCATCAGCTATGAAGTCGTCGAGAAGGGTGAGCCGGACCTCCGCGCAGCCCTCGAGACAGCGCTTCGACGCAAGAACCTATGGCCTCTCACATAAAGAGTCTATGCCCGCTGACCTGAATGATCTCTGGCCACTCACAAAACATCACTGGCCGCTCGCACAGAGTGTGCCGGGGAGGAACAAGCGGAGCCGTTGTCCAATTAGACTTGCTGGCACTCCGCGAGGTCTTTCAAAAGCTTCGCGGGAAACACGTGGACAAGGATTGGTGGGGGGGAGTTCCTTGCTTCTAGAGAAAGTGCTGCTTTCCGGCAACGAAGCCATAGCGCGTGGCGCGTATGAAGCCGGAGCGCGTCTCGTGGCGGCGTACCCCGGTACGCCGAGCACAGAGATCGCGGAGACTGCGGCGACGTTCAAAGAGATGTATACGGAATGGTCGCCGAACGAAAAGGTCGCGCTCGAAGTGGCCACGGGCGCCGCGCTTGCGGGCGCCTGGTCCATGGCCGCCATGAAGCATGTCGGCTTAAACGTGGCGTCTGACCCGCTGATGACTGTCGCGTACATGGAAATCGACGGCGCGCTGGTCCTTGTGTCCGCCGACGATCCCGGGATGTGGTCGAGCCAGAACGAACAGGACAACCGCTACTGGGCCCGGTTCGCAAAGATCCCGCTGCTGGAGCCTTCGGACAGCCAGGAGGCGAAGGACCTCACGGTTGAGGCGTTCAGGCTGAGCCACGAGTTCCACGCTCCGGTTCTCATCCGGACGACCACCCGCCTGTCTCACACCCGCTGCCCTGTCACGCTTTTGGAGCGTGCCATTGTGGCGCAGGGGCCGGGCCCTGGCCAGAGACTCACCCTCGTTCCGGAAAAAACAGTGATGATCCCCGCCAACGCAAAGCGCAGGCACCCGCTGGTCGAGCAGAGGCTGGAGGCGCTGGCGACAGCCGCGGAGGCATCCCCGTTCAACCGCGTCGAGAACCCGGACGGCGCCGGGCCGGCGTTCATCACGTCAGGCATACCGTACACCTACGTGAAGGAAGCGTTTCCTGGATCGCCCGTGCTCAAGCTCGGCTTCAGCTACCCGTTGCCGCTCAAGCTCATCCGCGAGTTCGCGGCCGGCAGGAAGGAGGTCTACGTCATAGAGGAACTTGACCCGCTGGTGGAGACGGAACTGAGGGCTGCGGGCATCCCGGTGACGGGCAAGGACAGACTGACGAAGGTGGATGAATACTCGACCACGATGCTCCAGCAGGCATTTGGGAAGCCTGCGGCGCCCGCGCCGAAGCCGGTGCCGGGCCTGCCCCCGAGACCGCCGCTTCTCTGCGCCGGCTGCCCGCACAGGGGCGTGCTGTACGCTCTCGCGCTTCAGAAGGCCGTGGTGTTGGGCGACATAGGCTGCTACACGCTTGGGGTCGTGAAGCCACTTGAGACGGTGCACTCCTGCACGTGCATGGGAGCCAGCATAGGGCATGCACACGGCATGGAGAAGGCGCTCGGGCGCGAGGTTACCGGGAAAGTCGTGGCCATGATAGGTGATTCCACCTTCTTTCACTCAGGCATGACCCCGCTGCTGGGGGTGGCCTACAACAACGGCTCCACGAAGACTGTCATAGTCGATAACCGCACCACAGCCATGACCGGTCATCAGGGAAACCCAGGAAGCGGCCTCGACGCACACGGCAATCCCACGAAGCAGGCCGACCTGGTCGCGCTGGTGAAGGCTCTGGGCATCGATGACGTGACCGTGATAGACCCGTATGACCTGAAGACGACGAAGGCGGCCGTGAAGAGATTGCTGGAAAGCGACGCTCCGGCGGTCGTCATCTCAAGGCGGGAGTGCGCGCTTCTTCGGACCGCACAGCGCAGGCCGGCGGCGGTCGCGAGCAAGGATATTTGCACAGCGTGCGGGCTCTGCCTGAAGCTCGGCTGTCCCGCGCTCTACAAAGCAGATTGCAAGACGCAGGTGGACGTGACCTTGTGCAACGGCTGCACGATGTGCATTCAAGTCTGCCCGTTCGGCGCCATCAAAGAAGGTGATCCGCAGTGACCAAGGACATCATGCTCGTGGGCGTGGGCGGCCAGGGAGTCGTTCTCGCGTCAAACCTTCTGGCGCGCGCGTTCCTTGAGGCGGGGTACCACGTCAAGCAGTCGGAGATACACGGCATGGCCCAGCGCGGCGGGTCGGTCACGAGTTTCGTGAGAAGAGGCGGGAGCGCCGGCGAACTGGTGTATGCGCCGGGGATCGACCCAGGGCAGGCGGACGCGCTGCTGGCGTTCGAGAAACTCGAGGCCATCAGGTTCTCCAACTACCTGAAGCCCGGTGGCCTGCTGGTTTCGAGCCAGCAAGAGATCATCCCGACGACAGTCTCGGCCCTCGGCGCCCCGTACCCGGACAGTTTGGACCGGTTGCTCGACGAGACCGGAGCGAGGGTGTTCCTCGTGGACGTGCTGGCCATCGCTCGGGAGTGCGGAAACCCCAGAGTCGTCAACGTCGCCCTGGTCGGGGCGCTTGCGGCACACCTTGAGATAGCCACGGATATCTGGGAACGAGCGATAAAGGCCACGGTGCCGCGGGCCCTAGAAGCCAACCTTGCTGCATTCAGGATGGGAATGGAGGCGGTTTGAAATGCCGAGAAAGACCATTATCGATTTCCACAGGATGAAAGCGGAGAAAGAGAAGATAGTGTTCCTGACTGCCTACGATGCCATGATGGCCGCTTTCGAGGAACGCGCCGGGGTCGACATGATCCTGATCGGTGATTCTGTGGGTAACACCGAGCTCGGGTACTCATCAACGATCCCGGTCACCATGGAAGAGATGATCACCTGCGCCAAGGCAGTGCGGCGCGGCGCGCCCAACACCTTCATCATAGGCGACATGCCTTTCATGTCCTACCAGGCAAGCGTCGAAGACGCGGTGCGAAACGCGGGACGGTTTGTCAAGGAAGCGGAATGCGACGCCGTCAAGCTGGAAGGCGGCCAGGTTGTCGCCCATATCGTCAAGGCCATTTCCGAGGCGGGCATCCTGACGATGGGGCACATCGGGCTGACGCCGCAGTACGCGGCCAAGTTCGGCGGCTGGAAGGCTCAGGGCCGCGACCTCAGGACCGCGCTCCAGCTGGTCAAGGACGCCCGGGCGCTGGAGGAAGCCAGCGCGTTCTCGATACTTCTCGAAGGCATGCCCGGACCGGTCTCCAAGGTGATCACCGAGATGTGCGAGGTCCCGATCCTGGGCATCGGCGCCGGGCTGCCTTGTGACGGGCAGCTTCTGATCGTCTACGACATGCTGGGCATGTTCGAGCTGTTCAGGCCGAAGTTCGTAAAGCGGTACGGGCAACTGGCTGATGAGATAGTCAGGATGATGCAGGAATACGCTGTTGATGTGAGAGCGAACAAGTTCCCCGGCCCTGAGCATGAGTACAGGATGCCTCAGGACGTGATGGCGGAATTTCACAAGGCTCTTCAAGAAGGCAAACACTGAACGGGGCCCGGGCGAGGCGTCTCCTTCTGTAAGCCAGGCGCACCGCCACACTGGGAGGACGGGACGATGCACAAAGGACCGTTCGAAGTCATTGTGGAGCCCAACGTGATGGTGAGGATGCGCGACGGCGTGCGCCTGGCGGCCGATGTCCATTTCCCGGCTCTGCGGGGCCGGCGCCTTGACGGCCCTTTCCCCGCGGTGGTGGAGAGGACACCATACGGCAAGCAGGGCGACGCATTCGCCGGGGCGGCGCAGTTTTTCGCGAGCTACGGGTACGTGAGCGTCGTGCAGGACTGCCGCGGCAGGTTCGCCTCAGAGGGTGTCCACATAACCCACAAGCCCGAGCCACAGGACGGCTACGATACAATCGAATGGGTCGCGGCGCAGCCCTGGTGCGACGGGAAGGTGGGCACCACGGGCCTGTCCTATGGCGGGGGCATCCAGGGCTCGACCGGCGCCCTCAAACCGCCCCACCTCAAGTCGATGGTCCCTGCCATGGGCTTCTCCTACGTCGCCAGAGTGCGGAAACGCACCGGCGGCGCGGCGCGCCTGTCGAATCTCATCCGGCACTTCCGGATGATAGCAGACGCGCCCGAGGCGCTGGAGAACCCCTCTCTCAGAGCGTACCTGCTCAAGGCAGAGGAGAACCTCGGCCAGTGGTTGCATGCCCTGCCGCTCAAGAAAGGGCACAACCCGTTTAGCGTGATCCCTTCGTATGAGGACGATATCCTGGACGTGCTGCAGAAAAGCGAGTGGAGTGAGACGTTTTTGGGTGTGGCGTTCGACGTCACGCCATACTACGACGAGTATTCAGACGCGGACGTGTGTCTGATCGGCGGCTGGTACGACTCCCACTCGATCTCGACGGTCGAAGGGTTCCGGAACCTTCGCGCCCGGAAGCGGTCGCAGGTCTCGATGATCATGGGCCCGTACAAGCACGGCGCCAAGAACCTCGAGTCATCCAGCGCAGGCGATGTGGATTTCGGCCCCAGGGCGGCGATGGACTACAACGCGGTGCGTCTCCACTGGTTCGACATGACGCTGAAAGGCCTGCCCTTCGACGAAAAGCCACCGGTGAGGATATTCGTGATGGGTGGGGGGACGGGCAGGAAGACGCCGGAGGGACGGCTTCATCACGGAGGGGCCTGGCGTTATGAGCATGAGTGGCCCATCGGACGCGCAGAGGTCACACCATTCTACCTTCACGCCGGTGGCGGGCTGTCCAGGTCGTTCCCCGAAGCGTCGTCGCCCACCGCCTACAGCTTCGATCCCAAAGACCCCGTTCCAACGATCGGCGGGCCGGTCTCGGCGGCCGAGAATGTGATGCCTGGGGGCGGGTTCGACCAGGTGTGCCACGCGGGTGTGTTCGGGGCGAAGGACAGCCTCCCCCTGGCCGCGAGGCACGACGTCTGCGTGTTCCAGACGGCCCCGCTGGCGGAAGACACGGAAGTCACGGGCGTGTCCGAGGTCGTGCTCTACGCATCTTCCGACTGCCCGGATACGGACTTCACGGTGAAGCTCATAGACGTCTACCCGCCGAACGAGGACTATCCGCCCGGATACGCCCTGAACATACAGGACAGCATCATCAGGGCGCGTTACCGGAACCGGAAAGAGCCGCCGGAGTTCATCGCCCCAGGGCAGGCGTACCCGTTCAGGATACCGCTCTTCCCGACGAGCAACGTGTTCAAGAAGGGGCACTGGATACGCCTGGATATCTCGTCGAGCAACTTCCCGCGGTTTGACGTCAACCCGAATACGGGCGAGCCGTTGGGACAGAACACGACGTGGAGAGTCGCCATGAACTCGGTGTATCACGATGAGGAGCACCCTTCGCACGTGCTGCTGCCTGTCGTGAGGTGACAGCCGCCGCCCCGGTGGACCCATGTTCCCGGCTGGTGGCGGTTTGCAGGGCCGGGCTACGGCTTGAAAGGCTTGAGGCGGTCCGAGAAGTCCGGGCGGTAGTGCTCCGCGGACTCGAATTCCTGCAACCAGCCGTGTGAGAATCCCAGGTCGTCCATGACCTCTACGACCCGGTCGTACTCATCTCGCGTGATGCCACGGGCCAGCTGGGGATACTCCGCCGCGCGGTTTGCGGGGTAATACTGCGACATCACCGAGATGCAGACGCCGGTCCCCAGCTCGTCCGCTATCCACCGCAGGCTGTCTTCCGTGCCCGAAATCCCGTTTGGCAGCACAAGCAGCCGGATGATCAGGCCACGCTTGACGAGCCCGTCATCACCGTACACCAGACGAGAGCCGACCTGACGTTGCATTTCCTTGATGGCCAGGCGCGCTATGCGCGGGTAGTCGGGCAGGGCGGAATACGCCGCAGCCTCGTCTGAGGATGCGTAACGCAGGTCGGGCAGGTAGACCTCAAAGACCCCCTCCAGCAACTTGAGCGTCGTCACAGAGTCATAGCCGTTGGAGTTGTGGATGAGCGGTAGCGAGAAGCCCCGGGCCGCCGCGATGTCGATGGCCTCGACAACCTGCGCCACGAAGTGCGAGGGAGACACGAAGCCGATCGAGGCCGCGCCCTGCCCGGCAAGCTCCAGCATGATATCCGCCAGGCGCGCTATTGACACTTCACGGGCCGCTTCCTGGAGCGGCCGCTGGGAGATCTGGTAGTTCTGGCAGTAGACGCAAGCGGCGTTGCAGTTGCCGAAGAAGATGTTCCCGACGCCCCGAGAGCCGCCGAGAGCCGGCTCTTCGCCCATATGAAGGCAGTATGCCGATACGATGGGCCGGATGCCGGACGCGCAGCGCCCGGTCGCGAAGTCGAGCGCGAGACGCTCTTCACCAGAGTGAATCCCGGAGCGTCCGCCGGCCGAGTCCGCCCTCGCGGCCCCGCACTGGTGTGGGCATAGCGAACAGGCCCTGAGCATGCCGGCAAGCCGCCCGGCGCGTGCTCTCAGCTCACCTGTCTTTGCGAGTTCGACATATCCCGGCTGCCACACCGTACCGTTACCTCCGGTTGGAAACGCCGTTCATGGGTCTTGCTCATGGGTCCTGCCGCGTCAAGAAAGCCTCAAAAGCTGTTCGCGTGGCCCTACGCCCTGCCCAGCGCCTGAAGGTTCGAACCGTGACGGGCCAGCGAGCCTGGGTCTTCGAGGCCAGGGTCTCTGTCGCCGGACAGTGCCATCAGGTACTCCAGGTTCTTCCTGACCAGTCCCAAGTCTGCCACGTCGCCATGTCCGGGAATCACCACGTCCGGCCTCAGGGCAAGGTACGATTGGAGCGATGCGATATACGCATCGAGGTCAGGCCAGGAAACGCAGGGCAGGGGAGACTCGACGTTATCTCCCGCGAACAGCACGTTATCGGCCTCATCAAAGCATGATGATGAGTCTTGAGTGTGCCCCGGAGTATGGAAGAAGTGAAGACGCTCATCCGGGAAGTCCAGGCGCGTGGAGAAAACGACGTTCGGCGGCACCAGCGTGACGTCGCCGCGCACATAAGTCCGGTGGCGCTCAAGGTCCGAAGGGCCCTCTTCGATGACTCGCTCCCTGCAGCTCTCGTGCGCCAGGATGATCGTGTGGCGGAAGACCGGATTCCCCCAGATATGGTCCCAGTCGGCATGCGAGTTGAACACCACTGGAGTCTTCTCGCCATGGGTGTGCCTCATGCACTTCTCGACTTCACGCATGGGGTCCGGGCCGAGATAGGTGTCGAGAAAGAACCGGAAACGCTCTCCCTCCACGACGTACGTATTCGTGCCGTCGAGTTCGGGAAAGGACATCAGGAAGCCTCTTGCCCCTATCCTCGATACCTTCAGGGGGCTCACCTCCGGCATGTCACCTTAGCCTCATCAACGCCCAGGAAACGCGCCATGGCCTGCGTCTCCTCTTCGATACGCTCGATCACTCCAGTGGCCGGAAGGTCGAAGAGGGCCACGGTCATCCGCAGGCAGCCCTGTCGCGGCGCGGCTTCCCACGTCCCGAGCACGCGACCACCAACCAGCACCACCTGCGATACCCATCCGGCGACACGGAAGATCTTCTTGTAGTGGTGTTCGTCCACAAGCAGCCTCTTATCCCTGTGCCCCAGCAAGTAGGGATCGAAGTTGGGGAGGAGGTTGACCGACCGCGGCGCCATTTCGTCGAGAAGCGGGTCATGGACATCCTCATGGAGCAGGTCAAGGGTGCCCTGACGGAGCAGGTCAGGGACGTCCTCGCGCAGGACCAGCGATTGCACGCCCGCGACATCAATCGCGACGACCCGGTCCGCCAGGCGCTCGAGCGAAGGTCTCACCGCGGTGACCGGCAGCCCGGACCAGTATGCGAAGTCTCCCGCTGTCGCGGGCGCGTAGCCCTTGAGGTAGCGCTCGAGCAGCCAGTCAATTGAAGCCTCTCGCGGCGCGGGCTGGAAGCCGCCAAGCCAGTCGCGGGTGCGGACGAAGGTCACTTGCTGGCCTCTCTGCGGACCGAAGCAGATGCGGCCTTCCAGGCATGCCCTCTTCAGCATGCCTCCCCAGCTGTGCTCCACGAGCCCGGCGTACTGGTCGCCGAGCGTGGCGCGTATGCTTGCCCCGAGTTCCTGTCGGGTCATCGGCACGTCCAGCAAGGAATCCACCTCATCGAAAAGTCGCAGGCAGTCGTCGGCGTCGAGGCCGCGCTCTGCCAGCCACCGCCTTTCGTGAAGCGCCATAGGCCTCTGCAATGCCGCCACGTAGTACGGCAGGTCTCCGGCGCGCAAAAGGTGCGCGGTGCCGCGCATCGACCATACCTTGACGAGGGTGCGTGTATCCTGGAGAGCCGCATCGACTGCACCCGGAGACAAGTCTGCGATGCGCGCCCACAGAGCCAGCCTGGATGCGGAGGTAACCTGAGCCTGGATGCCCCCCGTCGCGGAGGCGACAGCCTCAACGGACTCTCTCGACCGGCAAGCCAGCCGCTGCCTACATAACCTGAACCCGAGTGCCTGGGCATCACTGGTATGCACGATGTGATCTCGTTTGTCCGGGCCAGCCACGCTACCACCGCCAAGAACCAGAGTGTGGTCAATAACTTTTCGTTGTTCCGCACTGTCCTGCCAAAACCCTTCATCCCCGCCTCATGGGGAAGACAGCCGGCTCCTCACGCCAATTCCGCCGGGAGGATAGTTGGCTCCCCATGTCAATTCTGACGGGAGGATAGCAGGCTCCCCATGTCAAACGTGTATGACGGCCGTGCGCCCATCGCAGGGCGTGGCCGGAGGGAGTGATCCTGTGACCTGGGAAAAGCAGGCCGCGGCGTTTTGCGGCGACTGGTGCGGCAAGTGCCCACACTACCCAGCCAAGTGCCCGGGCTGTATCCCGTCTATCCACTCTGATTGCCATTTCATCAAGTGCTGCATGGCAAAAGGCATCGAGCACTGTGGTTTTTGCGAGGACCTGCCGTGCGATAAGCTCAAGGACTTCGTGCCTGACGACAGGAAAGGATGCTATGCGGGGTATCACATCGATGGGCTGAAATCGCGACGCGAACTCGGGACGGAGAAGTGGCTCTTGCTGCAGGAAGCTACCTGGAAACATCTGAAATGAGCGTGGTTGCAGGTAAGCCTGCTTGAGCCTTCGAATACCGTTACCCATATATGAACCATCGCAAGGAGGAAAACCATGCGCCAGATAGAGCTCAGGAGTGACACACAGACCAAGCCAACGCCCGAGATGCGCAGGGCCATGTACGAGGCCGAAGTCGGCGACGACGTTTCAGGCGAGGATCCCACGGTAAACAAGCTTGAGGAGGTTTCTGCGCAGACACTGGGAAAGGAAGCGGCCCTGTTCGTGACCAGCGGCACGATGGGCAACATCGTGTCGGTCATGACTCACGTCCAGCGGGGCGACGAAATCCTGCTGGAAGCCCAGTCACATATCTACTTCTATGAAGTCGGCGGCCTCGCGGCGTTGGCGCAGGCGATACCGCTCCTGGTGCAGGGACGCAGGTTTTCGATCCTACACCCCGACGATGTCAAAGCAGCGATCCGCTCACCGAATATCCACTATGCGACCCCGCGGCTGATGTGTCTTGAGAACACACACAACCGGGGCGGTGGCACCGTCATGCCGCCCGAGAGAATGGCCGAACTGAAGCAGGTGGCGGCATCGAAGGGCATGGCAGTGCACCTCGATGGCGCCCGGGTCTTCAACGCAGCGGTGGCGCTTGGGGTCGATGTGCGTGAGATCACGAAGCACGTGGACAGCGTGCAGGTCTGCCTGTCCAAGGGCCTGTGTGCGCCGGTCGGTTCCGTGGTGGCCGGCCCTAAGGCGTTCATCGAGAAGGCGCGAAAGAACCGCAAGATGCTGGGCGGCGGTATGCGCCAGGCGGGCGTGATCGCCGCGGCCGGTCTTGTCGCTATCACCAAGATGGTGTCCAGGCTCGCAGAGGACCACGCGAAGGCGAGGACGCTCGCGGAAGGCCTGGCCAACATCCGAGGCATAGACGTTGACCTCGAGGCTGTGCATTCGAACCTGGTATCCTATGATGTCGCCGGCACCGGGCTCTCCGGCGCGGAGTATGTGGAGAAGCTCCGCCTCCAGGGGGTCAGGTGCGGCGCCCAGGGGCCGACCAGGATAAGGATGGTCTGCCACAACGACGTCAGCATGGACGACATCAAGGAGACCATCCGGATCGCGGATAGTGTCGTGAGCGGCCGGCTGACTTAGGAAGGCAAGAGATGGGCACCGTCCTGTGTTTAGCGCAGTGCCCAGCGATCGCCGTGTTTCGCTGGCGATCGCCAGCAGCAATTCTCCTACTTGATTTGTTTGCAGGAAGCCATCGCCTTTTATGGAATACTTTGGAGCACTGAGGCGATGGTGGTTAGAGGATTGGACGAACGTGCAAGAAGGCGCCTCGTGAGCGCCGTGAAACGAAAGGCCAGACGCCGCTCGAGCACTCCACGCATCGGCAGGCACATCGTGCTCATGGCGGTCCTGTTTGTGTTAGCCTCGTATGCGTTGCGTGGCGCGGAGGGGAAGAAGCCCGCGCCACCTGCGGTACTGGACGCTGAAGCCCTGTCCAAGGAACTGGCGCAGATCGTTGAGGGCCAGCCGGGGACCTACGGGATATACCTGAAAGTGCTCGAAACCGGTGAAGGCCTGGAAATCAACGACGTGGAGTTTCCCGCCGCCAGCTGCTACAAGCTGCCGCTTGCCCTCATGATTTATGAGGATGCCGCCCGGGGGCGCAGGAAACTCGACTCCAAGATCGCCTTGCAGAGAGGCGACTGGGAAGCGGGGACTGGTGTCCTCCAGGCCGCCAAAGCAGGGACGCAGTTTGCCATTCGCCACCTTGTGAGGCTTTCGGTCGTGGACAGCGACAATATAGCGGCGAACATGCTGCTCCGGACCGTTGGTAAGGCGGCCCTGGCGGACTACTACAAGAAGTGCGGCGCCAGGGTCGCGTTCAGCGCCGACAACCTCTCCTCCCCGAAAGATATGGGCCTCTTCGCCGAGCGGCTTGTGAAGTTCGCCCAGGAACAGCGGGACCTCGGCCGAGAGCTGCTGTCCTGTTTCCTTGAGAGCAAGTCGAAGGACAGGCTGGCCTTGGGCCTGCCTGACGATGTCGAACTGGCCAACAAAATTGGTACCTTGCCGGGAGTCGTGAACGACGTTGGCGTTGTGATCGGGGACAATATGACTTACGTGCTTGCCGTGATGTCTAAGGAAGTTGGAGCCACCGAAAACGGCCAGCGGACGATCAAACTGGCCTCTCTGGCAGTCTACAGACACCTCAGCCAGAGGGCGATCAGCGGTGGCCTCACCGCTACAGCCATCGGCAAGCAGATCCTGGAGAGCATGGACTACTGAGATTGGAGACACGGACCACTGTCGCTCCTACACTGACGCTCCAACAGGAGGCACAGCAAGTTGAATAAGCATGAGTGGGCACGTATGACATGGAAGGAAATCGAAGAGGCGCTGAAAGAAAAGCCCGTCGTGCTGGTACCGCTTGGCTCGGTCGAGCAGCACGGCCCGCACACGCCCGTGGGAGACTACCTGGCCAGCGAGGCTATCGCAAAACGTGTGGCTGAACGCACGGATTCTCTCTACATACCGACCCTGCCGTACGGCTATTCCGAAGTTCACCGGGGCTTTCCGGGAACGCTCACATACCGCCCGTCGACCCTGCGGGCTACGTTGGAAGACCTCACCGAGTGCTTGTTTGAGGTAGGAGCCGACCACGTGCTTTTCCTCTGCGGGCACGGTGGGAACGTCCCGATCATCGAGCACTATGCCAGGGACTTGATGCGGATGGGACAGAAGCGGACAGCCTGCATTGACATCTGGCGACTGCTCGACGAGGCATTCTACAGGGATCTTTACGGGATGCAGTCGCCGAAGACGGGCCACGGCAGTGAGCCGATCGGCTCGGTCATGGCCTATGTGGCGCCAGGGGCGACCCGCCCCGACCTGTTCCAGCCTCCCGGGGCCGCATCGTTCCGCGACCTGCCCGCCGCGGGTTCGCAGGTGACGTTGAACGGCAAGTCCTTCCACATCTACCCGACGTCCAAGGACACTTCAAAGGTCGGAGTCATCGGCGACCCCAGCCTGGCGAGCGCGGAGCACGGTGAGAAGATCATAACGCACGTGGTCGACCTGTGCTGCGAGTTCGTTGAATGGTTCAAGAAGTTGGAAACGGCGACATCCGGGGCATAGAAGCCGTCTGCAACTCAGCGGACCCGACTGCGCGCGCCTGTTCATGACTCAGACTCGCGCAGTGGAAGGGCGGTGGGGAGGAACGCATCCGGCAGGTAGTCCCTGGCGAGAGCCTCGGCCCGGTCACCCTGCAGGTTTTCCATGATTATGCGTGCTGCGGGTGAGAACTCGACGAGCACCTGGCGGCAGGCGCCGCAAGGTGCTGCGGGCCGGGGCCCGTCAGTGACCACCGCCAGCGCCTCGAAACACCTGCATCCTTCGCTGACGGCTTTGAAAATGGCCACGCGTTCGGCGCAGCACGTCAGGCTGTATGAAGCCGACTCAACATTGGCGCCTGTGAACACCCTGCCGTCATTGCACCGCACAGCCGCGCCGACCTTGTACCGCGAATACGGCGCGTACGCCTTGTCCCGGGTCTGCTTCGCGGCACTTACCAGGTCGTCATCCTTGATTCTGCTGTCATTAGCCACAGCTCAACCCTCCAGCGTTCACCAGGGCTCTTCTTTATGATTGGGCAGATTGCGCAGGGCGATTCCGCAGTCTCAGGAAACGCCTCGGGCTATCGCCGACTCCCTAAAGCCCACTTTCGCCACCCGGATGCCTGGAGCCTGCCACACCGCCCTTGAGCGCTGCCGACGAGCGTCACCAGAGGCCTTCCTCACAAAGCGTTGCGGAGTTGTTAAATGATTATGAACCTGGCAGGTTCTGGAATGCACTGGGCGAATCAAGGCGCATACAGCACGGGAGTGCGCTTTCGGACCTCAAGGAGGGGAACATCCTGTCGACCAGGACGCGCGGCCTTGCGGTCGCGCTTGCGGTTCTAATGGTGGGGTCGTCGCTCGTGGCCATGGCCTGCGCGGTGCCCACAGGCACGGCGGCTGTGAGCTCGGCGCAGGCAGCCACGACGCCCGTGAACACGGCGTCCGCAGGCCCCGCGACCCCAAACGCGAGCATAACCGAGCAGCCTGCGCCGCCGCCCACATTCTGGGAGCGACTTGTGCGGTCTGTGAGGAGCGAGCCACAGGGGACGTTCGACGCAAAGGGAAAGACGCACCTGGGGTCGTGGAGTTTCTCCACCACCTACAGGCCTGCAAGGTGGCGTCCCGGAGCGCGGGTCGTCCTGGACCTGACGCTATCGCTCTCTCACGACCTCGTTTCGGCCATACGAGCGCTGGACCCGAAGACCGACCGGATACCTGTCCTGATCACAGCCGAGCGGGACTTCGATCCCAGAGGCCTGCAGCGCAACCCGAACGATGAGCAGGTTTCCACCATCCTGACGCCGGCGCGCCTGCCAGTAGAGGGTGGTGGCACGGCGGCGTCCTCACGGTACACTGGGTACCTGTACAGGACGCCCATCGATGTGCTGTTGGAAGCGCCTCTGAGCTCCTTCGCCGAGGATCTCGCCGGAGGAGCCATGACCGCGAAGAGGACCGTTGAGATCCGCCTGCCCGCGGACCTGCCGCCGGGCATCTACCGGCTCAGGTTCGATTTCGGCTACTCCAGTCCCCGCAGGCGAGCGAGCTTCAGCAACGAAGGCTTCGCAGCCAGGCCCAAGGACCTGACGGAAGTGTCGTGCGCCTTTTCGCCCCCGGTGCCGGCGGATGGGAAAGACTTCACCGGAGCATGGGTGGACGCCTCGAAACTGACCAGGCACTGCTACTGGGTCCTGCTCGCCGACTATAACTCAAACGGGTACCGGGGCGTGGTCGCGGAAGAGGACAAGGATAGAGTGGCCATATCGCCGCGGCACATCATCCACGACGAAGTCGTGTTGCCCCGTTTTGATACGAAGGGTAATGTGATCGCGTATAACCTGGAGCCCACGTTCCTGATGGACAGGATGAACCCGCAGCGCAACATCCCCTGGAACTACAAGAGCGGCCAGTGGTCTGTCAGGGTGACCGGCCCGTCGGGCAAGGTCGAGGACTTGGGCGCTGCGAAGTTCGCCGCAAAGCGTGGTGCCGGCGCGACCACGAAAAACGCGAAGATGACTGGCTGGAAGCCTCCAGCCTACGGCAAGTACACGGTGGAGGCGCAAGGCTTCATCGAGGATGCCTGGGGCAACCGCTATGAGGGTGGGGGCAAGTACACCTTCTGGATAGCCAAGCGCATGACGATGGCTACGGCCACCTTCCAGGGGCAGCCGTACCCTGTGGGCAACAGGTATGGCCGGGACATCGGCTTCGCCCCGGCGGTCCCGGCCGATGTGACGATAAAGGCGGACCTCTACGTGGACTCCGACCCCCAGAACGTGAGGACAGTCGTGTCCACCGGCAAAGCCACGGAGGGCGGCATCTTCGGGGCCGCTCAGGGGATGAAGCCGCTTCCCCTTGGCGCCCCCGGCGAGTACCACGCGCGGATCACCGCGACTTACTGGGACCTGGAGGGCCACCTATGGGTGTGCGTCATGCGGCACGCCGGCGTGGTGTACCCTGAGGACTCACCTCTCATCGCCCACGGCAAGAAGGTGCGTATCAAGAACGTCCTTGTGGAGAAGGGCGAGACCAAGTTCGAAGGTTACGTCGAGGATGTCAACGACCTGAGGTTTCTTGCCCACATCAACTTCCCGTACAACTCAGGGGACGCGATCCTCATCGCCAGTGAGCAGCAGGGCGCAAACAAGATCGAGCCCGTGCTGACCTACGAGATGAAAGGGAGCAAGGTGGACCAGGACTTGCCGGAGACGGTCGTCGTGGGGCGCACGAACGTCCGGATCAAGACGAGCAATGGCCTGTCACCACACATGTTCCCAGAGTACATCACCGGTCTTGCCTACTACTATGGCGCGGCCCCACGGCCAGGGTTCATGTCGCGCTTCCTGGTTGGTGAGGATAACGTCCGGGCGCCCTACTGGCCCACCAGCCGCACGAACTTCGGCGGGCAGATCGGGGCGTCGAACAACGGCGACCTGCCCGGTGACATCTACCGGCTGCTGGGCGGCCTCGTCATGGCGCGTAAAGGACAGCAGCCGCTGTACGCAGGGTATATGTCTTCGGCCTTCATACTGCCCAAGGGTTCAAACAACAACCGCGTGATCGCCGCCGGCAGCGAGGACCTGCCCAGTCCCGACGGGAAGCCCGCCCGGTTCTTCATGGTCGCCACCAGGCCGGGCATGGTCTACCCTGTGGGCAGTGCGTATGGTTCGGTGCTGCAGATAGACCCGGTCGTGCCGTGCGATGTGACCTACTCGCTGCTCGCGCCGGACGGCCGGAAGCTCGTCACACAGGGCCAGGCCGACAAGATGGGATACTTCGTCGGCAAGGACAAATGGATTCTCGACCAGCCAGGCGTGTGGGTCTATAACGTTGACGCGACGTGGAACGGGCACAAGGGTAGAGTGCCAGGGCTTCCCGACGATGGTGGCTGGGTGTTTGTCACGGAGAGCGAGCCGTCGGAGGGGCCGGGCATCACTCTCGACATGAAGGAGGAGACGCCTTTCTCGCCCGTTGATGGCCTGACCATCACGGGAAGGAGCACTGCGAAGGAGATACGCTACGCCTCCGTGATCCCCGGCGCCGTGTTGGAACAAGGCAGAGTGCCGGTGAAAGACGGCAAGTTTGCGTTCAAGTTCGACCCGAAGAGGATAGCCGACAAGATCAAGACCTACGACATCGTGAACCTGGTAAACGGCAGGCCGGAAATCGGGCGCGTGGTGCACCTGACATTCTTCGCCGAAGAGCAGGGACCGTCGGGCTCGTACCATTCTTTCGTGAGAGTCATCCTTCGAGGCACGACGGCTCTGTATGTTAAGACCAGGTAACGAAGCGCATAACCGGCCTGGGTATGACCGCCTGAAGACGCTTGAGCTGCGGGACCAGCATGATCACGCCGAGAGCAAGAGCCACAGCGACTGCATCCGAGCCCCCGACCACCAGGGCGGGAAGGAAAACTTGCCTGAGCGCTGAAAAAGACACGAAGGATCTTTCACCGAGCAGGAGAGGGAAGAGCAGAGTGACCACGCGATGCCACGGAGCACCGAGTCAAAAAACACAGGCCTCGCATCCTTCCAGGAGGGTGTGGGTCTATTAACGCTTGCGCGGCATGGCTCTTTTGCTTTTCAATAGCGTCATAACCGAAATTGGAATCCCGGCACAAAAGTGCCGGGATCCTGGGAGGACAGGAACCGATCTCAGTCCGCCTGATGTGGCGTTGGTTTCGCTCCCCGCCTCACAACGACTATCTTTGCATGTCCGGAACGGCATTATTCTTGCCAAATACTGGCTCAGAGCAGCGAGGTGCAACGGCGTGCGACGGATCCTCATAGTGGTCTTCGACGGTGTTGAAGAACTGGACTTTTGCGGCCCGTACGAGGTCTTCTCAGTCGCCAACAGGATGGCGGCGGCCTCACAGGCTCCGGTGCCTTATGCCATCACGCTTGTGGGCGAGCATGGCGGGCCATTGACATGCGCCGGGGGGCTGAAGGTGCTCCCGGACGCCACGATGGACGACTGCGCGAGGCCGGACATCCTGGTCGTACCGGGCGGTGCAGGCACAAGGCGTGGAGAGGACATCGAGCCGGTGGTGGGCTTTATCCGGGACAGCGACCCTCATTGCGAGATCATCGCATCCGTCTGCACCGGGGCGCTGCTGCTTGCCAGGGCGGGGCTTCTGGACGGCCGGAGGGCCACGACACATTGGGCCAGCCTCGACCTGCTACAGGAGCAACATCCGGCAGTGGATGTGGTGAGGGGCGTCAGGTTTGTGGATGAAGGCAGGATCATCACCGCCGGCGGGATATCTGCCGGAATAGACCTTGCCCTGCATGTTGTCGAGCGCACCGCCGGGCCCGGGCTGGCGTCGCTCACGGCCCAGAGGATGGAGTACGCATGGAGGCCTGCCTGCGCCCAATAGCGCAGGTCATGCATGGAAGCCCTGCGTGCGCCGGATAGGGCAGGTCAACCCCCGTTTCTGGAGAATCGATACACGGTGGACAAGGCCGGGCCGGCGTCGAGCGGCCGGCCCGAAGGGAGAGAATGGATCATGCCCGTATCACCTGAGGAGTTCGCGGTATACACCACCTACAACGAGCTGCAGGACAAGCTCCAGGCCCTCAAGGCAGAGCACCCAGGACTGATGAAGCTTGAGTCGGCGGGGAAGACCACGGGCGGCCGCGACCTGTGGCTGGCCACCATCACCAACTTCGCGACCAGCTCGGATGAAGCCAAGCCTGCGATGTACATCGATGGGAACCATCATGCGGGTGAGGTGACTGGTTGCGCAACATGCCTTTACACCATCGCCTATTTGCTTGGAAACTACGGCAAGGACGAATCAGTGACGAGCCTGCTCGACACGCGAGCGTTCTATATCCTGCCGCGAGTCAGCCCGGACGGCGCTGAGCTCTATCTCACCACCCCGTACATGCTGCGCAGCACACCGAGGCTCTGGCCGCTCGACCGGGTGGACGATGGCATCGTTCCGGAAGACATGGATGGCGACGGCAGGATTCTCAACATGAGATTCCCCGACCCTGATGGCGACTTCAAAATGTCTTCGAAGGACCCGCGGCTGATGGTC
>JAUYEF010000278.1 GCA_030691635.1 Bacillota bacterium
TGCGCCGGCGTGCGTCCTGTTCGATCTCGCCACCCTCGATGGCGGTGTAGACCTCCAGTGCACGGGCCCGCTGGCTGTCCGTGATGTGCCTGTACGGCCCGCCTGCCGTGCGCCCAGCGGCGATCATCACGGGGGGGCGGCGGAGAGCCTGAGCAAGGGTTACTACGGGGTGCCGAAGCGGGATCTGGTCACGGGGCTGCAGGTGTTGCTGCATGGCGGGGGGTTGCGGATTGCGGCGGAAATGGCGGGGATGCGGGTGAAAGTGGGCGGCGAGGGGCGGGAGCATTACGTGGAGGGATTGCGAGAGGGAGTTCCGGCGGGGGATGGAGGGGCGGAGGGAGGGTTGAAGGGAGAGGGGGACAGGCAAGCTGGCCTGGAGCAGTTCGGAATCGCGGCGGTGACGGCGAAGGAGTTTCTGATGAGGATCGAAGAGAAGGCATGACCGTGCCCTGTGCTCCGCAAATAGCTGGTCCTCAATGGAATGAACGATTTGGCGTTGCGGTTCCGTGGATGTTACGAGACGTTACATGACGATTCGTGAGGCTCGGATGGTGTTTTTGCGGAGCACAAGTACAGGCCCGACCGGTTCACCCCGAGCAGTTCGCATTGCCGCCGCACGCTGATCTCCAGACTCTCCCGCTCCACCAGTAGCCGCCGCTCCTCAGTCGAGCAGACCAACTTTTCTTTTGAGCCAGTCCAGCTCCACCTTCAGCCGGCCGATCTCTTCGTACAGCGTTTCCTTTTCCACGTCGCCCTCCGCACGCTCACGCTTGCGGCCGTCGACGAACAGGTCTGCCATCTGTTCCAGCGCTGCCTTGCGCCACTGGCCGATCTGCGCCGGGTGCACATGGAACTGCGAGGTCAGTTGGTTCAGCGTCCGCTCGCCGCGGATCGCCTCCAGCGCGACCCTGGCCATGAACTTGGGGCTATACTGCTTTCGCGTCGTCGTCATCGTCTCTCCTTGCGTCACGACTCCGCCGAAATCTTAGCTTATTGCCTGGTCTGAAATCTTGGGTCCGCTATAAGCTTCACTGGCGTGGCGAATCCCTCAGGCTTGACCGTAAGAACAGAGCAGTTTACTCGACGGAGGACCTTCTCGGCGGTGTTCCCGATGAACAGCCCGGCAATACCGGTACGGCACACGGTACCCATGACGATGACGTCGATGTGTTTGTTTCGCGCCAAGGCCGGAATGATCTCTCCGGCTTCTCCCTTGACCAAATGCGCCTGGACCCGAAGATCCTGCATGTCGAATTTCTGCAATAGCTCGCTGAAGGCGCACTCGTGCGACGCAGCCCACTCCCGATCGACCTTCTCCTTCTCCTCCTGAGACAGGCGGCTGCCAAGAGGGACCAGTCTCTCGGTGAAAGGACGCCAAGCGTGGACGACGTGGAGTTCACTTCCTTCTGTCCGTGACAAGGAGATGGCCAGTTCCATGATCTTGACATTGAGCGCCTGGTGGGCTTCATCCGAAGTGACCGGATCCACAGCCGCCAGAACGCGGGCGTACTTGTGGCGTTGCGCCGGGCTCATCACCCACACCGGGCATGGGCACTTCCGCATCAAGTGCATGGAGGTGCTGCCAAACAGCGCCTCCCCGAGCGCACCTTCCTCCTCGGCCCATCATCATCACCAGGTCGTGTCCCTCGCGCAAGACTTCGCGAATGACCTCCAGAAACGGCCTTCCGCACAGGACCCGGGTCCTGATCTCGAAACCCTCTTGGCGTTCCGGTTCAACCAGCAGCTCCAGTTGTGCAAGTCGCTCTTGCGCCGCAAGCTCCAGAAGATCCTCTGGCCCTATGGCCGGAACCAGCCTTTGCATCTCCCGCGGCAGCGCGTCCAGCTCGCCTGCGACTGTGATTCGAGCATGGTTTCTCCACGCCAGGGCTATCGCCCTTTCAAACACATGGCTTGTCGGCGCCTCGTTGTCCATCAGCAGGAGGATGTTTTTGAAGCGTTGCATAATATGTTCTCCTCACAACCGTCGCCGGCACCGCCCCCTTCACGCCGCCCTTCGGTGGTATTGGTCGGGCGCCAGGTAGCGAAGGAGGCAGCCAACGCCGCCAAGCCGCATCAACGCATCGCTATGGTTCACGACCTCGACTCCGCAGCCGGTCTGTTCAGCGAGCCTTACCATTGTTTCCTTAACATCCAGGGCCAAGAGTTCAGGTTCTCGGCACCTGGGACACCTGTTTGGCATTGCGGTCTCGACCTCCATTGCCTCGCAGGCTGCACAAATCCAGCTAGGGTCCGGACAGTACGCTTTGGCGAGTATGAGCACGTCTGCTTGCCGGGCTTGCAGGGCCTGCATGCTCGCCCGGGCGCCGACAACTGCCAGTCCGTCCGTGTGAATTGCTTCCTGGAGCCTGTCGACAAAGGCCAAGGACTCCTGCTCTTCCTGTTCGATGAAGCTGAGCAGCGTGGCGCGCACGACATCGGAAACGGCATCCTGGGCCGATGCATGCACAATATCAACCAGCATCGCCGCCAACTGCTTCGGTAAGGCCTGGCGAATGCGTGATGTGACGCGAGGATTTCCGGCCAGGATCAGATGTTTGTAGCCATCCGCGAGCATCATTCCCTCCAAGACCTGTATCCCCTCATGCAGGAACTGGTTGGTGCGCTCCCGGACGTGACTCTGATAGTGATCTTTCGTCCAGCTTCGTCCGACGCGCTGGCGGAGTTCTGGGCGCCTGTCCCAAATCTCCTGCGTGATCGCGCCGAGGTTCACCCCGAGAATGCGGGTGCTGTCCTCGGCGGATAGCATCACGACGAAGCGGTGATAGGTGTCCTTGAGCTCGACCAAGTGATAGATGTTGGGCAGCGAGCCCACTGCGATCCAATTTGGCACCGAAACATGAAATTGAAGCGGCAGGAAGAAGCGCTGAGACCCTCCGCGGGCAAACAACGCGAGGCCATTCGTGTCGCGGTGTATTCCCAAGGCGAGGTACTCCTCGATCAGTGCAACAGCCGCTTCGAAATCCTGCCGCTTTTCCGCCGTCGGAAATGTCTTGCGCAGCAAGTGGACGCGCTCACTGAGCACAGTGCGGTAGCCGCTTGTTTCAAGATCCAAATAACAACTGACGACGGGGGCTTCCGACTCCTCGAGGGTAGCAAGCGTCATGATGTGCCGCTGCAATTCCTTCAGTTCCATGAGAATGTTCCTTCTTTCCCTGCTCTCATTCGCTGATGAGAAAAGCCAGGTAGAGACTTCCGAAAAGCGCTGCGGTCGCGATGAGCACGGCGAATTGGCGGGCAAGGCGCCACAAGGTCTCCACCCTGCCGCTTTTGGTTCGTTCTTCTATCATCTTGAACATGGTCTTCCTACCTCCTTTCTGCCGGTGATTCGGACATCGCCCGGCTAAGCCTCCGCATAGCGGGCTCGCGGATTCCGTTTCTGCTGCTGCCGCCAAGCCGACTCCGTCACCCAGGCCACTTCTTTTTCGTAAAACGGTTTCGAGAGCACATCGAACCCGCCCAGATGCATCACCTCTGCCCACAGACGCTCGTCCGCAAGCCGTGAAATCACGATCAGGCGGGGAGCGTGCTCCACCGGCGTCAACATCGACATAACATCCCTCCAACTTCCATCCGGCAGGTCGCGTTCACAGATCACCACCGCGACCGAGTTCTCCCGCAACAGCGCAAGCGCCTCCTGGAAGCTGCCGGCCGACCTTAGGTTCCAAACGGACTGGTCGAGCATGCGACGTAGCTGGACCAAGTCTTCCTGAAACGAACTCACCACCAGGAGTGATGCACGATCCTTGCCATCCTGGCTGGGCGGATTATCGGGACCGCGTTTCTCCATCTCGCATCTCCTCGCGTCACACAGGCCGGCGGCGGCCATCATGGAACCAACTCACACACTGCCTGTCGCGACGCGATCTTCTCCAGTGCTCGTACGACCCTGGTCTGGAGTTTGCCCACGGCCGCGGAGGGTGCCGGAGGCAGGCTTAGATTGAAAGCGACTGACGAACTGATCAAGTGAACGCGCGTCTGCGGTCCATAGCCCGCCAAGGCCACATGCAGGGGCAGGATGGCGGCCACCGAGCTGTCCAGTGTCACGGCTTCGAGCAGCAGGACAGGGCAGTCCACGAAGAGAACCCGGCAGGGGGCCAAGCTCAACCCCAACTCCTTGCGGATTCTGACAGTTACGTCCAACTCCAGCGGCACACGCAGGTCCTCCTTCGCCAGCACCTGTCGGACCGACTTCAAGGCGCTTTCGAAGGGTTCCGCGATCAAGTACGTGAGTGTCGCCGATCCAGACTCCATGCCCTTTTCTCCTTCTCGTTGCTTCCCTGGTGGTTGTGAGCAGTTGTAATGCCAGACCTGCCCGTGGCGGCGGCTACCGCCGTGACACATCGCCAGCGGGCAACGTCCACCGCGCCACAGCCGGTTCAACCTGGGTCCGGCGGCGGCCGCGACGGCAGGCGCCGTCCGCAATCCCTTGCGCCTTTTGGGGCAGATCCAAGGCGGCCGTTCGGCTCTGACGCTCCGGCTCGCAGGCGTGCCGGGTAGCGGCGGCGACGTTCATCCGCCTTGATCTCCAAGGCGTTGCGGTCAATGACAGGTGGTCCGAGCCGGGCGAAAGCCGGCAATTGGTTCCAGGCTGCCGGCTGTCCGAAATCAGGCAGCGATGGTCGTGTCCGGGCAGCATTGACGCCGCGAGGGCCGGATTCTTGCCGAAGGGTTCAGCAAAACGAGGAGTTGGCGAATGGATGGGTCCGCAGGCCGGCCATGCCGGTTTGGTGGTCCGATTGCAAAGCGAAGGAGGCAGGATCAGCGAGGCGGCAATGACTAACTAAGCCGCGCGCTGAGAAAGGAGAATGAGAGATGAGAGTTCGTCGGTTACCGTCAATGTGTCCAGTAGTCGTTCTTGGCCTGGTTCTTGCCTGCGCCTCGGCTGCCGCGGCGGAGAACGATCAGGTGATGAAGATTGGCAAGCGAGGCCAGGTCAACTTCGACGCCGAGGTGAAGGTGGGCGAGGTGACGCTGAAGCCCGGCCAGTATACGGTTCAGTGCCGCCGTGACGGGTCGGACCACGTGATGCGGTTCACCCCCGCGCGGGCGCGCGGGTCCGCCGCGGAGACAACCGAAGTGAAGTGCGGCAAGGAGATGTTGCCCCGCAAAGTTTCAGCGGGCAGTGTTCATTCTCACAAAGATGGCGACGTGGTGCGGCTCACCAGAATCGAGATCGCCGGAGAAAACGTCGCTCACGTCTTCTGACATTCACAATGCCGGCGCCCCAGGTCCGACTGGGCGCCGGCGCCTCTGGCCGGGCCGTCAGGTCTTAGCGGGCTCAACCGT
>JAUYEF010000039.1 GCA_030691635.1 Bacillota bacterium
TTTCGCGGACCCGGACAACCCAGGGGTTGTTGAGCTCACCAATCTTCTCTGCGCTGCCCATTGCGATCTCTAAAACTTTGTTCTGAGACATAAGATCCTGGATCGCCAAGACGACGGTGCTAGCGTGGCATCCAATGATGACATCGGCGCCACCAGTGATCAACCTCTGCGCCACAGTTCTGCCAGTTGCCGCGCTTCCCTCGGTGTCAAACCACTCGGATGTGAACTTGTACCCGGCTGCTCCGCCGGCCGCGTTAATCTCCTCGACTGCGAGGTCTGCGGCCTTTTTCATTGACTGTCCAAAACCCGTCTGCAGGCCAGCAATGCCGCCGATTTTGAAAACCTTTTCCACTGGCTTCGCTGGGGCCGGCTTGGCCGGGGCTGCTGGGGCGCCACCGCCACAACCGACCATGCCCAATAGAAGACTAGCACACACAACCACTGCTGCGATTCGTTTCGAGTATCAATCACCTCCGATGGGAACACTTCGGCCAGACTGATGGTTATCCCTCCAAATGGTCACCATTTATGCTTGACATGCTGAAGATAATGACTGGAAGCACTAGTCAGTATGGCGAGTCAACGCGAACGCGTGCACGTCTGGCAGGCTGGTTGTTGAGCACAGCCTGCAGGCCGGTGAATACGCTTTGCGGGGTGCGTCGGGGTTTGCCGAGACAGCCGGTGCCTCTTAGAGGTCGGCGCCACCTTCGGCGAGGATCTGGACGAAAAGGTCCGTCAGCAAGGGATCAAACTGCTGGCCGGCACACCTCTGCAGCTCCTGGATCGCCGCGGAGCGGGTCATCGCCTTGCGGTACGGCCTGTCGTTCGTCATAGCATCATAGGCGTCGATGATGGCCAGTATCCGGCACTGGACCGGTATGGCGTCGCTCGACAGCCCGAGCGGGTAGCCGGTCCCGTTCCACCACTCGTGGTGGTGGAGTATAAGTTCAGCGATGTGCGAGAGTTCGGGCGACGACCGGGCTATCTTGTAGCCTACCGTGGAGTGCTGTTCGACCTCTTCCCGCTCACGCTTCGTCAGCGGGCCTCGCTTGAACAGTATCTGGTCCGGCGTGCTGACCTTGCCGAGATCATGGACCTCGGCCAGGAGCGCAAGATCGGCCAGATCCTTCTTCGAGAGCTTCGCCGCCTCTCCCAGCACCTGGGACAGCCTTGAGACCCTGGAAAAATGCCCCTCGGCAACATTATCCTTCGCCGTCAGCACGGCCAGCAGAGACCTCACTATGCTGTGTGCCGCCGTGGTGGAACGGTGGATCTTCTCCCTGTACATGTTCCTGTCGGCCTGGCCCAGCAGATCGTCCAGGGCGGTGTCCGGGCCCGATGTGGTGGCCATGCCCAGCGAGACACTCAATGGCACGATGGGATCGCGGGAGTTGTAACGCTCCACCGCCCCCTCAATCCGCGCGACCGCCTCGTCGGCCATCTCTGGCGGCGTACTCGTGAGGAGGAGGGCGAACTCGTCTCCCCCAATCCGGGAGATGACAGCCGGCATATCGATGGCCGTCTCCAGCAGGTTGGCGTAATCGACCAGCATCTGATCGCCCTGCTTATGACCCATGGTGTCGTTGACGAGCTTGAGGCCGTCAACGTCGCTTGAGATGACACAGATTGGGTAAAGGCCTTCATCCACCGCACGCTGCAGCTCTCTTTCGAAATGGCGGCGGTTGTGCAGGCCCGTTAGTTCATCGTGCAGGCTCATGTACCGGAGTTGCTCCTCCAGCCGCATATGCTCCGTAACATCCCGCGCAATCCCCTCAACCGCGCAGATTTGCCCGCCAGCGTCGAGCACCTTGCTGGCCTTCGCTTCCAGCCATACAGGACGTCCAGACTTGTGCCGGGCGCGCAAGGAGAAGGTGAACTGGGATTCGCGGCAGGTGGAGACCGCTTTAAGGAGTTCGGCCAAGTCCGCCCTTTCGCACAGCCTTCTCAGCACCAAAGGTTGCCCGATCAGTTCATCCGGCTCGTAGCCCAATATCGTGCAGACGGCGGGGCTCGTATACTCGACCCGCCAGTCTGGGTCTTTCCGGAACGTGAAGATGATGTCTCTTGCGTTGTCCGCAAGTCTTCGGAAGCGTTCTGCACTGGCCCTCAGGGCATGCTCGGCCTTTTTCTGGTCACTGACGTCCGCGATGACGCCGACCATTCCTATAACCTCGCCCGTCCTGCCATGGATCGGTGCCGCCCTGACCTGGGCGAAGAACTCGGAGCTGTCCTTTCGCCGCCGTATTGCCTCGACGCCGCCCGCCAGTTCTCCTCGAATCGTCCTTTGCCTCAGGTCGTGAAGTCCCGCCTTCTGCCCTTCCGGGATTCCGGGGTCTTGGCCGCCGAGAACCTCTTCGGCGGACCATTTGAAGATGCGTTCTGCCGCCACGCTCCACCAGGTGATATTGCCCGATGCGTCAAGGCTCAGGATCGCCAGGGGCGAGGCGTCGATAATGGCATCAAGCCGGTCGATCATGTTCCTGTACTTTTCTTCGAGGTCGCCGGCCCTCCGGGGGAGGTGTATGGTGAGAAGCGCAGCAGCGACAAGGCACATCAGAGCGACGCCGGCGCCGACCACCGAGCTCCGAATCTCCGCGAGTTGGCCCAAGTAGATGCCCGCTACCAGTGTAACCAGGCCTAACGCGTACGTCGTGAACCTGCTTTGAAGTGTCGCCAATAGAGAGGTGTCTCCTCCGCCCCGAGTACCGCCGTGTGGACTATCCTTTATTTCGTTCCGGGCGGAAAGAGTGTTAATACGCTGGTGGACGAGCACCTGGGTTATATTATATGCGGAGGTGGGAACCACCAAGATGAGCAGACGTAGCACGCTTTATGTGCTGATAGCGAAAGCCACTGGTACGCGTTAGACACATAGAGTGCGCGCGTGGAGTTCTAAGACTATGTACGGGAAGGCGGTTGAAGGCACCATACGTTCGACTGTCGTCATCGGGCCGGACGGCATGGTCAAGAAACACTGGCCAAAGGTCAAGAATGCCGCCAGTCACCCAAAAGAGGTGCTGGATGCAGTGATGTCCATTTTCTAGAGGGGTGAATGTATGCCGCGAAAGGTTCAGACGGGTCAGGGAGAGGTCCTGGTTTCGAAGTGTGGCGTGGACGACGACTATGTGCTTGACTGGTGCCCCTGGAAGCAGGTAAGCGACCTGGGGTGCGACTCGAGACCGCAGAACCCGGAGTTCAGGGCGTTCAACTTGGATATTCACGGTTCCTATGGCAGCCACGCCGTGGCGGCGTGGCACGGAAAGCGACTCATAGGCATCCTCACTTTCCACCCGGAGGGCGCAGTGCGGCCTCCAGAAGGCTGGCAGTACCCGCGTCCATGCGCGCTTTCCGCGAAGTCGTGCACGGCTTACCGCTCGGCCCTTGACCTCTACGTGACCACTGGGACACTCGTGATGGGGTGCGTCAGCATATACACGGGCGACGACCAGTTCCGTAGGCAGGACGTGGCGACGGCGATGGTGGCCGAAGCCTTGGAGTGGGGCCGGGAACACGGCCTTGTGCGGGCCATAGCCTATGCCAGGGAGCCCTCGGCGAACCCAGAGGACTGGGACATGAACGCGGACCCCGAGACATCCTTCTGGAAGCATTCAGGGTTCTGCGCCCGCAACACGGTTGCGACGCCTGCCGGCGCTCGCGTGGTGATGGAGCGCGTGATGGGCCAGGTCTGAACCAGGGTAGGTCACTTATTGCCCAGCCCGTGCTTTTCTCGCAGATAGGTCCTTACCGGACCCACAAGATGCAGTGAGCCACAGCAAAGCACTAAGTCGCCTGGCTTCGCCATGAGAAGCGCGCGGTCTACGGCGCGTCTGAGGTCGAGCTCGGTCTCTGTCTTTGTGTGTTTTCCGGCTTCAGCAGCGAGCAACTCAGCGGGAAGTGCGCGCGGCCCTGGGGGCATCGTTGCGACCAGTAGGTCGCATTCGGGCGCGATCGAGCTTACCATTTCGGCATAGAGCTTATCCCCCAGTACCCCCATGATACAGATGAGCTTCTCTCGCTTCACCCCCTGGACCATGGCACGCAGCGCCAGGGCGCCTTCCGGATTGTGCGCACCGTCGAGTATGACGAGGGGGTTTCTCCCAACGACCTCAAGACGCCCCGGCCATGTGACGGCAGCCATGCCGTTTCTCACTGCCTCTTCACTGAACTCCAGAGTGCCTCGCGCAGCAGCAGCATACATGGCTGCCACCGCAACAGCCGCATTTGCCTGCTGGTGCCTGCCGAGGAGGGGTATGAATAGATCGCCGTAGTGAAAACCCGGACCTGATACATCGATCACCTGGCCGTCCAGGCCCGAGGATGACTCTTCCCACTTCATGTCCTGTCCAACGGTGTATAGACTCGCACCGGCCTGTTCGGCCCGCCGCGCGATGACCTCCAGCGCTTCAGTCTCGCTCACCCCCGTCACCACGGGGACTCCGGGCTTTATGATGCCGGCCTTTTCCTTGGCGATATCGACCAGAGTATTACCAAGTATTTCTACGTGGTCTAGCCCAATGGTCGTGATGACCGACACCTCCGGAATGATGACATTGGTGGCGTCGAACTGGCCCCCCAGCCCCACCTCAAGTGACACAAAATCGCATCTGGTCTGGTGGAAATGAGTAAAGGCGATGGCGGTGATGAGTTCGAACTCCAGCGGGCGTTCGAAGCCTTGTGACGCCAAGTCTTCCGCCGTGGTCTTGACCACGTTGGCCAAGTCGTGGAGGTCATCCTTCCCGATCATGGAGCCGTCAACGACGATCCTCTCCCGGAAGTCCTCGAGTGACGGAGAAGTGTACATCCCGGTTTTCAGCCCCGCGGCCCGGAGCATAGAGGCGACCATCGCCGTGACCGAGCCTTTACCGTTGGTGCCGGCAACATGGATGTATCTGGGGTATCGTTGTGGCCTTCCGAGCGCGTCGAGAAGCCGGGCAAAGCGGTTCAAAGAAAGGTTGGGGCTGAACCTGGGCGCCTGCGAAATCCAATCTAGCGCCTCTTCGTAAGTCCTTAGCATCCAGTACATCTCCAGCTGTTGTCCCATCAGTAACACCGCGTTGCTGTCATCACATGCGATTCCCCAGCCTTATGCTTGTCTCCTTTCTAATTCTGGCGGCGGCGCAGAGCGTTTAAACCCCCACGTCACCTGCAGAATCTATGGTGACGAGGGGTGAGGTGTTGAGACTTTCACGCCGACCGTTCCGGAGACCTTCACCGCCGGGTGCTCACGCTTCAGCGCGCGCCACGAAAATGACGCCTTGGCACTCGGCCTTGGCGACAACATCGAGACGATAAAGTCTGCGCTGACGGGCGTGCAGGAGCTCTCGGTCAGGTTCTTCAGGACGCGAGGCGATAGAGAGGGCGCTTGCTGTTTCTTTCCGGCCTCCTGGACTCTCGTCCTGGACGTGAGCACGGACTTCGGGCTACGGCTATCCACGCCTGTGGACTTATCAACCAGGACATCCATGGACACCAAACAAAAGGCCAGCGTCATCGAGGCTGAGATGACAGGCCGCGGGCAGAAGCTCCTCGACAAGCTCCGCGCGGCGGATAGCGACCCGCTGGGATTGGTCGTGGTGAGCCCATTCGCCGGTGTGGAGAAGGCCAGGGAAACACGCGCGAAGTACCAGTTCTCGACTATCCACTACCGGGCGAAGGTCAAAGTCACGGGGCTAGGCTCGATTTAGGGCTCGGGTACCGGAAAGCCTGGTATCGGCCCAGCGCCTGGCCCAGCTTCGAGCCTGCCGCGGCCCGCGGCGTTAGAGGAACCTTCCTGCCCCATCCCGAAGCCAGATGCGTTATGGGTCGAGGACTGGACCCCTGGTGAGGGTGACTATTGTTGCACATACGTGAATACCAATCCCGCGACCGGGTAGCGGTGCTTGAGCTGCTAAAGTCCCTCCACGGCGAGTACAAGCGTACCGTTCTTCCCCCAGACCTCTTCGACCTGACAAAGGACAGGGACCTGGAGGCCGCGTTCGGAGAGTACTTCTCCGACGTCGAGAGCCACCAGGGCCGGGACTTCATGACGCTCGTGGCGGAAGACACGGACGGGCGGGTTGTGGGGTTTATCATCGGCGGCGTGGAGCATGACCGGTGGGATGAATGGACGCCCACCGGCGTCATAGAGGACTGGTTCGTGGTGGATGAGCGTCGCCGGGAGGGCACTGGAAGCGGGCTTTACGGACGCCTGGAGGAATGGTTCAGGTCGCAGGGCTGCCGCAGGGTGAAATCCGATACCTGGTGGTCGAACCAGCTCAGCCGGCAGGCGCACAGCAAACTTGGATTCCAGGAATACCAGGTATCTTTCATCAAGAGACTTGACTAGCCGCACACGCGCCATCCGTGGTGCAAGCGCCCGGTTACCGTGAAGGAAGCTCTCGTCTGCCGTGGAGGAAGCCCCCGCATGTGGCGCGAAAGCATTATTGACCTGCGCGTTGGTTCATTTCGCACCGCCACGAGAACACAGCACTACCTGGGAGGGGTAAACCCGTGTCGTCGTTTACATTTGTAGCTGCCGGTGACTCGATAATCACCCACAGGTGTTCCCAGAAGACCGACCCCGCGTTCCTCGACCTTGTCAAGCTGATCCGCCAGGCCGACGCCGCGTTCGTGAACTTCGAGATCGTGACGCCCCGTCCGCCGCTGGTCCCCTCCGCAGAACACGGTGGAGTGAACCTTGGCGTACCTGAGTATGTCATCGACGAACTCAAGTGGATGGGGTTCAACCTGTTCAACGTCGCCAACAACCACTCCAACGATTTCACCTGGAAGGGCCTGGTGGACACCCTCGACGCGCTGAAGCAGCGTGACGTGGTGGTCGCAGGCGGCGGGATGAACCTCGGCGAGGCCCGTTCCCCTGCGTACCTGGACACTGACCGTGTGCGCGTGGGATTCGTCGGCGCCACGTCCAGCTACACTGTCGGCGCGCCTGCCGCCTCTGCACGGGAGGACTTCCCGGGAAGGCCGGGTATCAGCCACCTACGGGTAGACTACGAATATGTGCTCGACCCGCAGAGATTCGCCGCGGCGTCCGACCTGTCTGAGGCGCTCGGCATCGCGGACCTGGTCAGGCAGCGCCAGAAGGCGTCGGGCACAAAGCCGGACGATAATGTGATAGATATGATGGCTGTCAAGTTCATCAAGGGTGACGCGCCTGTCATCAGGTGCAAGATGAACACGAAGGACCTTGACGATATCTGCCGGTGGATCAACGATGCCAAGAGGCAGGCCGAGTTCGTGGTGATGAGCCTGCATGCTCACCAGGGCAAGGGCCGGCGGAGCAACTCGCCGGAAATCGCGGAGTTCATCCCGGAGGCGGCGCATAGGTGCATAGATGCGGGGGCTGACGTGTTCGTCGGACACGGCCCGCACATGCTGCGCGCCTGCGAGGTCTACAAGGGCAAGCCGGTCTTCTACTCGCTCGGCAATTTCTTCTACCGCAGCAGCCAGATAGTGCGATACCCAGCCGAGATCTACGATATGGTGAACATCGGTCCCCAGTCGACGCCGGCCGACATTGTGGACACGCGCACGATGGACAAGGAGGGCAACCCGCGGGGGTTCAGCACGGACATGCGTTTCTGGCAGTCCGTGGTGCCGGTCTGCCGCTACGAGGATCTGCAGCTCAAGAGCATCGACCTGTATCCTGTCGAGTTGAGGCTCGGAGCGCCTCACCGTGCGCGGCGGGGCGAGCCGCACCTGGCGGATGCCGCCATGGGTGCGGACATCCTGAAGCGCCTGGCCGAGATGTCCGAACCACACGGCTTCAAGATCAGCATCGAGCCGGATGGCGAGAGGGTCGTCGGGCGCGCGAGCTGGGTGTAGGCTAGGCGAGCCCGGCGCCTCAGGTGCGTTGGGGCGGTGCGTCCTGCCCCCTGTGCACGTTGCGCGAGGATGTACTCAGCTCTCAGCGGCTCGGCGAACCTGTCGCTGGGCTCGGCTCGAAGAAGCGAGCGGTGCAGGTCTTCTTCGAAGCGGGGCACGTTATCGCCCAAGAGGCCCTTGTTGCAGAAAGAGGTGGAGTACAGGAACCCGAGAACCGAGTCGAAATCCCGGACGCCGGTGTGTTCCACATGACCCACAGATATCAGCCGGAACAGGCCTGATTCCCGGATGACCTCTTCGTGCCTCTTGGTTGTCCGCTCTTGCCATTCCGCGTTGTGCCTTCTGGGGCCGAGATGCCGGTGGATGACTTCCCACATCGCCACCTGCCACGGCTCAGGGCCGCTGCCTGAGCCTCCGCCGGCGCCGACGACGGCCAGGCCGCCCCGCTGCTCCAGCAGGCCATGCCAGGTGGTCAGGGCCTTCTCGCGGTCCATCCAGTGAAAGGCGTCTCCGCACGAGACGAGCCGGAACTTGCCCAGATCCGCTCCGGCGTCTTCGGCTGTCCCGAGCACCCAGCTTATGCCGGCGATGCCCTGTCTCTTGGCCTGTCTCTCAGCTTCCGCAAGCATAGCCGCGCTCCGGTCGACACCGACCGCCTGTTCAAACAGCGGCTTCAGCAAGAAGGTTAGTTTGCCGGTGCCGCACCCTGCATCGAGCAACCTGCCTCTGCCGTCCAGACCGAAGGCGGAGGCGATGATTTGGGCGATCTGGACGGGGTAGTCATGCCGGTGGCAAGCGTAGTACCCGGCGGTCCCGGCAAATGGATCATACGCGCTGGACTGGTTCAAGTCGTGATCCCCCTTTGCCGCGGTATACTGGACTGGGTAGTTCGTCGCACTTGGTCCAGACGCCTGCGACCGGTGCGTCTCCTCGGGACCCTGGCTGAAAACACGGACCTCAGCGAATGATCCGGCGTCTAACGGCTTTGGCTGGCGAGGAGCCCGGTGGCTCCGCGGATGTAGGGTACGCAAGGGGGAGTAATCGTGAAGAAGCTGGTGGTGGTTGGGATCGTCGTGGCGGCCCTGGTGGCCTGCGTGGTGCTGGTTGCTGCGAGCGCGCAACGGCCTCGACTGACACCGCCCGGTAGCACGCTCCAGACTGCAGTCGGCAAGATGTTTCAGATTGTTGTCGAGTCGAATCCCAGCACAGGCTACAGCTGGTCGGCTTCCTTCGACAAGGCCTCGCTGGAGTTGGTCAAGACTACATTCAAGGAAGGCTCGTCCGGTCTTGTCGGCGCACCGGGTGTGCAGGTCTTCGAGTTCAAGGGCCTGAAGAAGGGTTCGTTTGAGGTGAAGCTCGACTACCTCCGGCCGTGGGAAGGGCAATCGATCAAGCAGGCTACTTACACGGTCATGGTGAAGTAGGCTCCAGTCAGCGACTTGCAGCCGTTAGTGTGGGCCTGGCGGGTGATCCGTGCCCAGAGGCTGCTACGAGCATCAGAGGAGGGGTTCTTCTGGAGGTCACGCCTGAGATTAAGGAGAAGCGCTTCGCGGATGCCGCCGGTGTGGGACGGCGGCTGGGACTGGACTTTCTTCTGCTGACCGCCCCGGAGAACATGTATTACCTGTCCGGTTTCCGGACCATGCTGTACACCCGCTTCTGCGGGGTCCTGGTGAGGGTGGCGGACGCTAGCGCCATGCTCTTGATCCCCAGCGTAGACAAGTATCTGGCGTTTGAGGGCTGGTGGTCGCCGACCTGGTTTGGGCAGGAGAACATCGCAGTCTATGGCCCGGCCGAGCCCGTTCGGACTCACTTTGACCTGCTCAGGAAGCTGGTTCGAGAAAACGCCCGGGTCGGAGTGGACTCCATGACCTTCGCCTTCTACGAGTCGCTCAGGGCCACCATGCCTGGCCTCAAGGCGATACCCGTCTACGACGAGGTCAATTCGCTCAAGCTGGTCAAGGCCACGGGCGAAATCGCCGTGCTCCGCCGAGCGAACGAGGTCGCTGTGGTCGGCATGAGGCGTGTGAGGGATTTCCTGGTATCTGCGGTCGGGGCAGGTCGTGAGGTGACCGAGATTGACATAGCCACCGAAATCGACGGGTTCGCGAGGGCGGAAGGTTGTGATGGATTCGGCTACCCGACACTGGTTTCGTTCGGGAGGAAGATGCGTGCGCCTCACTCGCCGCCTTTGCGGCGGGTCATCCCTCCGAACCAGGTCATCCGGGTGGCATTCGGCCCGACCTATGACGGGTATAGCGCCGATGTCATCCGGACTTTCGTCATAGGAGAGCCCGAGCCCCTCGTGTACAGGCTGCGCGATGCGTTTGTCGAGGCCCAGCATGCCTGCCTCACATCGCTGAAGCCCGGAGCCACCAGCCCGGAGTTGCTCGAGACTGTGCGGGGCATCTATGACAGACATGATGTGACGCAGTTCTGGGGCGGAAGCATCGGGCACGGGATCGGAATTACGATTCACGAGCCGCCCCGCGTGCAGAAAGGAGATACCACAGCCCTGCCGGCGGACGCGATCGTGGCCATCGAGCCGACCGTGGGAAACGCGGGCTACGCTCAGTGCGACGTCGCCAGGGTGACACCCGTAGGAGGCGAGTGGCTTGCACCGTGCGAGCTTGATCTGGTGGTTATCCGGTAGTAGGGACTCGTGGGGGGCCCGAGAGTCTGCAGGTCAATGAAGCCCGGCGCCACGACTTTGCTGGACGCGTCTATCACACGAGTAGCCTGGTCGCCAATGTCCGGCGACCGTTACCGCTGCACCATGGTGATGGCTCCGGCCTCACACACGCCGGCGCACAAGCCACAACCGAAACACTTCTCGCTATCTACGACAAGCCCATCCGGGCCGACTTCGCGTGCATAGAAGTAACATGATTCTACGCAGGCGCCACAGTCTATGCATGCAGTCGGGTCCGTCCTCTCCATGCTTGCGCCCCGGTCACAGGCTTCTTCGTGCTTCTTGAAGTACAAGCAGCAATCATCACAGCAGAAGCAGATGCCCTCGATTCCCCCGGGCACGTCCGGGTCCCGGAAAGGGCGGGACACCAGCATCTTCGTCCTGGCCTCCTCAAGGATATCCTCGACCTCCTGCCGGGTTATCTTGTGCATACCGGAACCCCCGGCGGCAGTCTTGGCCTGAAACTGCAGGCAGACGTCAATCCGCGACCGCTTGCAGGCACCCGTGCCCTCACGGCAGCCACAGTTGGAGACCCAGTGCTCCGGGTAACGGTCAACGATCTTCCGCGCCTCATCCAATGTGCACACGAAATGCTGGACAAACCCCTGCTCACTCACGTCAATCCCGCCTATCCTTTGATTGCCCGGCGGGATCGAACGGCACCGCCGGTCCTTGCCGTGTATTCGGTAGCAGGGCGCGAAATCCCTACCAGTGCGGCGCACCCAGGCGCAGTCGAGGGCGGATGATTCAGGCAGGATGGGTGGGGGTTCAGGCATAATACTGCTTATGTAGGAGTCGCAATGCGTCTGCTGTGACATTACAGGCCTAAGTGGAGTGCCCAGGAGGAAGTAACGATGAGGGTGCGCTTTCTCGCACGGGCGAACAAATGGTTGCTAATCGCTGGGGCAGTTGTTGCCCTGACTGGCCTGTCAGATGCCAGCTTCGCGGCCAGCACCAGGTACTTGTTTGATGAGCCCACCAATTTGAAGATGCTCATATTCATTGATGACCATGCTCTTCTACAACTGGGACGGCGCGCCGCAGTCCACTGGAGTGACGATCGTGGCGATACTATGCTCCATATAAGCTTTGAGGGGTCGGCCGGCAGTGGGTTTCTATACCTCTGTTACGGCCTGAGCCCTGGGAGAGAGTCCTTTTGGCGGGAGAACGCTGCGACTGAACCTCATGTATACTTCTTCGATTTGAAGAACGGGCCGCCGGTCTACCTGTGGGATAGGGACAAGGTCATCGTCGATCTGCTACAGGCATTCGACCCGGCGGAGTACCCGTCGCGGCGCAGCACACTCTGGCGGGTGCTGCTGTACGAGGCCAGCCAGGAGTATTACTGGGGCATCGCCCTGCTGTCCCACCATGGATTTGAGGCTTCTATCATGATCCCGATCGGGGCGGTCCGGTTTCTAATGGCCTGCCCTGTCATACCGCTTCTAGAGTTGGATATGGTTCGGAAGTTCATCCTCGCCCAGGGCATGACTGTCGCTGGTGTGGTTATGATCGCGGCTTCCTTGAGATCACGTCGCGCGGCGGGCATAAAGTAAGAAAGGGCAGGCGTCTCCACCTGCCCCTTGCCATCCTCTGAAGGACTAGCTATGTCCCTCAGGGATGACGTCCGTGTTACTCAGCACGGGCATCACCCCCTTGCTTTTATATTGCGTTTGGCCATCCGCATCTCCACTCTAGCACGGTTACACCCCGCCGTGGCCTGGCATGCCTATGAACATGCACCGCTGATTGCCTTTGCTGTGCTAAGTGCCTCTAGAAACCGCCCGGTGCTGGGGTGTACCGCAAGCCATTACCGTTTGTCGTGAGTTCTCGCATGCGGACACCTCCTCGGTATTGGATTCACCAGATCAAACGTAGCAGGCTTTATGCTGTCCAGTCAAGTGGAACCGGGCACGCCGCAATGAGGTCACACCTGGTGCCATTCAAGCCCCACCATCGAGATGCAGTCTCCGGTCGTGCGGGCCGTGTCTGGACAGACTGGATGTGCGCTCCTATAATGTTGTGGGCTGCGGCGTGAGTATTCACTGCATGTGGCTCCAATAAGCCCCGGTTGACATGCCGGTGAAAGCAAGGTGTGCTATGGAGATAATCGACAGCCATGTACACTTATCCAAGTTCGGCCATGAAGGCAAGAGCTTCGCTGAGGTCCGCGATGCCCTGCTACAGGACATGAAGTCCAGTGGAGTGGCCCATGCCGTCATCTTCCCCGACAGCGAGCCGACCGGCGTGGTTGCCGGATTAGACGAGTGCCTGGAGCTCGCTGAGGGAAACCCGGCTCTTTCGGTGGCTGGCACGGTGTTTGTGCCCGCAGTCGGGCCGGACGACCTGGTGAAGTTACGCAGCCTCGCGGCAACAGGCAAGATCGTTGGGCTCAAGCTCTATCCTGGGTTTGAGGTCTTCTACCCCATTGAGGAACGGTGCCACCCGCTCTACGAGATGTGCGTGGAACACTCAGTGCCGGTCGTTTTCCACTCGGGAGAATCCCTGCAACTAACGGAACGTGAGCGCCTAAACCACCCGTACGAAATCGCGAAGGTAGCTAAGCGCTTCCCTGAGCTCAAGATAGTGATAGCTCACTTCTCGCAGCCTCACATTTTCGCTTGTCGTGATGTGGTGCTTGCCAACCCCAATGTCCATGTGGATATCTCGGGGCTGGCTCACCCAGAGGTGATTGAAGCATGCGGCCTGGGACAGATCAGACGGGTGCTGAGGCAAGTCGCATCTTGCCGCCCTGACAAGGTAACCTTCGGCACCGACTGGCCACTCTGCGATGTCAAGCTGCACATCGATCTGGTGATATCGCTGCCCATCCCTGCCGCGGACAAGCAGAGTATCATAGGCGGAAACGCCAGGCGGCTGTTCCGGCTGAAGTGACAGGCCGAGCCAGGGCCGACTCAGGAGGGCAAGGAGGTGCTACGGTGCTGATCCGCAAGGCAGGAGAAGCAGATCTCAGGGGAGTAGCGCAAGTACACGTGGACACGTGGAAGGCGACATACAGGGGTATCGTGCCGGATGAGTTCCTGGACAGCCTATCGTACGCTGACTCGGAAGCACGATTAAGGCGCTATCTTAAGCAGATCGCCGCCGGTAGTGGCGACCGCATATATGTGGCTGAGTCAGATGACGGACAGGTAGCTGGAATCGCGACAGGCGGGAAGAGCAGGGCAGACCACGCACCGCTCTCAGCAGAGGTTAAGTCGGTTTACGTGCTCCCCTCCCACCAGAGGCAGGGTGTCGGCAAGCGCCTGATTGATGCCCTTGTCACCGACCTGGCGAGCGACGGGTTCTCATCCGTGATCATCTGTGTCCTCAAAGAAAACAAGAACGCCAGGCGATTCTACGAGGGAATCGGTGGCCAGCTCGCAGGAAAAGGGCTGATCAACATCGGCGGCAAGGATCTTGAGGAAGTCATGTACTTATGGCCCGACATATCTTGCCTGGTGGCCCGAACGGCCCACCCTGGCATTACGTGTGACAAGGATGCGGCGGAGTTCCAGGGAGCAGGGTTACTTGCCCAGGGGGTGGGCAGCCGATGAGGGTGTTCCTCAGCATCAAGTATCATAAAGACCAGTCAAACCGTCACTTGATCGAGTGTATAGTTGATTCACTTACTAAAGCAGGGCACCAGGCCTGTTGTATCGTGCGAGACGTTGAACACTGGGGGGACGTCGCGTATGGACCTAAGGAACTGATGGAGCTCACTTTCAGGCAAATTGATGGATCGGACCTAGTGCTGGTTGAGATCACCGAAAAGGGAGTAGGCCTGGGCATAGAAGCAGGGTACGCTTGTGCGAAGGGTATACCCGTCGTTACGATTGCCAGGCGAGGGGCAGACATTCCTCAGACTCTCAGAGGCATATCCTCGCGGGTGCTCCTGTACGATGCTTGTGACGAACTTCCCAGCATTCTTCACCAGCTTCGGTCCATATGAGCCTGAATCCACGGCACAGGGCTCCCTATCCGTAGCTTCTACCCCAACCCCCCTGCTCTCAGCCGTTGCGTGACAGCCTGATGGTCAGGGATGGAGTCGTGCCGTCGCCGCCTTAACCGTTTCCTCAACAGTCGCTTCGGCCATGCCATGTGTCCGCCGGTCGACCACCTCCACTAGGCCCTGAGCAGCCTTCCGCCCCACGTTGACTCGCACCGG
>JAUYEF010000051.1 GCA_030691635.1 Bacillota bacterium
TGAGCCGCTCGACGCGCATAACACCGTGAACAAACGGCCGGACATCTCACGCGCCTCGCGCGACCTCGAGCATGACCCGAAGACCAGCCTTGAGGAAGGGATTCCGTTGACCGTCGCCTGGATGCGGCAGGTCTACTCCAGGTAGCGCCCGCGCCAGGTCTACCAGGTAACGCCCGAGGCAGGCGCAAGGGGGAGAGCCCGGTGTCGTGGACGTTCGAGATGCTCAAGCAGCTCGGTGATCCGAGGCTTGAGGGGATCTCTGCCCTGGTCCAAGCGGAAGGCACGGGGGACAGGCGAATCCTGTTCCGAAACGCGCCCCCGCTGGACCGAGCGATGCAGGTTCTGCTCGAAGGCGCACCACCCGCCCTGGTGATTCCCGACCTCGACGTTTGGCGCGCTCTTTCAGAAACCTGTGTTCCGACAGCGCCCGAGCTGCCGGAGAAAAACCGCGCCACCGCCGGCCTCTAAGGCCCCGTGATCGACGCCCCTTCGAACTTCTCGTAAGAGAAGCCCTTCCGCAGCAGCGCCAAGTACCCGCTCTTCGTGTAGATGGGCTTGTGTCCAGCCTTTATCCCCTTGATCCTCTCGGCACCGTTGGCGAGCAGGTCGATGACCAAGAACGCCATCGCCTTGGCCGAGTTGATGTAGGCGTGAGCTTCGTTCACAACCTCATAGTCTTTCGAGTGGCCGCTTCCGAGGACGCCTCCAACGTGAGGGTGCACTGCCGGCATGAGCTGGCTGATGTCTCCCATATCAGTGGTGCCCCCCGAGACCTCCGTATCCGGCACCCGGTTGAGATGCTGTGCAGGAACGAGGCAGCCCTCGTTCTCAAGGAAGAGGTCCACGAGCTCGGGGTCGTTTACGAGCGGCAGGTGCCCTGTGAGGGTATGGATCTCCACAGTCGCCCCCATGCCGACGGCCCCTGCCCTGAGAGCGCGGTCCACCTTGCGCGCGGCGTCCAGCATGGCCTCGGCGGTCCGGGCCCTGACGTGCATCTCCATCTTGACCTCAGCAGGAATGATGTTGACCAGGTCTCCGCCCTTCGTGAATATCGGGTGCACCCGCACGACATCCGCATCCCGGAAGGTCTCTCTCTGCGCCTGGATAGCCATGAAAGCGATGTTCGCGGCGCTAAGGGCGTTGATGCCTGTGTGCGGCGACCCGCCAGCATGAGCCTCTTTGCCCAGGAACCGGGCGGTCTTGCCCATGAAGCCGTTGCTGGAGCCTCCCGCCCTTACGGAAGGCTGGGTGGTGGAGGAGTCAGTGTGTATCATCATGGCGGCGTCTATGCCGTCGAACGCCCCGTCCTTCACCATCTCCTGCTTGCCTGCCAGAAACTCAATCTTGCCGGCCTCACGAAGGCCGCGCCGGAATTCGATCTCGACAAACTCCTCTGACGGGACGGCGATAAGCGCCACGCCTCCCGCAAGCTCGCGCATCACGCCGGATTTCAGCAACCCGACAGCCGACCCCAGCATCGCAGAAACCTGCACGTTGTGGCCACAGGCATGAGCGGCGCCGGTGGTCTTGTCCGCGAAGGGGTGCTCCGGGCAGAGCACGGCATCGAGCTCTCCGAGGATTGCCACCGTCGGCCCGGCGTTTTCGCGGAAATCCGAGCGCAGCCCGGTTATCGCCAGACCGTCTTTGACGGCAAGGCCGAGGCCTTCCATGAATCCTTTGACCTTCCTGGAGGTCCGGAATTCCTTATACCCGAGCTCCGGGTGTTCCAGTATGTCCTTACCGAAGTCGATGATCACCTGTGCTGAGTCATCTATCTGCTGCGAGACGCGTTGCTTCAGCTGCTCTGTGTTCATGTCCAGCCCTCCCGCCATCCGTGCCCGGCCTCCTCTATTCCCTCACCGTGATGCCTATGCCATCCAGCAGCATGTAGGGGAACACTGAGTTGCCGTAGTCGATCCTTTCCGAGCTGAGCTCCTGCAGCTGAGACGAAAGCGCCTGGAAGACGTTGGCCGAGAGCATGGCGTTCTTGCACCTGCCCACGAGTTCGCCCTTGTCGATAACGAACCCAAGCATGACGTTGCCATTGACCGCGCCGCCGTACGGGTTGCCCGACCAGGCGCCCATGAGCACATCCACAAGAAGGCCCTGGTCAATCCCCCTGATCATCTGCTCCAGCTGTACGGCGCCGGGCTCGATCACCAGGTTCGAGGGCCCCATACTGGGAGGCCTCTCTATGGAGTCTCTCGTGGCACTGCCCGTGGGCTTCATGCGCAGGGCGGCCGCGGCCTTGAGGTCAAGGTGGAAGTTCTTGAGCTCGCCACGCTCGACGACCGGCAGTCGCCGGCGGGGAAGGCCTTCCCCGTCGAATATGCTTGTCGACAGGGACCTCGGTCTGAGTGGGTCATCGTACAGGTTCAGCCTGGGGGTGGCCACCTGCTGCCCGATCTTGTCTTTCAGCGGCGAAAAGCCTCTCTGCACCGCGCGACCGTTGATGCAGGCCATGAGGGGCAGCATGAGGCTCTGGACAGCGTACGGGCTCATTATGACGGGGTAGCTGCCGGACCGGAAAGGCGCGTTGCGCTGGCCGAGTTTGACCTTCTCGATGAGCCGCCTCTTCACCGGCTGGAGGTCGAGGGCCGCGTGGCTGGAGCCTGCGCCGTCGTAGACGCTGAGGAAGTTTTCGCCTTCGACCACCTCTGCAGAGGCGAACATGTAGTACGCGGTGCGCTTCTGGGAGATGTGAAGGCCCGACGAGTTCAGTATCTCGCTTTCTTCGTAGGCCTTTTCCACCGACACGCCCGCCATCAGCGCCGGGTGCAGCGGCCGCAGGAGTTCGACCATGGAGGTTCCCTCCTGCACGAGAGCGCCGACCGGGATGTCGAGGACCGCCGGATCGTAGTTCTCCGCCGCCGCGTAACCGTCAGGGCCGGGGAACTCGAACGTGGCTGGCGCGCCGAACTCGGCGACAGCGATGGCGTTGTCCACCAGGGATTCTTCATCGTGCGCCTTGGTCGTGGATGAGAAGCCGACCTTGCCGTCCTTGATGACCCGGAGCGCGAGGCCAGACGCCTCAGACGTCTCTACCCTCTTCAGCCTGTTGTTTTCGAACTCCACAGGCGTGGAGACTTCCGTGATGCGGAAGACCTCCGCAGCCTGGCATCTCTCCAGGGCAAGTTCAAGCACACGTTCCATCAGCGCTTCCCTCCTACGACGACGTTCCTGATCCGGATGTGGGGCGCCCATTCACTTGTGGGCAACGGGCCCTGGTCCGCCTTCCCGCAGCCCCCGGCCATCTCGTGGGTGCAGAAGTCTGCTCCGACCATGTCGATGTCCTGGAGCGTCTGGAACACGTTACCCGTCAGGTTCACGTCACGCACCAGCTCGGCCACCCTGCCGTCGCGGATCATGTAACCTTCACCAGCCGAGAACGTGAACATCTCGCCGTTGGTCTGGCCCCCGTAGGACTGGATCGCGTAGACGCCGAGATTGACATCCCTGATCATGTCTTCGAAACTAGCCTTACCTCGCTCTATGCTGGTGTTGCGCATCCGGACGATCGGGGCGTGGCGGTAATCGATCGCCCTGGCGTTGCCGGTGGCGTGCTCGCCCATCTTGCCGGCTGTCTCGCGCGAGTGGAGCCTGCCGACCAGGAGGCCCTCCGCTATGAGGTAGGTCTTCTCCGTCCTGACGCCCTCGTCGTCGTAGACGATGTGGCCTCTTGCGCCCTCATCCAGGCCCGTGTCGTATATGCTCAACTCGGGCCTGCCGAACCGCCTTCCGATCACCATGACTTTCTGGAGTTCGGGGTTCTCGTAAACGTTATCCGCCTCAGACAGGTGCCCGAACGCTTCGTGGGCAAAGATTCCTGCGAGGATGGGATCGAGAATGACGGTGTATTGCCCGCCGGCGACCGGGGGAGCGTCCAGCATCCGTGACGATACGCCGCACACAGCCTCCACCTTCTGCTCCAGGCCGAGCACGACATTCCAGTCCTTCGTGCTCCCGAACCCCACGCGCGCCTGTTGAGTGTCTGATCCCCTGTTGGAGATGGCGGAAATCGAGCCCGCGACGTCCATCTTCTCTTGCTCTATGTAGGTGCCCTCGGAATTCGCGAACCACAGTTTCCGG
>JAUYEF010000123.1 GCA_030691635.1 Bacillota bacterium
CGCCGAGAGGCACCGGGCCGCGCAACGGGTCCAGCAGGATGTGTCGCAGCGCGAGCACCAGGAGAGACTCGGGAAGAAGACTAGCGTGATCGTCGACGAAGCGCGTGACGACCGCTATTATTGCCGGACGGAATTCCAGGCGCCCGAGATCGACGGCATCGTGCGGCTTGACTGGGACGGCCCCGCGCTCGTCCCCGGAGACATCGTGGACTGCACCCTGCATTCTCTGAAAGACCATGACTTTGTAGCTTCTGGCACGCCTTCCATATAAAGCCTCAAATACGCTTCTAGCAGCGCTAATACCATCATGCTATACTTGTATGAATCAATTTCTCTCGCTCATTCGCGGCTTATCCGCGCTTTCTTCTAAGGGGGTTTTCACCCAGTTGAGCAGGAAAAGCCTCAAAGGACTAATCGTCATCGTGGTTTCCGCGGCCGTTGGTTTCGGCCTGTTCTTCGGCGTCAACCTTATCCTGGTCAACCGCACCGTCACCAAGCCGCTCGAGAACTCCCTGCGTCAGGTCCCTGGGGTCCTGAGCGTGAAGGCACATGAGGGTTCCGGCAGGCTGAAGATCGACGTCTCACTGGGCCAGGTCCAGGATTTCCACGAGACATATTCCTCCTTGGTCAGGCGCGTCTCCGAGATCGTCGGCAAGAGGGAATACGAGCTCGACATACTGGACCACCGGGATGACCAGCTCGAGATGGCCTACTACCAGATGCACTACGACATCCAGGAAGCGATCGCGACCGGCGGTTTCTCCCGGATGGCGAGCGCGCTCGAGCAGCATTCCCGCGACCTCGGGCTGTCCGGCGCGAAGGTCTTCGTAGACCAGAGAGCCGTCTACCTACAGTTGCAGAGCGGCTCCAATTACCTGTACGCCGTTTTCCCGCGCACGCCCGGGGGCGTTCCTTCAGAAGGTCTCGTGTTTGGAGGTACGGCAGGGCCATAAGAGGTGAAACTGTGCTCAAAGAAATAGGTATAGGACTCCTTGCCGGCGCAGCCGCCTTCCTGCTGACGCAGGGGGTCAATCTGCTGCCCGTGGTCTTTCTGGGAGGGCTCGTGCTGCTTTTCCTTCAGACAAGCGGTTTCAAGAGCATCCAGAGAAAGTTCGCGTCCGTGGTGCGTTCCGGCTCCACCTCGCTTGTGACGTTCAACGATGTCGGCGGCCAGGCTTCCGCCAAACGAGAACTCATGGAAGCTCTCGAGTTCCTCACGAGTTCGGAGCACCTCAGACGCCTCGGGATCCGACCGCTCAGGGGAATCCTGCTGACCGGGCCGCCCGGCACCGGGAAGACACTGCTGGCGAAAGCCTCCGCGGCGTTCACGTCTAGCGTCTTTCTCGCCACGTCGGGCTCGGAGTTCATAGAGGTTTACGCCGGAGTCGGCGCCCAGCGAGTCCGCGAGCTGTTCGGCCGGGCGCGTGAGATCGCCCGTAAGGAGAAGCGCGCCAGCGCCATTGTCTTCATCGATGAGATAGAGGTGCTTGGGGGCAAGCGGGGCTCACACATGAGCCACCTCGAGTATGACCAGACGCTGAACCAGCTGCTTGTCGAGATGGACGGCCTGTCGCTGGGCGATGACGTCAAGCTCCTCGTCATCGGCGCGACCAACCGTTCTGATCTGCTTGACCCGGCGCTCCTGAGACCGGGCAGGTTCGACAGGATAATCCGGGTCGAACTCCCGGACCGGGAGGGCAGGCTCCAGGTACTGAGACTTCACACGCGTAACAAGCCGCTCGGGCCCGATGTCGACCTCGACACCCTGGCCAAGGAAACATTCGGCTTCTCCGGCGCGCATCTGGAGAGCCTCGCCAACGAAGCGGCGATCCTGGCGCTGCGCTCTGGCACAGACAAGATTGGCCCCGAACACTTCTCGGAGGCCATCGACAAGGTGATGATGGGCGAGAAACTCGACAGGCGGCCCCGCGACTCGGAACTGGCACGCGTCGCCCTGCATGAGGCAGGGCATGCGGTGGCCGGCGAGCTGGTGGCGCCCGGCTCGGTGAGCTCGGTCACCATCTCGCCGAGAGGCACGGCGCTGGGGTACACTCGAAACACGCCGGAGGACGACCTCTATCTCTACCCGCGCGAGAAGATTGAGGAGGAGATCGTGATACTCCTCGCAGGCGCGATCGCAGAGGAGATCCACTACGGTTCGCGCAGCACGGGCTCAGCATCAGACTTCGACAGGGCGGTTTTGCTCGCGAAGCGAATCGTGTTGTTGGGCATGTCCCCGCTCGGTGTGGTGGACGCTGATACGATACCATCGCGGTCGTTGAGCCGGGCTATCGGGGCCATACTCCTCGAGCAGGAGAAGAAGGCGAGAGGGATGTTGGAGCCGCGGCATTCTATACTGGTGCGCCTTTCGGAGGTCCTGACGGAGCACGAACGAATGTCCGGCGAGGACATCAGGGTGATGCTTGTGTCAAAGCCGGACTCAAGACAGCGGCGCGACCAGAAGGCGCCGGAGCGTCGCTCGCGGATGAGGAGCCCGCGGCGTATCGAGAGTCATACGGCACTGCTGAGATAGCACAGCGAATGGAGATTTGGCGCCATAGACGAACACGCACGGGTGGCGCCACAGACGAACACAAGCGTGCGGTGTTGGCAAGGGAAGTGCCGGCCATGGGGAGAATCTACCCAGTACCAAGTCTCGAACGCTGAACCAGAAGCGCGAGCGCGGAACCTCGGAGGTGCCGGCATACGAACGCTGAGATCATCGCAGTGGGTACAGAACTCCTGCTTGGCCAGATCGTCAACACAAACGCGCAGTACCTGAGCCGCCAGATGGCCTCGCTGGGAGTCAACGTGTATTTCCAGACCGTCGTCGGCGATAACGCCGCGCGGATGGCATTCGTCATCAGGCAGGCGGCAGAGCGGTCCGACATCCTGCTCATAACGGGCGGGCTGGGCCCGACCATGGACGATATCACGAAAGAGGTCCTGGCCGGTGTGCTGGGCCGCGACATGGTCTTCGACGAGTCGGTCTGGCAGGAGATAACCGGGTATTTCACCCGGACCGGCCGCGCGATGACCGCAAACAACCGGCGTCAGGCGTTCGTGATCGAAGGTTCATCTGTGCTGCATAACCGCTACGGCACCGCCCCCGGAATCCTCGTGGAGCATGACCGGCGAGTGTACGTTCTCTTCCCAGGACCGCCACGGGAACTTCACCCCATGTTCGAAGACCAGGTCAGGCCCTACCTTGTGGACCATGGCTATGCCGGCCGTGAGGTCATCCACTCGAGGCTTCTCCGGATATGCGGCCTGGGTGAATCGACCGCCGAGGACATGGTCAAAGACCTGATGGCCACGTCCCAGAACCCCACCATAGCGCCCTATGCCAGCCTGGGCGAGGTGCATCTCCGGGTCACTGCGAAGACACAGGACATCCGCGAGGCCAGAGCCCTTATCGACGGTATGACCATGCGACTTCGCGAAAGGCTTGGGGACAACATCTTCGGGTTCGACGAGACGACACTGGAGCGGGCCGTGGGAGCGCGCCTGAGGGAAGTGGGCGTGACGCTGGCCCTGGCCGAGTCGTGCACCGGCGGCCTTCTGGGGCAGAGGATTACCTCCGTGCCTGGCAGCAGCGACTATTTCCTGGGAGGCATCGTCTCGTACTCTAACGAGGCGAAGAAGTCCCTGCTGGGTGTGTCCGCCACGACGCTTGCGGAGCACGGGGCCGTCAGCCTCGAGACCGCGCGGGAGATGGTGGACGGAGCCATGAAGGCGTTCGGCTCGGATATCGGCATCGCCATCACGGGAGTGGCCGGGCCGTCCGGCGGAAGCCCGCAGAAACCCGTCGGCACCGTCTGCATCGCTGTGAAGACTCCCTGGGAAGAAGAAGCCGGGGTCCACCAGTTCAGGCCGCCCCGCGCCGACATCAACTGGCGCTCATCGCAGCAGGCGCTTACGAGTCTCTGGCTCCTGCTCGGCAAGGTGCTCGCCGCGCGAGGAGAGCCGCCGGAACCGGTGGGGCCATGATGCCGGCAGGACGGGCAAATGCGGGCGAGACGGGGCGGATGAGGCTGTTCGTGGCGTGTTTGCTGCCGCCGGGCCTGAGGCAGGAGCTTACCGGAGTCCGAGCAGCGCTGGGTGGGCTTCAAGGGCGCGGCATACAGGGGCTCAAGTGGGTGGAGATGCAGAACCTGCACGTGACGCTCAAGTTCTTGGGAGAGGTTGAAGCCGCGGATGTCAGGCGGGTGGATCACGCTCTGGACTCGTGCAGTCCCAAGGCTTCCCCCTTTGCCTGCCGGGTGGCCGGTATCGGAGCTTTCCCGTCCGATTCATCGCTTCGCGTGTTGTGGGCCGGCATCGACGCGGGCGCGGAGGAGATGGGCATGCTCGCCGGGACCATCGAGAAGGCGCTGCACCCCCTCGGGTTTCCACGCGAGCGCAGGGGATTCGCTGCGCACATCACGCTGGCCAGGGCTCGAGACAGGGCCAGCATGCCATCCCCGGACGATCTGCCGCCCGGCCTGTCTGTGAAGATGTTCGGAGAGTTCCGAGTCGAGCACTTCTCGCTCATGAAGAGCGATCTTCGTCCACACGGCCCAGTCTACTCCGAGTTGTCCAGTTACCCACTGACAGGACGGCCCTAGGGCCCGGTGGTAAACATAAGAAGCGCTGTGATATAATTCGGTCGAGGAACTTCCAGGGCATGGTGGCCTCGGAGGGGGAGAGGTCCCTTTGGAGAAGGAAAAGGCGCTGGATATGGCGCTTTCCCAGATTGAGAAGCAGTTCGGCAAGGGCTCGATCATGAAGCTCGGAGAGGATTCCGCCAAGGCAGCCGTGCCGGTCATCCCCACAGGATGCCTTGCTCTGGACATCGCTCTTGGTGTCGGAGGCGTTCCCCGCGGCCGCGTCATCGAGATCTATGGCACGGAGGGCTCGGGGAAGACCACCATAGCGCAGCACATAATCGCTGAGGCGCAGAAGGCCCAGGGTGTGGCTGCCTTCATCGACGCCGAGCATTCCCTGGACGCCGCTTACGCAAAGAGAATCGGGATCGACCTGGACAACCTCCTGGTTTCGCAGCCCGACACAGGTGAGCAAGCGCTGGAAATCGCGGAAGCTCTTGTGCGCAGCGGCGCCGTGGACGTCGTGGTCATCGACTCGGTCGCCGCGCTTGTTCCGCGGGCGGAAATCGAGGGGGAGATGGGCGATTCCCATGTGGGCCTGCAGGCCAGGCTCATGTCACAGGCTTTGAGGAAGTTGACAGGCGCCATCTCCAAGTCGAAGACATGCTGTGTCTTCCTCAACCAAATCCGTGAGAAAGTGGGAGTGATGTTCGGCAACCCTGAGGTAACGCCGGGCGGGCGCGCTCTGAAGTTCTACGCTTCGGTACGGATGGATGTGCGCAAGATAGAGACACTGAAACAGGGAAATGATGTAATTGGTAGCAGAGTTAGGGTTAAGATAGTAAAGAACAAGGTGGCCCCGCCGTTCCGGCAGGCCGAGTTCGACCTCATCTATGGCGAAGGAATATCGCGAATAGGATCGCTCATAGACATCGGCACTGATGTGGGAATCCTCTCGAAGCTCGGCACATGGTATTCTTTCGGGGACCAGAGGCTGGGCCAGGGACGTGAAAACGTCAGGGACCACCTGAAAGCCCATCCGGAAGTGGCTCTGGAGATCGACAAGAGGATCCGGGAGTTGCTGGTATCGGGGACGATGAAGGCCAGGGCCGCCGATGACGATAGTCCCGGCGGAGGGGGCTAGGGTGACACCTGACCCTAAGTCTTCTGCCATGGAAGCCGCTCTGAAGATGCTCGGCGCCGGACCGAAGACAAGGGCCGACCTCTTGCGCAGACTGGTCGCTCGTGGGCATGATGTCCAGGACGCCAGTGTCTGCCTCGACAGGCTCCAGCAGATGGGCTACATCGATGACGAATCGTTTTCCGAGCATTGGGTGGAGTCTTGGCAGCAGAGGACGCCTTCGGGCAAGATGGTCTTGAGCCAGCATCTCCTGCGGAAAGGAGTCCCGCGGGAGGTTGTGGAAAGAGTGCTGGAGAAATCCGTCCGAGAAGAGTCCGCGGCGGCTGCCGCAGCTCGGACGTACCTGGGGCGGGCAGGAAGGCTTGCGGAACGCGATGCCGTGCCCGCGAAACTTGCGGCGCATCTTAGGTCCAGGGGTTTTGAGTACGACATTATAACTAAGACGGTTCGGGATCTTCTGGAGACCGAGCCGGAGTGATCCGCGGCGGACACCTCGATACGAGGAGTGGCCGCGAGCGCGAGACGAGGCGGAACGGCCCGTCTTCTTCGGGATAGCGCGAGAGTTCTGACATGACGTGGGGTTTCCACTTCGGTGTTTATCGCATAGATGAGCCGGCTTGGAGCGTCTATACCGGGGGCGAGCCCCCTCGCGTTATTCGATACCCAGAAGACAACTGGCCCGGTTTGGGAAAGCCGAGTCCCGCAGACTCGGCTTTCCTGTGCGCTTGTGAGAATCAGCCGGAAGGAGGTGAGCACGTATCAACGGTAACATTTACGTTATAGGTAGTGTTTTCCTGGTTGTGGGCATCCTGGGCGGTTACCTGGTCAGGAAGTTCATCGCGGAAGCCAGGATCGCATCGGCTGAGGAAGCCGCTCAGAAACTTGTCGAAGATGCCAAGAGGGAATCGGAAGCCAGGAAGCGTGAGGCGGTGCTGGAGGCAAAGGACGAAGTACATCGCCTGCGGAGCGACTTCGACCGGGACACCAGGGAGCGAAGGGCCGAGCTTCAGCGGCTTGAGCGTAGGCTTGTGCAGAAAGATGAGACGCTGGAGCGGAAGCTCGACAACATGGAGAAACGTGAGGAGCACATGAACCGCCGGGAGAAGGATATCGAAAAGGGGCACGAGGAAATCGCTGAACTGCGCGATAAGCAGATGAGCGAGCTCGAGCGAATCTCGAATCTATCGCAGGACGATGCGAAGAAGATACTTCTCGCACAGGTGGAGCAGGAGATACGGCAAGAGGCTGCGGCGCTGATCAGGGAGATCGAAAACGAGGCTCGCGAGGAGGGCGACAAGAAGGCCCGCGAGATCATTTCACTCGCGATCCAGCGTTGCGCCGCCGACCATGTTGTGGAGAGCACGGTATCGGTGGTCGAATTGCCGAATGACGAGATGAAAGGCAGGATCATAGGCAGGGAAGGGCGCAACATACGCACGCTCGAGACCCTGACCGGGATAGACCTGATCATCGATGACACACCGGAAGCGGTCATTCTGTCAGGTTTCGACCCCGTGAGGCGCGAAGTCGCGAGACTGGCGCTGGAGAGATTGGTTGTGGACGGCAGGATACACCCGGCCCGGATTGAGGAAATGGTGGAGAAGGCTCAGAAAGAGGTGGAGACCACCATCCGGGAACAGGGAGAGCAGGCCGCGCTTGAGGCGGGAGTCCATGGGATCCACCCTGAACTCACGAAGCTTCTTGGGCGCCTGCATTTCCGTACGAGCTATGGCCAGAACGTGCTCAAGCATTCAGTGGAGGTGGCCCAGCTGGCCGGCACCATGGCGGCTGAGCTCGGCGTCGACTCTGCGTTAGCACGCAGGGCAGGGCTTTTGCACGACATCGGCAAGGCAGCGGATCACGAATTCGAGGGATCGCACGTCGCGATCGGAGTCAACATCCTCAAGAAGTACAGGGAAGCGCAGGAAGTCGCGCACGCGGCCGAAGCGCATCACGGGGATGTGGAAGCGAAATCCGTGGAGGCTGTGCTGGTGGCTGCGTCCGACGCGGTCTCCGCCGCACGGCCGGGCGCCAGGCGTGAGACTCTGGAGGCATACATCAAGCGGCTCGAGAAGCTTGAGGAAATCGCCAGCTCGTTTGAGGGTGTCGAAAAGTCGTACGCGATACAGGCGGGGCGCGAGATACGCATAATGGTCAAGCCCGAAAGGATCGACGACCTTGGGGCAGTGAGGCTGGCAAGGGACATCGTGAAGAAGATCGAGGGTGAGCTTCAGTACCCTGGCCAGATCAAGGTCACGGTCATCAGGGAGACTCGCGCGGTTGAGCACGCCAAATAAAAGGATTTGCCCAGATGGCAACGAACAGCTTTTTCGCTAGCAAGGGAGGGGAATGGCTTGGCCGAAAGCTCCAGCGAAAGAAACTCGCCCAGCGTTGGCCTTTTGATCTCTGTCCTTGTCCGGTATCCGGAGATCGCGCGAGTGCACTATGACCACAAGGACCAAAGCCTGAAGTTCTCACTCCTTCTTTCGTGCGGCATCGGCCCGGGTGAGAAAAGCCTGCTGGAGCACCGGATCAGGTCAAGCCTTGACGCCTATCTGTACCTCGAGAACAGGTCTCCCAGCATCATGGCGGTGAAGGTAACGTCTTTCGACGAGATAGCGGTCATCGAGATGGTGCGGGACGTCGCGTCGATAACCCAAGAAGAGATATCCATGGTGGTCGAGGTCGTGAAAGAGATGTATCCTTCCGGGTTGGTCGCAGAGGGCCCGGAGGGCCTTGCGGAGGACGACCCGTCCCTGCAGGAAGAGATGATCGAAGAGATGCTGGATGACCTCAGGCACACCAAGCAGCAACGCAACCTTGTGGCGTTCCGAGAAGAAGGCAGAGTGCTGGTGTATAACAAGTAGCGGCGAAGTGGAAAGAGAGTGGAGGGGCGCGCCCCTCCACTCTTGCAACAAAAGGGCGTCTCCCGTCAGTTCGGTCGCGGCCCGAGGCGCCCTCGGAGGAATGGGCGGTTTGAAATTGCTTTTCGTAGGGGATATCGTGGGCAGGCCGGGGCGTGCGGCGGTGCGGGAGTGCTTGCCGCAATACCGCGGCCAGGTCGATCTGGTGGTCGCCAATGGGGAAAACGCGGCGGGCGGGACAGGCATCACGTTTGAGATCGCCGACGAAATCTGGGGAATGGGCGTTGACGTGATCACGATGGGGAACCACGTGTGGGACAAGAAAGAAGTCTTTGAGTTCATCGACGACAGCGACCGCATCGTGCGTCCCCTGAACTACCCCCGGAACCCTCCCGGCCACGGCCTCTGCACCGTTCTAGGCTCCGGCGGCACGATGGTGACGGTCATGAATGCCTGCGGCCGCGTGTTCAACCCGGTCCTCCTGGACGACCCATTCCAGGTGCTGGACAAGGCGCTGGAGAGCCTGGCCGCCAAGACCCGGGTCATCATCCTGGACTTTCACGGCGAGGCCACATCGGAAAAGGTCGCGATGGGGCACTACCTGGACGGAAGGCTCAGCGCCATCATCGGCACGCACACGCACGTGCAGACTAACGACGCGGTTGTGCTGCCGAAAGGCACGGGCTACATAACGGACGCGGGCATGACCGGCCCGTACGATTCGGTCATCGGCATGAAGAAGGACCTCATCGTAAGCCGGTTCCTCAACCAGATGCCCAGCAGGTTCGAGGCGGCCGGGGGTCCATGGCAGTTCAATGCCGTGCTCATGGAGATCGACCCACTTTCGGGCAGGTGCCTGTCCATAAACAATATTTCCCAAAGGCAAAATGCCTGATAGCAGGAGTTACTTTAGTACTGTCTAAAGGTTGTCGGAATTACTTATGGACAAGGCGGGATGTCTGAGGGTATTATATTAGGTGGTAAGCTACCCATTAATACGTAAACATTGTGCAAACATATAAAGTTCAGGGGGGTCACGCCACCGTGGATGTGCTTAAGGTATCATCGAAGTCGAGCCCCAACGCAGTAGCCGGAGCCTTGGCCGGAGTTATTCGTGAGAGAGGCTCAGCAGAGCTCCAGGCTATCGGAGCCGGCGCAATCAACCAGGCCGTAAAGGCAATCGCGATCGCCCGAGGATTCGTGGCGCCGAGCGGGCTGGACCTGGTCTGCGTACCCGCGTTCGTCGACATCCAGATCGACGGGGAAGAGAGGACAGCTATCAAGCTCATTGTTGCGCCGAGGTAGCTTCGCCTGTTTCGGAGTCACGTGAACGCAGCCACTCGGCCCGCAGGAAGCGGGCCACTTTTGTTTAATTAGCGACCTGTGCGCAAACACGCGAACAGGGGGTAGCGAAGACTTGTCACATGATGAGAGATACTGCACGGCGCCGGTCCACTTTGATGCGGTGGTCGTGGACGGGCATTGCGACACTCTTTTGGATTGCCTGAGGTCCGGACGGACGCTGCGCGAGCGATCGAGCAGCGGCCACCTAGACCTTCCCAGGATGAAAGAAGGCGGTGTGGATTGCCAGTTCTTTGCGTGCTACATTGAAGGCTCGTACAAGCCGGACAGAGGGCTGAAACGGGCGCTCCAGATGATCGACAGGTTCCACACGGAGATAAGGGCCGCCGGCGATATGGCGGTGTTCGCAACGAACTACGCTAAGATCATGTCGGCGGTGGAGTCAGGCAAGGCCGCCGCGGTCCTGACGATCGAGGGCGGGGAGTGCCTCGACACCGATGTCTCCAACGTCCGGATCATGAAACAGCTGGGCGTGCTGGCTATCGGGCTCACGTGGAACGAGCGTAACATGATCGCCGACGGCGTCGGTGAGGAGAGGACGGGCGGGAGGCTCACGAACTTCGGCGTGGAAGTCGTGCAGGAGATGAACCGCTCCGGTATCATCGTCGATGTGTCGCACCTGTCAGAAGCCGGCTTCTGGGACGTGATGGAAGTGAGCCAGAAGCCCATAATTGCATCCCACTCCAACGCCAAAGCGGTGTGCAACCACCGCCGCAACCTGACAGACGAGCAGTTGATCGCCCTGGCGAAGAACGGTGGCGTCACGGGCATGAACTTCGCGAAAGACTTCGTCGCGCAGGAGGATGCAGATCTCGCCGGCGTCATACGACACATCGAGCACATATGCGCCTTGATAGGCCCTGATCATACCGGCCTGGGCTCGGACTTCGACGGCATCGGCGAGGCCCCCAGAGGCCTCGAAGACGTCACGAAGATGCCGGCCATAACGAAAGAGCTGGAGCGGCTTGGGTATTGTGAAGAGAACATACGGAAGATACTGGGAGGCAACTTCCTGAGAGTGATCAAAGAGGTGGTCTGCTAGAAGCGCATGGGATATGCCGACCTTCACGTGCACACGAATGCATCCGACGGCGCGCTGGCGCCGGCGGAGATGGTGGAACAGGCGAGGCGCGCGGGGCTTTGCGCACTGGGGATAACCGATCACGACACGGTTTCGGGTATTGCCGCCGCGATGGTGGCTGGTGAGGCCGCGGGAGTGGAGATAGTGCCCGGTGTCGAGATAAACACGGATTACCCGGGCGAAGATGTGCATGTGCTCGGCTACTACCCGGACCTCTGTGACCAGCGGTTCCTCGACCTCCTCGAAGAGCTCCGAGAGTCGCGTCGCTCCCGTCTTGATCTGATGATCGAAAAGCTGA
>JAUYEF010000183.1 GCA_030691635.1 Bacillota bacterium
CCATGGCCTCTCCCACCTGCTGTGCGCAATGGGGGCAAGCCTGGTGGTCGGATTCCTCGAACAGGTCTTGAATGGTCTTCAGCTCGGCTTCGTGTACGCCTTGATCGCGCTTGGCTACACGATGGTTTATGGGATCATACGCCTCATAAATTTCGCCCACGGCGACATCTTCATGGTGGGCGCATTCTTGGGTTATCTCGGCTTTACCGCCTGGGGGCTTCCCCTGTGGCTGGCAGTGCTTGTGTCCATGGCCATGTGCTCTGTGCTGGGGGTCACGATCGAGCGCATTGCCTACCGGCCCCTGCGGTATGCCCCCCGCATCGCCGCGCTGATCAGCGCGCTGGGCGTTTCGCTCTTCATCGAGTATTTCTCGAGCCTCAAGTTCGTGTTCGGGCCCAACTACAGGGTGGTCGACGTGCCCATAGAGGAGACTCGCTGGGCCATCGGCGGGATCACCATCACCAACATCCAGGTGATGATCATGGTCATCGTCGGCCTGCTGCTGCTCGCGCTGCAGTACCTGGTCTACCGGACCAAGATCGGACGAGCGATGAGGACCGTCTCGTTCGACCACGATACCGCCCGTCTCATGGGGATAAACGTGGATAGCGTCATCTCGATAACCTTCGCCATCGGCTCGGCGCTGGCCGCGGCGGGCGGGGTGCTGTTCTCGATCGCCTATCCGCAGATCAACCCGTTTATGGGCATCATGCCGGGCCTCAAGGCGTTCACCGCCGCGGTGCTGGGCGGTATAGGCATCATCCCTGGCGCCGTGCTCGGCTCCTTGATCATGGGGCAGGTCGAGACGCTGACGGCCGCCTACATTTCGTCGCAGATCCGGGACGCGATAGCGTTCACCATCCTGATCATCGTGCTGTTGATCAGGCCGTCGGGCTTGCTGGGCCGGGTCGGGCGCGAGAAAGTCTGATGAGGAGGCGAAGAAGCACACATGGTACGTAACACGGCCACTGCACGGCGTGCCGCCGTCTCATTCGCCGTCTGCGCAGGGCTTTATCTCGTGATCTTCGTCGCCTGCCGGGCCGAACTCGTGAATGACTACTGGCAACGGGTGCTCGACCAGAGCCTCATAACCACTGTGGCCGCTCTGGGGCTGAGCATGATCTATGGCTTTGCCGGCCAGTTCTCCCTCGGCCACGCGGCCTTCTATGGCGTCGGCGCTTACACCGCAGGTGTCATCAGCAAAGTCTGGGGCCATGGGAGCATCCCGTATTTCGTGCTGGCCCTGGTGGCCGGCACTGTGACCGCCGCGGTCGTCTCGCTCCTTGTGGGCCTTCCCATCTTGCGCCTTCGTTCGGACTACCTGGGGATTGCGACACTCGGGTTCGGAGTCATCGTCAAAGTTGCCATGGACAACTCAGAGAAGCTTTATGCCCCGTTCGGAGGGGCCACGGGCATGACGGGGGTCCCACAGATCGCGAGCTTCACCTGGATATTCTGGTGTACGGTGGGTATCGTGTTCCTGGTCCGGAACGTCATAGACTCGAGTTTCGGCAGGGCCCTCATGACCATCCGCGAGGACGAGACCGCCGCGGAAGCGATGGGTATCGACACAGTGCGGACCAAGGTGCTTGTGTTTGTGCTTGGAGCCGCGCTCGCAGGGCTTTCGGGCGCGCTTTACGCACACCGTTACCCATACCTCCACCCGTCGAGTTTCGACTTCCTGAAGTCGTTCGACTTTCTCATAGTGGTGGTGCTTGGCGGTCTGGGCAGCATGTCCGGCACCATCGTCACCGCGATCGGCTGGGTCTTTCTCCTGGAAGCGCTGCGTATCTTCCTGGGTGAGGCCTTCGTCGACTGGCGCGGTGTGATATACGCGCTGATCCTCATAGCCACCATCCTCACGAGGTCACAGGGCCTGTTCGGCGGCAAGGAATTGAAGGGCCTGTTCGCCTCCCGGTCACCGGCCACTCCAAAGGGAGGTGAGAAGCGTGCCACTGCTTGAGATATCCGACCTCTCCAAGAACTTCGGAGGCATAAAGGCGGTCCAGCACTTCAACATGAACGTGGACGAAGGCGAGATAGTCGGCCTGATTGGTCCCAACGGCGCGGGCAAGACGACGGTCTTCAACCTGGTGACCGGCATGCAGGAACCGACCTCGGGCCTCGTCCGGTACAAGGGCGATAACCTCATTGGGCTCCGGCCTTGCGCAATATCCTCCAAGGGCATAGCGCGAACGTTCCAGAACATCCGGCTGTTCAAGGGCATGACGGTGCTCGACAACGTCCGGTCGGTGTTCCACTGCCGGCTGAAATACGGGTTCCACGACGCAGTGCTGCACACACGGCGTTTCGCGGCTGAGGAAGACCGCATCCGGGAGAAGGCGCGCGAGCTCCTCGACGTTCTCAACCTGCTCTCGAGAGAAGATGCAGTCGCCGGAAGCCTTCCCTACGGCGACCAGAGGCGGCTGGAAATCGCCAGAGCGCTGGCGCTCGAGCCCCATACAATACTGCTTGACGAGCCGGCCGCGGGTATGAACCCGAATGAAGTCGGGACGCTTGTGCAGCTCATCCGTTCGATCAAGCAGAGGTTCGCCCTGACGGTTGTCGTCATTGAGCACCAGATGGGGCTCGTGATGAACTTGTGCGAAAGGATCGTCGTGATGGATTTCGGAGAGATCATAGCGTCCGGTGACCCGGCGGAGGTCAGGACTAACCCGCTGGTGCTGGAGGCCTATCTCGGAAAGGGAGTGAGGACGGCTTGATGCTCGACGTGCAGAACCTTGAGGTGGCATACGGCACCATCCGGGCCGTGCACGGCGTGTCCTTCTCCGTGGACAAGGGCGAGATAGTGACTCTCATCGGCGCAAACGGCGCCGGCAAGTCGACTATCCTGCGGACCATCTCTGGCGTGGTGAGGCCGCGGGCAGGTAACATCGTGTTCCAGGACAAGGACATCACCCGGCTGCCTGCCCACCGCATTGTGGGCCTGGGCATCTCTCACGTACCGGAAGGGCGGAAGATCATAGCCAACCTGACGGTACGGGAGAACCTCCTGATGGGCGGCTATGTCCACAAGGATAGGCGTATCGTCGAGGAAGGCATGGAAGTGGTCTTCTCGAGTTTTCCGCGCCTTAAGGAGAGGCTCGGGCAGCTCGGCGGCACGCTCTCCGGCGGGGAGCAACAGATGCTGGCGATCGGCAGGGGTCTTGTCTCGCGGCCCTCGCTCATGCTTTTCGACGAACCGTCCATGGGGCTCGCCCCGATTCTTGTAGAAGAGATATTCCAGATCATCCAGAGGATCAACAAGCGGGGCACAACGGTGCTGCTTGTCGAGCAGAACGCCTACATGGCTCTCCAGGTCGCCAACCGCGCATACGTCCTCGAGACGGGCACGATCGCCGTGCAGGGAAGCTGTGATGAACTCCGCCAGAACCCGAGAGTAAGGTCAGCGTATCTCGGAGAGATACAGACGGCATAGGCTACGGGGTGGCCGAAGGGTGGGCCCGCATAGACAGCCCTGCCACCTGCAACCGCTTCTTCCAGAAGGTTCCACAACACGAATCCCGAATTATCTCTCGGGGCCATTTGTGGCACCTGTGATGGCGGGATTCTGGGGTGTGAGCCGGACTGAAGCCGGATAGCATGTTGCTTGATGAGATGGCGGCCTG
>JAUYEF010000190.1 GCA_030691635.1 Bacillota bacterium
CTCGCTCCATCCGCGCGCCGCCAGGCTCACACTGCCTGCGGTGCCCAATGGCTCGACTTCGGTCGAGTAGTCAAGGTCGATGCCATGCCACGGCCCCCGCCCAAAGTACGAGCGGATGGCGCCGGGCAGCGTGTGGAGTGTGACCACGGCCTGATCAAAGCCGTAGCCCGCCATATGTCTAAGAATGTGTTCCATCACCGGCCGGTTGACCACCGGGACCAGCGGTTTGGGCAGAGCGACCGTCAACGGCCTCAGCCGGGACCCTTCTCCGCCTGCCATAAGCACTGCTTTCATAGGGCAGCCTCCTTTGGACGAGCCGGTCTGACACCACCCACGGGCTCCGGCGGTGCTGCGAAAGCACGTCCGCGTATAGTTCCCGCGTGGTTTTGGCGATGCCGGCCCACGAGTAGTCCTTCCTGACAGTCCGTACGGCGTTCCGTCTGAGGTCCGCCCTCAAGCCTGTATCGTGCAGCAGTCTGGATGTGGCGGCTGCGAGGGCGGCAGGGTCACCCGGCGGGACTTTGAGACCAGTGACCTCATGCTTGACAACTTCCGAAAGCCCGCCCGTGTCCGAGGCGACCAGCCCGGAACCAGCGGCCATAGCTTCCAGCGCGACGATGCCGAAAGGCTCATAGAGGCTCGGGCAGATGCTCGCGTCCGCCCACCTGTACAGGTGATTCCTCATCTTGTCGCTTACCTTGCCCGTAAAGTACACGCGCGAGTAGATTCCGAGAGACGCCGCCAGGTACCTGAGCTCTTCCTCATAGGGCCCGGCGCCCGCCACCACGAGCTTGATGTTCTCACCCTGCTGTATCAGGAGCCTCGCGGCCTCAAGCAGCACTTGGACGCCTTTTTCCCGGACAAGCCTCCCGATGAAGAAAAGAAGCTTCTGGTCGTCCGACGCGAACGCTTTTCTGGACAACGCACGGTCTGCGCCCTGGAACTCATCGGGGTCCACACCGTTGGGCACCACCGAGATCTTGTCGTCGGGCATGCTGAAAACGCCCCTGACCTCACGCTGCATGTATTCTGAGCAGCAGATCACCCGCCACGCCTCATACCCAAGCCACCACTCAACGTTGGAGATGTATGCCTGCTGCCGGTTGTGAACGCCAGCGTTGCGGCCGGCTTCAGTCGCGTGTATGGTGGCCACCAGCGGGACGTGGAATGCATGCTTGAAAGCCCTGCCTGCGAATGCGGTCAACCAGTCGTGCGCGTGGACAAGGTCGAAGCCGCCGTCCTCATGGACCAGCCTCGACGCCCGCTCGCCGGTCGCGATGTTCAACTGGAGAACCCATGAGACGAAATCGGGAGCGGACACGCCGTATGGAATGATGTGATGCACGAAGGGCCTGTCTCCACCCCCCGAGGTGACCTCCTGCTTGCCGGGCGTAATCACATGCACTTCAACGCCCTGCGAAGCCAGCGCGTCCGACAGCTGGCACACGTGCTTGCCCAGGCCACCCACATGGTCCGGCGGGAATTCCCAGGTGAGCATCAACACCTTCATCAAGTGTTCCCCTTTCCATGGACGGGCCCGGGCCCGTCCTCCAGGATGTCCTCTTTGATCGCCCTCAGGACCTCTGCGACGCTCCAGGCCTGGGATACGCATCCCCTGGGGGTGTGCGGCGAGTCCCCATCGAAGATTTCGGAGATCGCGCCGATCCCGGCTTCACGCAGGTGGGACTCAAAGGGCAGCACATACTGCCACAGGTCGTCCGGGCTCGCCCCCGCGCGTCGTGTGGCAGTTATATATTGCCCAAGAAGCCACGGCCATGCCGTTCCCTGGTGGTAGGCCCTGTCGCGCTGCTCCACGCCACCTTCGTACCTGGGGTGGTATAGCGGATGCGCAGGCTCCAGGGTTCTCAGGCCATAAGGCGTGCAAAGATGCTTGCCGATCCTGTGGAGAATCTGCCGTGTTTTCTCAGCGTCGAGAGGAGAATAGGGGAGAGAGGCAGCCAGCACCTGGTTCGGCCTCATCTCCTGGCCGTGCGGCACGGCATCCGAAAGGTATGCGCCGTTCCAGAAGGTGCTCGCGAACGCGTCGCGGGCTTTTCGCGCCACAGACTCGTACTGGCCGGCCTTTGCGGTTTTGCCTGTGGCACGCAGCATGTCCCTGGCGCAGAGCAGGGCGTTGTACCACAGTGCGTTCACGTCCACGGCATACCCTGCCCTCTGGGTGACCACCTCGTCGCGGACCTTTGCGTCCATCCACGTGAGCTGCAGGCCACGCTGCCCGGCCCGCACCAGGCCTGTCCCGTCCATCGAGATGCCGAAGAGGGTACCCGTGGTATAGCTGTCCAGGATCATCTCAAGCACTCCGAGGAAATCTCGCAGGCACGAGGCGTCTTCGGTGTATGTCCAGTACTTCCAGAGCGCGTATCCGAACCATAACGGAGCATCCACCGAGTTCCACTCTGGGGTCTGGTCGCTGTCGTCAAACCGGTTGGGGATGAGCCCCCCGCTTGAGGTCTGCGCCCAGGTTTCCAGCACGCGCCGCGCTTCCTTATGACGGCCGGTCACCAGCGCTAGGCCGGGCAGAGAGATCATTGTGTCCCTGCCCCAGTCCGCAAACCAGTGATATCCTGCGATGATGCTGCTCCCGCCACCCCGGCGGACGATGTATGTCCGCGAGGTCCGGACAAGCGTCTCGACGAGGCCTCCAGATTCCTTCGTCTGGTGCCAGTCAGGCAGCGGCAGGCCTGTAATGTCCCAATGCCTCAAGTCCTGGTCGAGGCCAGTCACGACGACCAGCCTCAGAGAATCGTGACCCCCGAGGTGGGCCTGCAGGATGCCGGGGCAGAAGAGCTCCTCCTTATGGTCCAGGCCGCGCGCGAGCTCCTCCCGGTAGCATGTCTGGTGGTACCAGACCGGATCGGCCAGGTAGGTCCCCCTGTCCCACG
>JAUYEF010000202.1 GCA_030691635.1 Bacillota bacterium
TGCAGCACCAACCTTACTCCCGTCTCCCGGGCACGGGCCACATCGTGGGCCTCGTACTGCCACTTCGAATAGGGGATGACGAAGCGCCTCTCAAACTGCAAATGACGGCCCGCCCGCTGGTAGAGCTCAAAGGCGTGGTCGTACTCCCTGCCGTCGGCGAGGCTGGAGCTGATGAGCAAGGCCAGCCTGCCCCCATCGGCGAGCACGTCCACCGCCCCGCTGATGACCTTCTCCATCTCCCCGTAGAACGCCTCAAGCGGCATGTTGGCGAAGTTGGTCGGCTCGCTGCCGTACTCGCCCTTGCGCTGGCTCCAGTATGGCGGGTCCAATATCACCAGGTCCATCCGGTAGCCCCTGGGGAAGCGGGGATAGCTGGTCGTTATGTCGTGCTGGAACACCTTGTCCTTAGCGTAGGGGGCAATGTCCGAACACCAGCAGCGCCGGAACATGGCCCGGCAGACATCCCAGGTCGTCGCGCCGCCGGCAAAGGGGTCGTAGACATGCCCGAACAGCGGCGTATAGCTCCAGAGCAGGTTTTCCACGATTTGGCCCGCCATGCGGCCGGGATAGTCGGAGCCGTACTTGGGGTCGCAGCCCGCGAAGTGCCAGACCGAGTACTCCTGAAAGCCGGGCGGCGGCGTGGTGGGGTCAAGGAAGTGCTCGCCGAGGGTTTCGTGTACTAGTCTCTGTTTGGCCTCCTCCAGGTCGGTACCCGGCTGAGTGGTGGCGATCCTCACAATCTCGGAAATCCTGCCAGTCTCGGGAGCATGGCGGGCCACGATCTGCTCCACTGTCGACCCCGGGAGGGACAACTCCTCCCCAACCACAGCCGGCGGCTGGCCGCGGAGGTACAGGTCCAGCACCTTGAGGTCGCGGCCGAACTCGGCTAGCTGTCGCTCCTGGCGAGTCCACTCCCGCACCGTGCGCGGGCTGACCGAGAGCAGGTCGGCCAGCGCGTCCACGCCGTACTCGCCGAACAACCGTCGCGCCAATCGCTCCTTATCCTTGCCGGAGAGCTGCGCCCCGTGCGCGGCGTTGAGCCGGATGGCCTCCACCAGGATGTCGCGCCGTGTCTGGAGGTCGGTCCGGACCACGGCCTGGATGACGGTCCTGCCTTCGAGCTGGTGAGCGGCGAGCCTGTGGCCGCCGTCGACGAGCAGGTACCTGCCTAAAGGGGAGGGGACGACGTGGATGGGCGGCAGCCGGTTGACGGCCACGCGCTGCTGAGCGACGACCTCGTCGTCCCGCCGACGCCGAGGGTAGAGTTCAGGGTCGACGTCTATGTCGACGATGGGTATCTCTGCAGGGACCAGTTCCTGGCGGGCGGGCTTGTCCGGCGGGGCGTTGGAGGTCATGGGTTTAAGACTCATCGTGGCAGCTCCTTTCGGGTTACGCTCCGTGCTCTGAGCGCGTCATTCCGGTCTTTGTGCGGTGCCGGCGGCTCTAGGACCGCGGCGCCGTACCCCTTGCGTAGAGCCGTACCGTGTTAGCTTCATCGAAACCCAACGAGGCTAGGGACTTCAGCAGAACCCTCTGCGGACGATTAACCAAACCAGCTTCAATCAGGTAAAGTGCGTCCAACCGTACTCCGGTCACGTGACAGAACTGCCGCTTCGTCAGTCCCAGCCGCTTTCGGCTCTCGGTTATCGGGTTCTCCACTGCCACCACCACCCGTGGTTCCATGTAAGAGCAGCTCTACAAGGGCCTGCACCACTGTCGGGCTGGGATGGTCGGCGCGCGAGTACTCACGCTTGACGATGATATCTCGTGGAGTCCTCGCCACCGCGCCACACCCCGCATTCCGCTGTTGCTGTTGTGGTTTGCACGGTGGTAGGTTTCAGGGTAGGGGGCGGCAGAACTTCGGCCAGGGCTGCGCTTTTTGTGGCGTTTTATGTCGAAGGAGGTGTGCCGAGTTGGCAAGACGTGGCAAGAGTCTGACTGATCAGGAGGTGCGGCAGATCTGTTCAGCGTACGCTAGCCCTGGCGCTCCCGAGTACTGGGTAGAGAACCTCGCGGTGAAACTGGGGCGTAGCAAGCGGACAATACAGCGCTATGGGCGAGTACTGAGAGTCATCGAACGACATGGCGTGCGTGGTCCCCTAACAGATGAAAAGTGGCGTGACGTGTCCAAGGACCAGGACATAGCATTTGACGACGTGCTCACTCAAAGGTTTGTCGAGAATCTGGCGCGAGCCTACACATCTTGGCGAGAACAGGCACGCGAGACCCAAGCAGTTGAGGATGAGGTTTCAGTCGACGTACCGGCTCATATAGGAGCCATCTTGCAGGCGGCACGGCGACTGGCAGATGCCATTGTTCTCGTGCCGAGTCCCTCTGAAGAGCTGGTTCAGTGGCTAGAGGGGGCGATGCCACCGGGAAGGGCTTTGCCGCCGGGCTGCGTTGATCCAGAGCTGTTACCTCCGGGCCGGTATCACAATGAACCGGCGTTCGGCTGGCTGTGGCAGCACACAAAGGACCACGCTATCTGGATGAGCATTCAGGACTGGAGCGACGCGTGGTGGTCGTACCTGAGCAGGCTCGTCAATCTTGCAGCCAGGATACAGGAACACGCGCAACGTACTGTCGGCATCTTCGTGCCACGTGAGTTTGCGGTCAGCATTCTGCGTGAGGCATTCGCGGCACACCTGGGCTCTCCATCTGATGCTGATAAGGAGATGCGATCCTACGCAGTCACGGGGATGAGCGGTTCACCATTCTATTGTGTCGACTGGGGCGGTGTTCCTGTTGGACGGGGTACGGCAGAACAGGCAAACGCCATAGCCGATGAGCATCATGCTCTGCGAAGACGCGTCATTGGTTCACGGGATTGCCACGAGATTGCGGAGGAGTACAGGGCGCTTCAGAGGCAGGCCAAGAACTTCGCCGAGTGGCTGAGATCACTGAACCCTGATGGTCTTTCGTTGGGGACATGCGCTACATGCGAGGCCGAGAGAAGTTACCTTTACCAGGCGTTGAAGGGACCTAGGTGAGAGTCACGGTTTGGGCGGCCTAGAACGAACAGCAGGTCTCTCGGGGCAGCTTGTTGATCATCTGGTTTTTCATAGATGTCTCTCTCCTCGTGGCGTGAACAGAGCACCGATGCTAGCTAGTACCAACCGCGAATGGGTCTGGCTTGGACTACGCTATCTTGTGAACGTTGTCGGGACGTATTTCTCCCCTTCAGGCGCCACTGGTTGCAGACGGTTCAACCGGCAATCACCCGCATCGAAGAGGCCATCCTGAGTGACCGGGAAGACTACGAACCCTGGTGCCGGGTCGAGAGAGGCTGGGGCTGCAACGGCCCTGCTGGTCGCGATGTACGTGCAGTTCCTGGACTTCGTCTGCCGGAGGAAGGCGGCCCTTGTTTGCCGCCACTGCGAGAAGTGGTTTGCTCCTAAGAAACGCGGCACAGAGTTCTGCTTCACCTCATGTCGGGCTGCCAGTTTCTACTACACAAGGAAGAAACCAGCCTTGGAGATGCACAAGGCCGGGGTTCCCACGTCGGATATCGCAACCCGACTGGGGGTAAGCGAGGACAGGGTTGCGGGGTGGGTCAAGGAAACCGGGTGAACGCGCACCCGGATTCTTACTTGACAAAAACCCCGTTCCGGCTCTAGCCTCGACCGAGGTGCATAATGGATGAACCAGATGCTCGAAACCTACGCCGAAACCCTGTCCCCGGGCTCACGCCGGTCCTACGTACAGGCAGCACGGCGCTTTGCCCGTTTCTCCGGGGGTAACCTCCACCATGACCGCCTGCTCGCCTACTTTCGCCACCTTGAGGCCCAAGGCTACTCACCAAACACGATTCGCCGCTACGACATGGTCGCCGTCCGCGGCCTTTTTCGGGCAAACGGCGTCCCCTGGCCGCTCAAGGCGTGGGAGTTGCCGACCGTTTCCGAGCGCGACGTCTACGCTCCTGCCCTGCATCCCGAACTCGTTTCCCGGATGGTCAAGGCGGTGAAAGCAGGACAGGTCAGTCCGGAAGACGGAGCCCTGGTCGCCCTGGCTGTCGTCTACGGCCTACGCCGTGTTGAACTCGCCAGCATGACCCCTGACGACCTTGACGTCGCCCCTGGCCTGCTTTGCGTCAGGACCGCCAAGCGGGGTCGTGAGCGTGTCCATATAGTCCCCGAGGCCATCCAACCGCATCTTGCATGTTTGCGCGGCCCTCTCACCCCACGCGACGTCTCGGCAGCCTACTACCGCCTTGAACGCGCCGCCGGCATACCGCGCATGCCCGAAGTCGGCTGGCACGCCATCCGCCGCAGCCTGACCAGAGGGCTTTTGCAGGCGAGCGTCCCCGAGGCCATCGTCCGCAACTTCATGCGCTGGAAGCGCAGCGAAGGTGACATGCTGCTACGGTACTTCTCGACCACCGTCGTCGGGCAGGATGGCCAGTATCTCGACCCAGGTCGTGAAGACCGCGAGGTCGATGAGGCCGTCTTCAAGTCGCATCCTTTCCTGCCGATGTGGGGTGATGACCGTGCCCCGCCGAAGGCGTAATCAGACGCCCACGCCCGCCCCGGTAGAGGTGCCACTCGCCCAGGTGCCCCCCGCCCGCCACGCCGTCCGGGTCCGCATGACGTGCCCGGTCTGCGGGATGATGCCCGACGTCGAGCGCCTGCAATCCTCTCCCTACCCGGCCGAAGTGCGGATTCAGCGCTTCGGCGGCAGCTTCCCGGCGACCGACGACCGGCCGATGGTCGGCTTCATGCGCTACGACTTCGGTAGCCCGGAGCAGCTACTCGACGCCCTCGGCCTGCTCCTGTTGTTGACCGACGAATCCCGGCAGGCCCTGCTCGAACTTCTCCCGTCCGCCTATCAGGACGCAGGGCTTGATGTGCCGCCGCCGGTCGCCGCTCACGATCATGCCCGCATCCTGGAGGGGCTACCCGCGAAGGACGAGCTGCTCCACCGGCTGCTGGCCGAAGACACCCTCCACCAGCGCCGGCACGCCGGCTAGCTGCCGTTATCTTGGCCCCGACACGCACGACGTCGCGCCAATGAACGATGATCACCGGCCCATGCCATCAATCCCCACCCCGCCCCGCAAACGCCGATCCTGGGCCATCCTGGTGCGCCCCCCAATCCCGATGCATCGGTTTTCTGTCTTGACAGAATCCGCAATCGGCTCTAGCTTGGCTAGGCTCGAACGTCCGGCTGAATAGCCAGAAAATGGAGGTGCAGAGGGGATGGCCAGCGTAACATTCCGAAACCTGCTTGAGCAGGCAACCAACAACTCCAACGGTACCGATATCACCGCTCTGGAGGGCGAGAGGGACAAGGCCAAAGGCGAGGTCGAGAAGCTGGAGGGCAAGCTGCAGGGCGCCACGCAGCGCCTGCGGGAGGTCGAGCTCAAGCTCGACGAACCAATCCGGCAGGCCGTCAAGGCCGCCGGACTCCTGACCGTGCCTATACCGCCGGAATATCAGGCCCAAGTCCGGCAATCGACCCGCCGCAAGGGCGGAGGCAAGGGCAAGGGCAGCTACCTGTGGGAGCCGGGTGCCCTGCCAGGCAGCACGAAGGAGGACCTGAAGGCGAAGACCTGCGAGGTCAGCTGGGCGATGTGGGCGTACTCGCGAGGCTCAAGCGGTGCAGCCGGACGGCAGGGCGAAGGCGTTTTGATCCCCGATGCGTTCTGGACCCTGGTCAAGGAGCAGACCGGCAAGGGCAGCCTAGAACCGGGCGAGTCGGTCGAGATCACCTTGCCCAACGGCAGGCCGCTTAAGGTCACCCGTATCAGCCCTGTCGAGCGCTGAACACAACCTGATACAGCCGGTAGGCCCCGGGCAGACCCGGGGCCTACCGGCATTTCGCGGCATTGAAGGACCTGCCAGTCCACAGGACTAATCCACTGTAGGGAGGCGAACAGCGATGACCGGCAAGCGTCAGAAGGTAGCCATCTACGCCCGGGTCTCGGGCGAGGAGCAACGCGAGGCGGGGACCATTGAGAACCAGCTGGAATTCGCCCGGCGGTACTGCGACCTTCACGGCATCAAGGTCGCGGATACCTACCGGGACGACGGGGTCACAGGCACGGTCCCCCTCGAACGGCGGCCCGAGGGTCGCCGCTTGCTCAAGGACGCGGCGGACGGCCAGTTCGGTACAGTGCTCGTCTACCGGGTCGACAGGCTGGCCCGCAAGACAATTCACCTCCTCAATGCCTACGAGCAACTTGACGCCCTCGGGATAGCCTTGCGTTCGATGACCGAGTCCTTTGACACTGTGACCCCGGCGGGCAAGTTCACCATGACGATGTTCGCCTC
>JAUYEF010000212.1 GCA_030691635.1 Bacillota bacterium
ACACATGAATCGAACGCCAAACCGGATTTGCGTTCTACCGTAGAACGCCCGGACGATTTCGCGTTCTACAGTGAAACGCACAGGTTGGAAAACCACATGAATCGAACGCCAAACCGGATTTGCGTTCTACCGTAGAACGCCCGAACGATTCTGCGTTCTACTACGAAAATGCATTTTCATCCCTCGTGGCGCCGCGGGCGGCATGAACGTCTACAGTGAAACGCCGCAGGCGATTTGCGTTCGGCGCCAGAAATCGCCCGGCATCTTGCGTTTCCCATCAGGCCACGCCTTCGACTGGCGACCCTCGCACAACATGCAGTGAGGATCGCGGCTGAAGCCGCGATCCTCAGTTGCAAGCCCGGGCGAGGCCGTCCGTAGAGGGGGATTGTCGGCCTCCGAACCCGGGATGACGTGGGGGCTGTCCCAAAAGCATTAGTTGGGACGGCCCCGCAACTGCCAAGTGGGACACCGCCCGATGGCGCCTGCGGACGCCCTGCCTACACGCTTGCCGCCAGCGGCAGGGTGAACCAGAAGACCGAACCCTGGCCCTCCTGGCTGTCCACACCGACCGTGCCACCGTAAGCCTCGACCACCTCTTTGACGATGGCCAGTCCGAGGCCCGCTCCGCCCTCCGAGCGAGAGCGAGACTTGTCGACCCTATAGAAGCGCTCCCAGATGTGGGGCAGGTCGGCCTCAGGGATGCCGGGCCCGCGGTCTACCACGGAAACCACCAGGTACGATCCGGTCGCACGGGCCCGCACGACAAGCGGCGCCTCCTTGGGCGAGTACTTGGCCGCGTTGTCGAGCAGGTTATTCAGCACCTGCTCGAGGCGCGCCTCGTTGCTCGCAGCCGGAGGCAGCCCATCGTCGGCGTCCACAACGATGGTTCGCCCGGACGTGCGGTGACTTTCGACCACTCGGGCTATGAGGTCGGCCACGTTGACGGGCCCGACCGGCCACTCAGCCTTGCCCGACTGCATTATCGACAGGTCGAGCAGGTCTGTGACCAGGCGGTTCAGCCTGGCCGACTCCTTCTGTATGGTGCTTATGAACTTCTGGCGCATGACCTCATCACGCGCGAGATCGTCCTGGAGAGCCTGGGCGTACGCGCTGATGGAGGTCAGCGGAGTGCGAAGCTCGTGGGCCACATTGGCCAGCAACTGCGTCCGCAGTTCCTCGGCCTCCATGAGCCGCGTCGCATCCTGCAGCACGATGACGATCCCAGCAAGCGGCGGCTCCGGTTCTTGCTGCGATCCTTGCGCCAATCCCTGCTGCGGCCCTCCCAGGGGCGAGGCGTGGGCGACGATGTACCTGGCTCCCACCTGGAACTCCATCGCGCTGGCGACACCGGTGCCTGTCACCTCTGTGATCAGCGCCCGCAGCGCCTCACCTCCGGCGCCCTGGTAAAGGTCCGGTGCTGCATTGTCTCCAGTGCCCAGGACTTCCCGGGCGCGCTTGTTCATCAATATGGCATTGCCATCCAGGTCTGTGGCTACGACACCTTCAGACATGTTGGCAAGCACGTTCTCGATCTTGGCCTTCTCGCTTCCAAGAGCCTTGACGGTCTGGTCAAGCGCGGAAGCCATGCGGTTGAAGTTCGCCGCAAGCTGCCCGATTTCGTCACTGGACTTGACCGGGATCTGCTGCCGCAGATCGCCCTCGACCATCTTCAGCGCCACACGACTGATCTCGTTCACCGGTCGCGCGATGGACCTGGCGGCCGTGTAAGCCAGCGCGGTGGACAGCACGATCGCGCCTGCCGCGGCGTAGAGGATCAGGTACCTGACCGCGTTGATAGCGGTGTTCACCCCTCGGACCGGAGAACTCAAGACCAGGTTACCGATGGTTGTCGAGCCCTTCACGATCGGCACCGTAACGGAAAGCATGGGCTCGCCGAACCTGCGCGTCGCCTCATCGGGCGCGCTGGCGCTCCTCCGGGGCGGCATGACCATCTCGTCGGGCGCGACACGCGCGCCGATGGGGACTCGTGGCGAGCTGGCAGCGAGGATCTGACCCTCCGCATCCACGACAATGAGCCTCGCGTCTGCGAACCTGTCCAGCATCTCGAGCCAGCGACGGTCCGGCATCAGTCCCCCGGTGCTGAGGAAGGTGGCGATCTCCTCGCCACGGCTTGTCAACTGGGCTTCTGTCCACGAGAAATAGTAGTCGGAGACAAGCTTCGACGACAGAAGGCTGAGGGCCAGCAACGTGATGACGGCCACCATCGTATGGGACAGTAGTAACTTAGCTAGCAGGCTTCGCCTTGGCATATCGAGTCCTTTCCACGATAACCTGAGTCAAGAGTGGTTTGCTGAGCCAGCCGGGCGCACAACAAAGCGGGCGCACAACAAATCCATGACGCCGGATTTCCAATCTACAGCACATTCTCTGGGTCCTCAAACCTGTACCCCACGCCCCACACCGTACGGATGTGCTTGCTGCCTTCGGGGCCGAGCTTCTCACGCAGGCTCTTGATGTGGCTGTCCACCGTCCTGGCATCACCGAAGTAGTCGTAGCCCCACACCCGTTCGAGCAGTAACTCCCTGGCGCACACTCTTCCTCTGGCCTGCATCATGAACCAGAGGACGTCGAACTCCTTGGGCGTCAGGTTGATCTCGGTTCCCGCGCACGTGGCGCGGTGGCTATCTTTGCTGATGGATATGGCGCCGCAGCTCACAGTCTCTGCGGGTTGCCCGGCAGGTCTCGTGCGTCTGAGCACGGCCTTCACCCGCGCTATCATTTCGCGTGGGCTGAAGGGCTTAGAGATGTAGTCATCGGCGCCCATTTCGAGGCCGGCGACTCTGTCGATTGTCTCGCCTCGCGCTGTCAGCATCACGATCGGCACAGCCGAAAACTGCCGCACTTGCCGGCAGACTTCCCAGCCGTCGAGGCGCGGCAACATGAGATCGAGGACGATCAGGACCGGCTTCAGGTCTCTCGCGCGCTTGACTGCGTCCTCGCCGTCGGCGGATTCCGCGACCTCAAACCCTTCTCGCTCAAGGTAAGCGCGGACGATTTCCCTAATGTTTTGTTCGTCGTCGACCACGAGAATCAGGTTATCCGCCAACCGTCCCGCCTCCTTGACGCCCGCACACTGCTCGTAACCTAACTATAGCGGCCAAGTGTGTTCGAATTGTGATGGAGTCTTTAAGAAACCGGTAAACCACAGCCCAGAGCACGACAGCGCCCGCCACGCTCAGTTTTAACGATTATCTCGAAGGTCTATCACAGTTCTATCACAAACAGCTGTTAGGATACTCAGCAGACAGTTATGCTGTGTGGGCGCTGTGTGGGCCGCGCCAGGCAAGGAGGGGGTAGCCTCGTGAAATCGATGAAACGCTGGATCGTAGTGATTTGTGTTGTTGTTGCGGTCGCCGCTGCGGGCACCTGGGCGGTCAGGAGGGCCCGGAGCGCATCCACGACCCAGAAGACTACATACGCGACGGCGGTCGCCAAGCTTGGTGACCTTGAAGTGTCCGTCTCAGGCACAGGTAATCTGGCTTCCACCGACCGCCGGGTCGTGAAGTCGGCCGTGGACGGCAAGGTCAGCCAGCTTCTTGTCAAGGAAGGCGCCTCCGTAAAGGCCGGGCAGGTCGTCGCCGTCCTCTCGAACTCAGACCTCATCCAGCAGTACCAGCAGGCAAAGCTCGACCTCGAAAGCCAGCGGCTGAAGTTTGAAGCCAGCCGGTCACCGTCTCAGGCCCAAATATCCCAGGTGGAGATTGCCTACCGCCAGGCTCAGACAACCGTCGCCGCCCGGCAGAAGGATATCCAGAGCCTGACCGTGACATCGCCCTCCAACGGCCGGGTCTCGACTGTTAGCGTCAACGCCGGTGAGTCAGCGTCCGCTGGGCAGAGCCTATTCAAGATCGTAGACGATACCGAGATACTGGTCACAGCCAGCATCACGCAGACTGACTTGCCCAGGGTCAAGGTCGGTCAGACGGCGTGGGTGGTGTTCGGGAGCGAGTACCCTGACGCGTCGGGTGTCGTGAACAGCATCGGGACTCAGGGATCAGCCTCGGGCAAGTCAACCGCCGTGCCGGTCTACATTAGGATACCTAATCCTTCCGGTGTCTACCGTTCGGGCCTGGCCGCAAACGTGGGAATCAAGGTGTCCACCGATGAAAACGTCTACGGCTCGGCCACAGCCTCACCGCGCGCGACGTATGACGTGCGCACGGACGTAAGAGGAACCGTCAACGCAGTCTTGGTCACAGACGGCATGACAATCGCCAAGGGGCAGACCCTGGCCACCCTGACCAACGGTGATCTGCAGGTCGCTCTGGAGAAGGCCGAGAGTGACCTCGAGGCCGCTCAGGAGAACCTGGACAGGATCCGCAGCGGGCTTGCCGCCAACATCACCGAAGTGGATATCAAGCAGCAGGAAGTGAGCCTGCAACGTGCCGAGGCCGCCGTGACCAGCAAGGCGGAACAGGTCGCGTCCCTTGAGATAAAGTCCCCGATCAACGGGGTTGTTCTCAGCCGCTCGATCGGAGTGGGCGACGAAGTGGTTGCCGCCGGGCAGCTGTTCGTGATTTCGGACCTGTCCTCGATGCAGATCGTGATCGCCGTGGACGAACTCGACATCGTAAAGGTCAAGCTGGGCCAGCAGGCGACCATCGTCATGGACGCTCTTCCCGGCAAGAACTACACGGCCGAAGTCACCAGGATCGCGGGCGAAGGCACAGTCAGGGACGGCGTCGCGAACTACGATGTCACTCTCACGCTGAAGAACCCGCAGGGCCTGATGCCCGGCATGACCGCTAACGCCACGATCCTCCTGGATTCCAAGAAGGGGGTATTGCTGGTGCCGTCAGAAGCGATAAGGACCAGTGGCACGAGAAGGACAGTCACTGTCGCGAAAGGCACGGCGACGGAGACGGTCCAGGTAACCATCGGCTTGCGCAACGATGTGATGACAGAGGTCCTGACCGGCTTGAAGGAAGGCGACACCGTGGTGCTCTCGTCGCTTGACCGCCAGCAGCAGCAACAGAGGATGATGCCGGGCGTGCAGTTCGGCCCAGGGCCGAGGTGACGCCCTGTGATATCGGTCCAGCGCCTTTTCAAAGCATATAAGATGGGCAAGGAAAACGTGGTTCACGCGCTCAGGGGAATAGACATGGAGATCGATTCCGGTGAGTACGTCGCCATAATGGGCCCTTCCGGCTCAGGCAAGTCGACCTTCATGAACATAGTCGGGTGTCTCGACAGGCCCACTGAGGGCTCGTACCAGCTGGCCGGACAGGACACGTCACGCATGACCGATAACGAGCTGTCGACCATTCGCAATGAACGCATAGGCTTCATATTCCAGACCTTCAACCTGCTTCCGAGATTGAGCGCGCTCCAGAACGTCGAACTGCCGCTCGTGTACCGGGGCATGCCGGCATCAGACCGCAGGGAACGGGCGATGGAATGCCTCGCCCGGGTGGGCCTTGCGGACCGGGTAAGACACCGTCCCACAGAGCTCTCGGGCGGGGAACAGCAGCGCGTGGCCATTGCCCGGGCGATGGCGGGCTCCCCGGTATTGATACTTGCCGATGAGCCTACAGGCAACCTGGACTCCAGGTCCGGCGAGGAGATAATGGGGGCTTTCCAGGACCTGAACAACGCAGGGATCACGGTGGCGGTCGTGACGCATGACGAGAACATCGCGAAGCATGCGAAACGCATCGTCCGTTTCCGGGATGGAGTCGTCGTGTCGGATGAAAAAGTATCCTCCCGGACCATCGCAACGCGGTCGGATTCCGAGGCCGCGGTTGCCGCTCGGTCAGATGCTGGTGCCGCGGTCGCCGCCCCCGTCAGTGGCGGCCCCGCTGAGGAGGAGGCGATACGATCGTGAGTATCACCGAAAGCTTCAGGGTAGCCATAGGCGCGCTCTTGTCCAACAAACTGAGGTCGTTCCTGACGATGCTGGGCATCATCATCGGGGTGGCGGCTGTCATCGCGCTCATATCGCTCGGCCAGGGGTCGCAGGCCGCCGTCGAAGCACGGATGACCGCGCTTGGGACGAACCTCATCACGGTCAACGCACCGCGACAGGCCCGACTGACCGATAAGGACGTTGACTCCATCTTCAACCGGGTGGACGGTCTCGCTTACCAGAGCCCGATGATGAACCAGCAGGTCACGGCCAAGGCGCGAAATGCGACGTACGACACTATGCTGACAGGTGTGGGCAGCCAGTACCCGGAGATCCGCGAGTACAGCGTCCAGAGCGGCAGGTTCTTTGACGATGAAGATGTGAGCCAGAGGCGCAGAGTCGCCGTGGTGGGGGCCACCGTGTTTAAGGACTTGTTCGGCAGCCGGGGAGGCGTGGGGGAGACGGTCAACCTGAGGGGCCAGACGTTCACCGTGATCGGGGTCTGCGCATCCAAGGGCTCGACCGGGGGCCAGGACAGCGACGATGTAATATTCATCCCGTACTCCGTAGCTCAGCGGCTCGCTGGGTCGAGGTACATCACGAACGTCGTGTTCAAGGCCGAGTCGGCCGATGTGGCGACCACCTCTGCCGACCATATCTCGCGGATCCTGGAGGAAAGGCTCAGGAGCACGAGCCGGCTGTCGAGCCAGCAAAGGACGAGCCCGTTCCGAGTATTCAGCCAGGATGAGCTCCTGAGCACCATGTCTGAAGTCAGCAACACCTTCACCACGATGCTTGCGGGCATAGCCAGCATCTCTCTGCTTGTCGGCGGTATCGGGATAATGAACATCATGCTCGTCTCCGTCACGGAGCGAACACGCGAGATCGGTATCAGGAAGGCGCTCGGCGCCAAGAGGTCGGCCATCCTAATGCAGTTCATGGTCGAGGCCACCGTGATTTCCGGGATAGGCGGCGTGTTAGGGGTTCTCACGGGGGTCGGCACGGCGCAGACGCTTGCGAACTTGAACAACACGCAGGCTCTGGTGTCGCCGGTGGCGACCATCGTCGCATTCGCGTTCTCGGCCGCCATAGGGATTTTCTTCGGGCACTACCCGGCGTCCAGAGCCGCAAGGCTCGACCCCATCGTGGCGTTGAGGTACGAGTAAGGCTTGAGTATGCTGAAAGATCCGTTCGGCGCATGTCTCAGCAGTAACGATGGAAGGAGCGTCCCAGATGGATTTCCAGGAGCCCGTCCCAAGTGAACAGATTGGCAGAGAGATCGCGGTAACAAGGAAGTCGCGCCGGAGGCGCCTCAACCGGAACACTGTGATGGTCCTGTGCCTGCTGTCGGCCTTCATCGGGGCGATCGTTGGAGGCTCTCTCGTGGCGTTCCTGTTGCCTCCAACCATCGCTCGCAACCCCAGCGCACCGCCGAGCGGAGGGGCTCCATACAGCACCAGCTACACATCGAGCGCGGCCGACCCAACTTCTCCCGCGGTGGGTGTGGCGTCGAAGCTCGGCCCTTCGGTGGTTAGCGTGAGTGCCAGAATCGTGGGCAAGACAGTCTTCGGCAGGACAGTCACTCAGGAAGCCAGCGGTTCGGGTGTCATCCTCACCGCGGACGGCTATATCGTCACCAACAACCATGTCGTGCAGAATGCCAGTTCAGTTGGCGTGAAACTGTCGGATGGACGATCAGCGGACGCGCGGATCGTGGGGCAAGACACGACCGACGACCTTGCGGTCATCAAAGTCAACCTTC
>JAUYEF010000295.1 GCA_030691635.1 Bacillota bacterium
CATGAGGCAGGCCATGGCCTGCCTCATGGCTGAGGACCCGGGTCTGTCTGCGCAAGTCTCCATAGCCCGCGGTGAGTACAAGACATACACCGGACGCATAATCTCTGGCGAGAAGGTGCTGTCTTCGTGGAAGACCCCAGCCGGTGGACTCGTGGCCGCCACCGCCAGAGAGGCGCTCAAGGCGGCCGGGATCGAGCCTCGCGAGAAGGCCTATTCGTTCTGCACGAACGGCAGCGGTTCGGCCAGGCTCGGCGTTACGACAATAGGCTTTGGCGCTGGATTTGAGGAGCAGGCACACACGCGTGACGAGTACATAGAGGTGGACCAGATCGAGAGGGCGGCGGCCGGATTCGCTTCGCTGGCGCAGTGCCTGACGAGGAGCGGGAGGCAGATGCGTCTCTTCTAGGCAAAGACCTGGCAATGGCCAGGCAGAGACCTGGCAAATTTCAGCAAATAAAGAGCCCCGGCTTTTGTCCCGCCGGGGCTCTTGTCGTACAGCCCTATTTGCGCCTGAGCAGCCCCTCGATGTCTTTCCGCATCTCCCTGGCCCTGTCTCTGCCGATGATCAACGCTCCTGAGATCTCTGCCCACCGTGCCAGCTCGATGATGTCGTCTCGTCCCAGGTTCTTGGGGGCCACCCGCAAGTGAAAGACGCATTGCCTCGACAGAAACCCATCTGACCCGTCACCCAGGTACGGCTTGCAGGCGGTAACGACCGAATCGTACAATTGCGCACCCTCCGAAGCGTAGATTCTAGTAAGTTATCGAGGGAGACCGTGGCCCGGTTTAGCCTGCACGCCGGAGGAATGTCCTCTCTCCGTCTCGAATTGCAGCAAAAACGCAGATTGGAGTGACAACAGATGAAGGCGCTCTTGATGGGCGGGACACGGTTCGTGGGGCTCCACCTGGTCTGGGAACTCGCGCGAGCAGGGCATGACGTCACCATCGTCAACCGGGGCCAGACTCCTGCGAGCCTTCCGGATGGTGTCAGACGGATCACCTGCGACCGCAAAGACCATGCGTCGCTCCGCCGGCTATTGTCTGGTAAGGAATTCGATGCCGTCTTCGACATCATGGCATATGTGCCCGGGGACACCAGGCCTCTCATCGACATCTTCGATGGGCATTGCGGCCGGTTTGTCCAGGTGAGCACGGGCAGCGTGTATAAGTCGGTGGACATTTTCCCCTGGAAAGAGGACTTCGCAAAGATCACCGACAACTCACAGGGCGACTACGGCTATAACAAGCAGCTCATCGAAGAGATGCTCCTCGAGGCGCATGCGAGGACAGGTTTCCCGGTCGCCATGATACGCCCCGGCTACATATACGGCCCCCATAACAGCGTTTACCGCGAGTCGCTGTTCTTCGACAGGGTCGTCAAAGGGCGGCCGGTCGTGATACCGGGCGATGGGTCATATCTCACATGCTTCGGGTACGTGGATGATCTGGCGCGGCTCCTGGTGTTGTGCGCCACGAGGAAAGAGGCCGTCGGCCAGGCGTTCAACTTCTCAGGCGAATTCGCAGTGCCCATGAATGACTACATGGAGAAGGTATTCGCCGCCTGCGGGACGCGAGTGCCGCTCGTCCACTTCCGGCCCGAGGAGGTGGGCATCACTGATGCTGACGTCCACAAGGTATTCCCCTATCGCTGGAGGTCCCAGACGCTGCGCGACACCTCAAAAGCTGTCTACCTGCTCGGATACAAGGAGCAGGTGTCGCTCGACGAAGGGCTGAAAGAGGCGTTCAAGTGGTTTGTGCAGGCCGGGGTCGAGCGCAAGAGCATCGATTTCAGCCTCGAGGACAGGATCATCCAGGCGGCGTCCGCGCGCTGCTGACGGCGGGCGCAGCTTTCTCAGTTGGCCTGCGCCGTGGGCATAGCCGCTACCTTCATCAACACTCCGAGTTGCTTGTCGAACAACCTCCCTGCAATCGCCCACACAATAATCTCGTACCAACGCAGCTAAGTTTCTTGACAGACTTGGGCAGAATATCTACAATGGTTTTCAGAATCAGGCGAGGGAGCTGATGCTGGTGAGGTTGCATAATCCGGAAGAGCCGGTGTACGTCATAAGCGTCGCATCGCGCTTGCTCGGCGTGAGCCCTCACTTCCTCAGGATGCTCGAACGGGAAGGAATACTTGAGCCCGCGCGTACTGAGAAAAACATCAGGCTTTACTCCGAAACGGAGCTGCTCTTCTTGAGACGGGTGTGTCACCTGATCCACGAAGAAAGGATCAACATCCCAGGGGTCAAGGCGATACTGCGGCTTGAGATGACGGAGGCTTCGTTCGGGAAGATCGAGCGTAGGCGAGTGGCGGACGGCCCCGCCGGCAGCCAGGATCAGGATGAGACAGAAGCCGAAACAGGACCCGAAACAGGACCCGAAAGGAGACCTCAGCACAACGATCCTGCGGGCAGCACCAGAAAGTGGCGATAGGCTTAGGAGGTGTCGAGAGATGAGTAAGGTTGTGGGTATCGACCTTGGAACAACAAACTCGGTTGTAGCGGTCATGGAGGCCGGCAAGCCGACAGTGATCATCAACACTGAAGGGTCGCGGCTGACGCCGTCGGTTGTGGGCTTCGCGAAGAACGGAGACCGCCTCGTGGGGCAGCTGGCACGGCGCCAGTCCGTGCTGAACCCGGACAACACAGTTTACTCGATCAAGAGGTTCATGGGCCGCAGGTATGGCGAGGTTGAGCTGGAGAGGGCGCGAGTGCCCTACCAGGTGAAAGCGGGCTCGAACGGGGAGGCGCGGGTCCACATCCCGAACACCGGGAAGGACTTCACTCCCGAAGAGATCTCGGCCATGATCCTGCGGAAACTTAAGGAAGACGCAGAGAAGTACCTGGGTGAGACCATCACCAAGGCCGTCATCACCGTGCCGGCCTACTTCAATGACTCCCAGAGGCAGGCCACCAAGGACGCGGGCCGCATCGCCGGCCTGGAGGTCCTGAGGATCATCAATGAGCCGACCGCCGCATCGCTGGCCTACGGCATGGACAAGAAGAAGAACGAGACCATTCTCGTTTGGGACCTGGGTGGAGGCACATTCGACGTGTCGGTACTGGAAGTCGGCGAGGGAGTGTTCGAAGTGAAGTCGACGGCCGGCGACACGCACCTGGGCGGGGACGATTACGATGAGCGCATCGTGAACCACGTCGCCGAGCAGTTCAGGCGCGAGCAGGGCATCGACCTGCGCAAGGATAAGCAGGCGCTGCAGCGCCTGATCGAAGGGTCGGAGAAAGCCAAGACGGAGCTGTCGAGCGTCTACGAGGCCACAATCAGTCTACCCTTCATCACCGCTGACCAGAACGGGCCGAAGCACCTTGAGGTCAAGATCACGAGGGCCAAGTTCGAAGAGCTGACTCAAGACCTGACGGACAGGACCAAGCAGCCGTTCTTCCAGGCGATCAAGGA
>JAUYEF010000298.1 GCA_030691635.1 Bacillota bacterium
GAACGGACTGCCCGGCAGTCACGTCGGCCTCAGGAGTATATCCGGACTACCGGTCGCCAGCGGAATGGACTGCCCGGCAGTCATGTCGGCCTCAGGAGTATGTCCGGACTACCGGTCGCCAGCAGAATGGACTGGCGGGCAGTTGGGTTTCCTGCAGAACGGACTGCCCGGCAGTCACGTCGGCCTCAGGAGTATATCCGGACTACCGGTCGCCAGCGGAATGGACTGCCCGGCAGTCGGGTTTCCTGCAGAGCGGACTGCCAGCCAGTCATGTCATCTCGAGTGTGCCTGGCCTTCCGGTCGTGGCACCCCTTGTGCTACTTCTTCCCCACAGCTTTAGCGGCCTGTACGGCGCCACCCGGCGTTGCGGCTTTGGCGGCATAAGCGGTGCAGATCCTGACCAATGCCTTGAAATACGGGCCATCCTTGTCCACAGGGTTCAAAGGCAAGTCATCCGGGAGCAACTTGTCGAAGGCGTCAGGCGGGAGATCTTCAGCCGTTACTATGATCAGCTTCACCCCTGCCTTGTCACTCAACGCCTTCTTGATCAGGTCTCTCGCCTTCATCTCCTTCAGGGCCTTATCATCGGGAAACGCCTGGGTCGTGCTGTGGTGCTGTGCTCCGTTAAACTCAAATGCCACTCGGCTCAAGTAGTACCGGTCGTATTCTAAGGGCTCATCCGTGGCTGGGTTGACCAGGAACTCCGGCCGGGCGTTATCCACATACTCGTCGCTCCAAACCCGCAGGTCCAGGTATCTTTTCATCAGGAACTCGCCTCTGTTCCTTACCAACCTGTATATCGTCTCCAGGTCCTCCACCATCTTTGACTGATGTTCATGCGGAATTAGCGCCACAGGACGTACCTTTCTTCCCGTCCTGGCAAAGGACATCCATCTACGTGCCGCTAACTTGCGGCCTGCTTCCAGGGCGGTGCTCTTTGACACGTTGGCCTTAGTCGAAAGCTCATTCATGCTTCGTGGTAGGCATTTGGCCGTCGTTAGGCAGACGATTTTCTCGGTAGGGCTGAGTTCGCTTTGCTCGAGCAATTGCCGCAGGATAGCATCCGGGATCTTCACCCGGCAGTCCTCCTTCCACAGCGCCCCCGCCCAACTCTAACACGAAACTGGGGGAGCCTATAAGTGGAGACGGACGTTCACTTACGGCACCTGGCACCTGGCATCTGGCACCTGCACCCGGGCTTCAACGATCCTGACAGATAGCTTGAGGGGCCGTCCCTGCTTTTGGGACAGCCCCTCAGAATAACGGTCACCCTTGCATGGGCATTGTGGTTCTTGGGACCCGTATGTCACTAAGGTATGTCACTAAGCTCACGTGCGACCATTCCGGCCGCAGGCACGGGCCCTACTTCCGCCACTTCTTGCCGACCGGGAACGTGTCCGCCGGCATGTTGTCATAGTGCAATGTCGTCAGGTCCGCGGGGCCCTGGCCGGGGACGCTCGTCCGGATGTCCACCTTGGCCACGCTGTCCCAGTAAGCCCGGTGATGCACGCGGTCCTTCAGGATGATGATGTCGAGCTTGGTGTAGTCGATGCCGACGGCCGTGAGGCCCGCCGAGTCATTGGCGCCGCGCATCCGCTGAGCCACCACGACGTGCCTGTTCAAGCCCAGGTCAATGCTGGCGACGAACGATTCGTTGACTCGGGCTCCCTTGCGCATCGGACCGACGAGCCGGTAGGTCGGCTTGCCCATGTACTCGATGGTGCCGCTTATCTTTGCGGGCGTGCCTGAAAACTGGTCGTACCACCCGCCGATGGTCAACGTCACTTCGTCGCCCACCTTGTGGTTCTTCTCGAGGTCGGTGGCCGCCTTTGCGTCGGTGATGCAGGGGATGGCCCAGTTCTTTGCGCCCTGGCGCAGGAGTTCCTTGAGCGTGTGCGTGCTGTCGCCTATCCTGTCCGCCCCGTCCGCGATGACCACGGGCCCCTTGCCCTGCGACACAAGTTCCATCGCCATGCGCGTGGCTTCCTCAGCGCCGGGGAGCGGCGCGGCGAACGATTCCCTGAGGCTCCAGGCAAGGTCCGAGACGTCCTGGGCGATCTTTTCGGCAAGCTCCTGGTTGTTGTCCGTTACCACAAAGACGCTCATCCCGATGTCAACAACATCGGCATAGGCGTAGCCCGGAGCCACGGATACGCAATAGACACGGGGTTTCTTCTCCCATTCGCGGCAGCGGTCGTAGACGTCTTTCATCGGGTGGTAGCCGGATGCCTGGTATATGCTCGCGGAAACGATGCCTGGCCGCACGCAAGCCATCGTGGGCTTGAACTTGCCCTTGACCGTCTTGACGATGCAGCGCGCGGCGATCACGCCTATCTCTTCAGAGTCAACGTGCGGGTATGTTTTCAAGATAAAGACCGCGTCGGCCGCGTCCGCCAGTTCGTGATCCTCGTTAGCGTGCAGGTCAAGCGTGACCATGATCGGCACGTCAGGGCCAACAGCCTGTCGTGCTCGCCGGACTATCTCGGCCTCGGGCTTGGGTGCGCTCGCCGCGGCCATGGCGCCGTGGAGCGAGAGGAGCACGCCGTCGAGCTTGCCTGCTGCCTTCAGCCCGTCCCTTATCTCGTAGGAGTACTTGTCAAAACACTCGGGTGTCAGCCAGCTGGAGAAGCCTCCGGGGCCCTTTGACGCGTAGGTGATCGGGACTATCTCCGCTCCCTCTGCCTCCAGAACCTTCATGTAGCCGTTGATGTAAGTGGGAATGCCCCTGTTCTCGTCGAGGATCGCCTTGCCCCTGAGCGCCCAGGATTCGTAACGGTCGACTCCGGTCGGATCCTTGCAGAATGTGCACGTCTCGTCAGAAAAACCCGCTATCGCGATTCTCATTTGCTGATCCACCTCCCACACGTTAATTCGATTACCGTAGTACGTTCCCTACTTGCCCGGCGGAGCTTTTGCTCAGGCCCTTGCCCACTTCTTCCCGATCGGGAACACGTCATCAGGTAAGTTGTCGTAGTGCAAAGTCCTCAGGTCGGCAGGCCCCTGGCCCGGCACGCTGGTACGGATGTTCACCTTCGTCACGGTGTCCCAGAAAGCCCGGTGGTGGACCCTGTCCTTCAGGGCGATTATGTCAAGGTCCTTGTAGTCGATGCCCACCGCGGTGAAGGAAGAGCCGTCGAGCACCCACCGCGCCTCCTGCGTGATCACCACGTGCCTGTTCTCGCCCAAGTCAAGGTGGCAGCAGAACTTGTCCTGCACCTTGCGGCCCTTTTCCATGGGCCCCATCAGCACATACGACGGCCGGCCCATGTACACTACCTTGCCCGTCACCTCGGCCGGAGTGCCCGAGAACTGGTCGTACCAGCCACCGGCGGTGACAGTGACCACATCGCCGGCTTTGTGGTTTTTCTCAAGTTCCTCGCACGCGCTTGGGTCGGCGATGCAGGGGACGGCCCAGTTCCTGGCGCCGCTCTTGATGAGTTCCTTGAGCAGGTGTGTGCTGTCGCCGATCCGGTCTGCGCCGTCGGCGAGCAGGACTGGCCCTTTGCCCGCAGTGACCAGCTCCATGGCAAGCCTGACCGACTCCTCGGTGCCGGGCAGCGGCGCGGCGAAAGACTCCCTCAGGCTCCAGGCGAAGTCCGAGAGGTCCTGCGCGACTTTCTCAGCCAGTTGCTGGTCGCCATCAGTCACGGCGAAGACGCTCATACCGACATCGACCACGTCTGCATACGCGTAGCCGGGCGCGACCGAAACGCAGTACACGCCGGGTTCCTTTTCCCACTCCCGGCAGCGGTCGAACACGTCCTTCATCGGATGGGAAGCCGAGGCCTGGTAAATGCTTGCCGAGATGATCCCCGGCTTGCGGCACGCCATGGTGGCCTTGAACTGGCCCTTTACCGTCTTGACCATACACTCGGCGGCGATCATGCCGATCTCTTCCGCGTCCACGTGCGGGTAAGTCTTCAGTATGAACACAGCATCGGCCGCCTCGGCGAGCTCGTGGTCTTCGTTCGCGTGCAGGTCCAGCGTGACCATGATCGGCACGTCGCCCACAGCCTGCCTGGCCCGCCGGACTATCTCGGCCTCGGGCTTGGGTGCGCTCTCCGCAGCCATCGCGCCGTGCAGCGAAAGCAGCACGCCGTCAATCTTGCCGGCCGCCTTGAGCCCGTCCCTGATCTCGTAGGAATACTTGTCAAAGCAGTCGGGAGTCAGCCAGCTCGAGAACCCGCCGCCGCCCTTGGACGCATAAACAATGGGCACAATCTCGGCGCCTTCGGCCTCGAGCACCTTCATGTAACCGTTGATGTAGGTCGGTATGCCCCTGTTGTCGTCGAGGATCGCCTGGCCACGGAGCGCGTACGGCTCGAAGCGCCCTATGGGTGTCGGATCTTTGCAGAAAGTACACGTCTCATCCGAAAACCCTGCTATCGCGATTCTCATCCCTGCACCTCCCGGAGTGGTGTCTCGGAGTCTCGGCCCGGGTTGTCGACCCGGATTCTCGGCCCGATTCTCGGCACGGATTCTCGGCCGAACGCAACGCAATTCGCCTCAACTAACGCAATTCGGTCAGACTAATGTGCCTTGGTCAACCTGACGCAATTTGGTCAAACCATTGAGGCTTTTACACACGGTGGGAGGGTAATCCTTCACGGCAGTGCTGCGGTGGGTCGCGTGGCGAGGTGGGCGAGTGCAGGTCCGGCCCGGCCGTGCACCCAGCCTTCCACGGCACATCCTTAAACAGGAAATCCCGCCCAGCGCGTCAAACATAATTCCTGGCCCACACGTTGAGAGGAGGTCGGTTCTGTTGACGCCTGAGAGAATAGCCGCCGCTGACCGCGACATAATCGCGGAACTGGCGACGTCCGACGAGGGGTACAAGAACCTCGTAGTGCTTTGTGACAAGTTTGGGAGCCGTTTCGGTGGTACACCTGAGGACCGCCAGGCAGTCGAGTACATGCTCGGTAAGTTCAAGGAGTACGGGCTCGAGAACGTCCACGCAGAGGAGTTCATGCACAACGCCTGGGTGCGCGGCCCTGCTACCGTGCACACCGTGTCCCCGGAGAAGGCTGAGTTCAAGTGCATTTCCCTCCCGTACAACGTCGCCTCCAGCGCCGAAGGCGAGCTGGTCTACGTTGGGCACGGCACTGCATGGGAATATGAGGCAGCCGGTGATTCCATTAAGGGCAAGATCGTGATGGCAAATGCCAAGTCACCAAACTGGTTCCCGAGAGGCGTGCACCGCGCCGAGAAGATCGGTCGCGCCATCGCGGGCGGCGCGATAGGTTTCATATGGATGCGCTGGGATGCAGGGCTGTTGGAAGAGACGGGCGCGGCCAGGTGGCTGAAGCCCGTGGAAGTCCCGACCGTCGGCATCTCGCGGGAGGCCGGCGAGGCCATGCTGCGCATGCAGTCCAAGGGCCCGGTCCGGGTGCGCATCGACACGACGGACAAGGTCCGCCCCGCTCCAGTCTGGAACGTCGTCGCAGACATCAAGGGCCGCAAGAACCCGGACGAAATGATCATCACGGGCGCGCACTACGACGGCCACGACATCGCCCCGGGCGCCGCAGACGATGGAGCAGGCGCGATGGTGGTTATGGAGGCCGCGCGGGCCCTGGCTCGCCACAAGGACAGCATCGGCAAGACGCTGCGCTTTATCCTCTTCCCCATGGAGGTAATCGGTCTCGGCGGCTCATTCAACTACTGTGCGATGCACGAAAACGAACTTGATAAGATCGAAATGATGTTTACCCTTGACGGCGCCGGAAGGAGTTTCGCGCAGCCCGGCATCAACATGGCCGGCAGGTGGTCGGAGTGTTTCAATTACTTCAAGAGCATCGGCAAGGACATGAAGCAGTCCATCCAGGTCGCAAACAACATCAGCATGTATTCCGATCACTTCCCGTTCCAGCTCAAGGGCGTGCCCGCAGGAGGCGTGCGCGAGTTCAGCGACACCTCTACTGGCACCCGAGGCTGGGGGCACTCCGCTGCGGATACGCTGGACAAGGTATCGTCGCGGGCGCTGGAGGGCAGCGCGACATTCGTAGCCAGAGTGCTGCTACGCATGGCAAACCGCGAAGACTGGCCCGCGAAGCGTAAGACTGAGAAAGAAGCCCAGGAGATTCTCGGCAAGGACTACCTGGAGGTACTCGACCTGGAGAAACGTTGGCCGTTCTCCGACTGGATACCGCCGCTGGTGAAGTAGTCCCGGGTAGACGTCTGGCTCACTGTTCCCCACGGAACAGGTTCTTGCGGAAGCTGTTCCCTAGAGCACAGGTTCGACTGATGGCTGTGCCGTAGGACACAGACGCCTGGCTCACTGTTCGCCACGGAACAGGTTCTTGCGGAAGCTGTTCCCTACAGCACAGGTTCGACTGATGGCTGTGCCGTAGGACACAGACGCTCCGTCCGCTGTGCCAACGGCACAGACTCGCCGAAAAAGATGCGTTTGCGACAAAGCGTAGCCGGAAAGCATGTGCCAGGAGGAGCAGGCCTGGTGACGAATCTTGAGGCGCCGGTATGTTGAGTCCACCGGCGCCTCATCATGCGCCTCAATCGTGCGCTACTCAAACCGCAGGTCTAGTGCGTTTTCACCACGGTCAGGTTTGGTGTCTGTTCCTTCGGAATCGGGTTGGTGTACGGGTTCTT
>JAUYEF010000333.1 GCA_030691635.1 Bacillota bacterium
TGGCCGGAGAAACTAGCTTCCTGGGAGCTATCACGAAAATGAATGCTTGCTTCAGGGCACCGGCTGTCTGACCACAGCACGCCCGAGGTCTCGAACAAGAACCAAGGGCCGTCCCGCCTACGTGCCCTCGGGACGGCCCCGCGTTATGGGTCCAGTTGCTACGCTGCTTTCGTACTGCGCGTTTTCGGTTGCTTCACTGCCACCGTCCTGCGCCAGTGGCTGCGCTGAGGCCTACAGCATCACGGAGTCCGCGTCGCGACTATCACAGTGACAGTGCCCGACACTATGGTGAGCGTGACGGAATCGCCGGTCTGAAGCGCTCCGACGGTCGAGGCCGCGCCGTTGAGGGTAACCGTCGCGGTCGCGGCGATATTGTAGGTCGTGCTGTTGACGGTAACCTGAGGCAGGGCCGGCGCCGGCGGAATCACGAGAGCCGAGATGGTGCCGGTCACCGTGGTGGTCGTGGGCGGCGCGACCGGCGTCGCCTCAACGTACCTGGCCTTGCCTTCCCCGTTGAGCTTGATCACCACAGTCATGCCAACAACCAGGTCCGCGAAGGTCTTCTCGTCGTCACCTATGAAGATGGCTGCGTCTTCCGTGAGGATGTAGGTCGCATCCAGGCCACCGGTCTTTGTGACGGTGAGGGACTTCTCGGTTGTATTGATTGCCTTGATCGTGCCACGAACCTCATTGCGGGACTTCCAGTCCACCAGGTTCTCAGCGCGGCCGAACATCACAGCGGCCTCGATACGCTTGACACCCTGGTGAGGTCTGAACGTCCGGTCTCCGTACCCGACTATGAGGCGCAGGTCCACAGCGACATATACGTACCCGACCATATTCGCCGGTATCAGGTTTGCGTCCCGGAACTCAAGAGCCTTCGTCATGGACGCCTGAGCCTCATCGTCTTCGCCCAGCGCCTTGACGAGCCACACCGCGATTTCCAGCCTGGTTGCGTGCCCTGTCGGGTCGAAGGGCGCTTTCGGATCGAGGACCTCCAGTTTCACCAGTTCCGCCACTGCGGCGACCGCCCAGGGCGCGATCTTGGAACGGTCTGGGATGTCCTTGAGGAGGTTGTCGATTTCCGCTTGGGTTAGGGCTTGGGACTCTGTCTCCTTCTCGAGGAACCTGACGAGCGCCACCGCCGCCTCCTGATGGCTGATCTTGGCTCCGGGCGCAAACAGGCGCTCAGCCTGGCCCTTGAAGACTCCCTTGGCAGCCATCTTAGCTACGTGGCTCGAGCCCCACTCGAATCCTTGCATGTCCTGGAACTGTTCGCTCCATTTGTGCTTCTGCCCCTGACCGGCGCCGGCCAGCGCCGTCCCCGCTACTAGGCTGAGCAGGACCGAGGCGATAACCATGATCGAACCCAATCGTCTGATTCTCAACTCCGGCCGTCTCCTTTCTGAACCGTTCCAAGGACATAATTCGACACGGCTGGGTGTTTTATGGCAGTACCCTCAAGCGGGTCGGGTGCAGGGAGGAACAGGATGTGGCGGGCGCCTGGGGCGTCAGGCGGTCCAGACCTGCTGAGGCCCAGGCTTTGAGCATGCCTGGTGCCTCAGGAAGCAGCAGCCGTCGTCTTGATGGTTTTCTCAACCCGGTCCAGCTGCTGGCTGTACCAGAGAGAGAGGCCGGCGAAACAAGTGCCCATCAGGAAGACCGTCGGGGCGCCGGCGACGTCCCAGAGGAAGCCGCCGAGCATGGGGACACTCACACCTGTGATGTGAGTCATCGTGCTTCCCATCGCGTACGCGTTGGCCAACGCATCGGGCGGTGCGATTTTCCCCATGTGTGTCTGAATGGCGACGTCGAACCCATTCGTTGCGTTGTCTACGATGTGGGCTAAGAACAGGAACAGCGGCCACTTGACGAAGGCGTAGCACAGGAAAATCGGGATGACAATCAGGTAATTGACCATGAGGCTCCGCTGCTCGCCCCACCGGTCGATAAGGCGTCCGATGGCCGGGCGAGTGAATATGGCGATCAAACTCGAGATCGCAGCAAGCAGCACCATCGTCGAGACAGGAGTCTTGTACGTCTGCACGAGCAGAAAGCCCGCGAATGTCATGGTGATGTGCCTTCTGGCGCCGCTCAACATCGTCAAGGTGTAGTAGCTCATGTACTTCTTGTTGAATTCCATCTTACGCTTTGCGACGGTGGTGCTCGTGCCCTTGCGCATCATCACCATCAGCCCGCCCACCGCCGCGATCGCTGCCGCACCGCCGTGAAGCAGGCTGTAGTTGACCTTGCTGACGTAACGCGTAATCACTATGACGATGAAATACGAGACCAGAGAAGCAGCGGCGGACCCGCTGTGCAGCTGGCCGAGTTTCGTCGCTCGCTCTTCAGGGAGCTGGGATTTCATGATTATCGAGGATTGCACCGGGTAAAACAGGTGAAAACCAATCGAAAACGTTATGGTCGCCAGGATGAGCATTGGGAACGTGGTGGTTGACGCGTAGAAGACGAGCCCCAGGGCCCCCATTAGTATGCAGATGCCGGCCCATATGTTCTCCCTGAAGTAACCCGCCAGCACCGCCAGCGGAGCCGTGAGGAGTCCGGGAATCTCGTTGATGCCGCGAACAAAGCCCAGTTGGGCAGGCTGTATCCGGAGCACTTCGACTGCGAAGTTGTTGAATATGCCTTGCTGCAGTCTCATGGCGAAATCGAAAGTGACTGTGGCCGTGAGGGTGTCTCGGAATATGGCCTTGCGCGTCTCTTCATTATGAGCCTGGGGCTTGTCGCTCTCAGGCGCATTATCCGGCCGGCTCATGTCGCCAGACTGGTCTTCTGCCGCGATGTTGGTTCGATCCAGGATTATCACCGGCTTCTGGTTTCTGCTGCGTCGGAATGCAGGGACAATGGGTTATACCTTTACGCCAAACCGACGCAGGTTCCTGCAGAACCTCCCGCTTTCCCAGGACCATGGCCTAGTGTAGAATGAATTATCATACAGAGCAGCGCATTCACTGCTTAAGGGGGTTGGCGAAATTGGGGCAGATCGCTATCGTGACGGACAGCACTTCAGATCTCCCACGTTCAGAGGCAGCGAAACACGGCATCGAGATCATTCCCTTGTCGGTGATCTACCAGGACAAGACGTATCTCGACGGAATCGACATAACTCCGGACAAATTCTACCCGATGCTAGCGGAAGGCTCGGAATTGCCCAAGACATCTCAGCCATCCATCGGCCAGTTCACCGAGGTATACAGCCGCCTGCTCGGCCAGGGCCGTGAGGTTATCTCCGTGCACATATCCAAGAAGCTCTCCAGCACCGTGATGACGGCGCTATCGTCAGTGGAGCAGATGAAGAGCTCGAAAGTGCACGTGGTGGATTCGGGGTTCCTCAGCTACGCGCTGGCGATGCAGGCGATCGCCGCGGCTCGGATGGCTCTGGATGGAGGCCGCATCAAGGATATCCTCGCGAGGCTTGCGAAAATGCGAGAGAGAACGGAACTCATGTTCACGCTCGACACCCTACACTACCTTCACAAAGGAGGCAGGATCGGCAAGGTCTCCTCGCTGCTGGGCCAGCTCTTGAACATTAAGCCGGTGATCCGGGTCGACGACGGAGAGTACGTTACGGCCGCGCGCGCGCGCAGCACCAAGCAGGCTCTTGCCACGATGAGCAGCCTGATGGCCGACACGTTCGGCACAGAGAAGGTACAGGTGGCCGTGGGCCACGGGCGCGGCTACGAGGGAGCCATCGCGCTGCGGGAGATGCTTGGAAGCTCACTCTGCCTGGCCGAGCCGCCCGTGTTGTTCGAGGTCGGCCCCGTTTTGGGGGTGCACACAGGCCCGGGCACCATAGGCGCAGCGGTCTGCCCGGTGTCCTGAAAGCCGTATGGGCGGTCGCGTTCAAGAGCCCTACCGCGGCAGGGCCTGGTTATCAGTATCCTGAACGGCCGCATCCCTGTCGCTGTCCAGTTGAGCGACGGTTTTCTCTATGCCCCGCTCATCTATGACACAGAGGCGCCCGTCCCTCACATCAAGCACCGCCATCACCGGTGCCGGCACCGCCGGAGGCTGGGCGTCAGAGATGCGTTTCTCCGCATCGTGCAAGGCCTCGTCGTCGAGGGCAGAAAGAGCCTTCAGAGCCGCCTCGGTGGGGCGTATCCAGGCATAGCAGTTC
>JAUYEF010000309.1 GCA_030691635.1 Bacillota bacterium
GACGCAGCGGTCGATCACATCGAGCAATACTGGGTGGGCGGAAGGACGATCCCGGAGAACGCAAGGCTCACGCACCGGTACTGCAACGGCGCGCGACCGAGGACCGACCAACGTGCGCTCCCTCCCACTGCCGCTTAACCAGGCGCTGCAGCCGCGGGGCTCAGCCCGCGGCTGGGGGCCGACGTTACAGCGCATCTGTTAGGCTCATGGGCAAGCTCGACTCATCCCGAACCCGTGTGGTGCCTGTCTTCTGCGCTCTCATGCGGTCTGACCGCACGGGACAGACTTGGTTGCGCCGCCTCCTAGAACTGGGATCCTGGGCTCAAGACGGCCGGGTACCGACCCCGTGCGGCGTTCTGGGCCTCGATCATCCATGCTGGTGGGGCAGGGACGAGCGGCGACTCGCGGCGCCGCTAAGCCTTCTTGAGTGGCTGGTGCGAAACGTCGCTCGGGACGCGGTCGCCCGATCCGGCGACAGGGGAGACACGCGGGCGAAGCGAGATGCACTGGCCAACCGTGATCCTGAGGTAGTCGACGCGGCCCTCCTCCATCTGCGGAAGGGCGACCGGGGCCGCAAGTGGTTCGTTCTCGAGGGCCACTCAGCTCCCGATGCCTTTCTCGAAACCGGGGAGCTGGTCTTCGTGGTTGAGGGGAAGCGTACGGAGCACTCCACGACGACGACCACGAAGTGGATGGAGAAGCGGAGCCAGCTCATTAGACACATGGATGCGGCTACCGAAGTAGCGATGGGCAGACCTGTTCTGGGCCTGCTGCTTGTCGAAGGTGACCCGACCGACCCAATGGCAGTGCCCGCGAGCTGGGTTGAGGCCTGTGCGGCGGACGTGGAACCGGTCCTGCTGAATGACAGCCTCCCTCATCGCAGCCACGCAGAGCGCCAGGCGCTTGCGGACGGAGTGCTTGGTGCAGCGACTTGGCAGCGTGTCTGCCATGAATTCGCGATTCCGTGGCCTCCAGGCCAAGCCGAACGTTCGGAGACATGACTGACGGATTGGTCCGGGGACATCGTTGACAGTTCGCGGTGCTGCCGGGAGAGGAATCTTGCCCTTCACGATGCCCCCGGCCATGCCCGCAGACGCCGCCCGCGGGTTCCGGACCCGCATCCTCTATCCTCACCCAATCTCGATCGGCACCGGCCTTACGTTCCAGATCTTCTCGCAGTACTCCCGGATCGAGCGGTCCGACGAAAACCTCCCGATCCTCGCCACGTTCAGGATGGACATTCCCGTCCATCCCTCCTGGTCCCGGTAGGCGGCGCTGACCCGTTCCTGGCACTCGATGTACGAACGGTAGTCCGCCATGAGCATGAAGGGATCATGGTACACGAGCGCATCGACGAGCGGCCGGAACAGTCCGGGATCCGAGGGGGAAAACGCTCCCGCGCCGATAAGCTCCATGACGGCGCGGAGCTCGATGTCGGAATCCAGATACGCTGCCGGGCGGTATCCTTCGGCTTTCACCGACTGCACGGCGTCGGCCGTGAGGCCGAACAGGAAGAAGTTCTCGGCCCCCACCGCTTCCCGGATCTCGACGTTCGCGCCGTCCAGCGTTCCGATGGTCAGGGCCCCGTTCATCGAGAACTTCATGTTCCCGGTTCCCGACGCCTCCTTTCCGGCGGTCGAGATCTGCTCGGAGAGATCGGCGGCAGGGTAGATGGCGTGCGCCCGCTTCACGTTGAAGTCGGGAAGGAACACGACCTTCAGCCGGCCGGCGACGTCGGGATCGTCGTTCACGACCTCCGCCACCGAGTTGATGAGCTTGATGATGAGCTTGGCCATGAAGTAGCCAGGGGCGGACTTGCCGGCGAAGATGACCGTGCGGGGAACCACCGCGGCCTGAGGATCCTGCTTGATCCTGTTGTACAGGGTGACGACATGCAGGACGTTCAGGTGCTGGCGCTTGTATTCGTGGATGCGCTTCACGTGCACATCGAACATCGAATCCGGATCCACGATGACTCCGGTCTGGTCCCCGATGATGGCGGCCAGCTTGAGCTTGTTCTCGCGTGTGATGGCCCTCCACACCTCCCGGAAGCGACCGTCCTCAGCGAAGCGCTCGAGCTTCGGCAGCTCGTGCTCCATGTCGCTGATCCAACGGTCTCCGATGCTCTGAGTGATGAGCCCGGCCAGCTTCGGATTGCTGTAGACGACCCAGCGGCGCGGGGTGACGCCGTTGGTGACGTTCAGGAACTTCTCCGGATAGAGCTCGTGGAAGTCCCGCAGGACGTCGCGTTTCAGCAGCTCGGTGTGAAGGGCTGCGACACCGTTGATGGCGTGGCTTCCGATGCTGGCCAGGTGCGCCATCCGCACGTACCGCTCCCCCGCTTCGTCGATGATGGACATGCGCCGCACCCGGTCCTCGTCGCCGGGGAACCGTGCTCGCACTTCGTCCAGGAATCTCCGGTTGATCTCGAAGATGATCTCAAGGTGGCGCGGGAGCAGGCCGCCGAAGAGGGGCAGCGGCCACTTTTCGAGCGCCTCCGGGAGGAGCGTGTGGTTGGTGTATCCGAAGGTCTTCTGCGTCACCTCCCACGCGGGCACCCACTCCAACCCGTGCTCGTCCATCAGCAGGCGCATCAGCTCGGCCACGGCGATGGAGGGATGGGTGTCGTTCAGCTGAACGGCGTACACGTGATGGAAGTCTTCGAGCCGATTCCCCCGCCGCAGGTACACACGGATCATGTCCTGCAACGAACAGGAGACGAAGAGATACTGTTGCTCCAGGCGGAGGCGTTTCCCCGCCATGCTTGCGTCGTTCGGATAGAGGACCTTTGAGATGTTCTCCGACGACACCTTGTCCTCTACGGCGCCGTAATAGTCCCCCACGTTGAACGCCTGGAAATCGAAGGACTCCGCCGCCTCGGCCTTCCAGAGGCGGAGCAGGTTCACGGTGTTGACCTTGTAGCCCGGAACGGCGAGGTCGGAGGCGATGCCGCGCACGGCGCGGTTGGAAATCCACCGTGCGCGCAGGCGGCCGTCGGGATCCGTCCAGTGCTCGGTGTGCCCCTCGAAGCCGATCGAGTAGCCGATCTCCGGCCGAGGGATCTCCCACGGGCTGCCGAAGCGGAGCCACTTGTCCGTCTCCTCCACCTGCCAGCCGTCCCGGATCCCCTGGTCGAAGATCCCGAACTCGTACCGGATGCCGTACCCCGTCCCCAGCACCTCCAGGGTCGCCAGCGAATCCATGAAGCACGCCGCCAGCCGCCCGAGCCCGCCGTTTCCCAACCCCGGCTCCTCCTCCTGATCGAGGAGGGCGTCGATATCCTGTCCGAGCCCCGCCACGGCCTCCCTCACCTGGTCCGTGATCCCGAGGCTCACCAGATGGCTCCCGAGCTGGGGACCGATGAGGAACTCGGCCGAGAGGTAGCTGACCGACTTCGACTGCGTGGTCATCACGGTCTCGATGGTGCTCATCCACCGGTGGAGGACCCGCTCCCGGATCGTGTACGCCAGGGCCATGTACCAGTCGTTGCGCGTAGCCGTGCGCGGCACTCGCCCCTGCATGTAGAAGAGGTTGTCCTTGATGGCCTGGGCCAGCGCAGCCGGGGAGATGTCGGTGCGGATGTTGACCGTCTCTTTCATGACGTCGCTCCGTGTCGGCCATGGGGCCCACCCGCCTGCATCAGGTCCCGGCTCCTGTCATAGAAGTACTCGGAGATACGGCAGAGGCAAGACCCGTCCGTGGGCCACGCACCTTGCAGGTCGCGGCCCGGAGTCGGCATCATGCGCGTGCGGCACCACCCCGAAGGCACCGGGGTCGGCCGCGTGAACGAAAGCAGGAGTGCTCATGGGAAGACGACTCCGCAAGAAAGAGCTGCTGAGCGAAATCCTCCGGGAGCGGCGCGCCTTGGACGACACGCTCGCGCTGGTGCCGGCTCGCCGCATGAACGTTGCGGGGGTTACCCGTGGTGGCTGGTCCGTGAAGGACGTCCTGGCCCATCTGGTCGAGTGGCAGCGGATGAACCTCGAGTGGTATGCCGCGGGCCTGCGGGGGGAAAAGCCGGCCATGCCGGCGCCGGGATTCACCTTGCGAGAGCTGCCTCGCCTGAACGAGATGATCTATCGAAAGCATCATCGGCGGTCGGTTCAGGCGGTGCTGGAGGACTACCGGTCGCACCATGAGCGGATCGTAGAGCTGATTGAGACGCTCCCCGACGCCGACCTGGTCAACTTGGGGAGGTTTTCCTGGACGGGACCCTCGTGGACGCTGAGCGACTATTTGCGAGCCAGTACTGCGGCCCACTACCTGTGGGCTCGCACGCGTATTCGGCGCTGGTGGCGCGCCCAGGAGAAGGACAAGCGAGGCGACGCCGGTTGATCTTGCGACCCTGACGCGACGTCATTCACCTTGCAGGTCGCGGCCTGGGGCCGGCATCATGCGCGTGCGGCACAACCTCCGAGTCGTTGGAAATCCGCCACGAGGAATCGGTGTGACTTACCCCAGCAATACCGCGGACGTGATCGGGTCGATCGGTGCCACGCCGCTCGTCGAATTGAAGCGGATCGTCCCTCCCGGGCACGCGCGCGTTCTTGTGAAGGTCGAGAGCGGCAACCCGACCGGCAGCATGAAGGACCGGATGGCCCTCGCGGTCGTGGACCGGGCTGCGGCGTCCGGGCGCCTTCTCCCGGGCGGAAGGCTGGTGGAGTACACAGGGGGGAGCACGGGGACCTCCCTCGCGCTCGTGTGCGCAGTCCGGGGATTCGCGATCACGTTGGTGACTTCGGACGCGTTCAGCCTCGAGAAGCGGGACCACATGCGTGCCCTGGGCGCGGAGGTGATCGAGATCCCGAGTGATCAGGGCCGGATCAACAAAGAGCTTATCGGAGCCATGATGGCGCGGGCCGCCGCTCTCAGCGCATCCCCCGGCGCCTTCTACGCGGATCAGTTCCACAACGTCGACGCGATCTCGGGCTACGCCCCGCTCGGCGAGGAGATCTGGGATCAATCCGGTGGGAAAGTGAGTGCTTTCGTCCAGGCTGTCGGGACGTCGCACTGCATCACCGGAGTGGCCCGGGCGCTGCGCGCCCGCAACCCGGGCGTGAAGATCGTGGCTGTGGAGCCGGCCGAATCGCCGGTCCTTTCCGGGGGAAGGCCGGGCGCCCACAAGATCGAAGGGGTCGGTCCCGGGTTCGTGCCACCCCTGTGGAGCCCGGAGGTCGCCGACGAGATCGACGCCGTGTCCACGTTGGAGGCCAAGCAGATGTGCCGGACGTTGGCGAAGGAGGAGGGCCTCTTCGGCGGCACGTCCTCGGGGGCCAACGTCGTCGCCGCGCTTCGCGTGGCGCAGCGCCTCGGAAACGGGCGAACGGTGGTCACCCTGCTCTGCGATTCGGGCCTGAAATACCTGTCGACGGATCTCTATGCTCTGCGTGAATCGGTATCGTAGCCACCAAGGGCTACGCCGCTGCGCGCGACAGCGGATACGCGCATGTGGCTCTATACGGCCCCTCGGCGTTGAGCGCTACGGGGCCGGGGCAAGATGGCCCACGCAGCCATCATGGCTTTTGCAGTCGGAAGTTCAGGGTCCCGTTCACCTTGATGAGTGTAACCGTGACGGTCCACCTACCTGCGGTTCCGGCACCGGTTTGGAAGGTTCCGTTGCCTTCGAGGCCTCGCGAGTAGACCTGGGCGCCTCCGGCATCCAGGATCCGCAGGTCGGCCGAGCCGCTGCTTGGACTCGATGACTGGTTCACGTTGGCGATCGTACCGTTGTTCACCCACGTATACGTGAGGGTCTGCGTGACCCCCGACAGCGCCGATACCTGCCACTGAAACGTGTCCGTGGTGTTGTTGACTTCCAGTTGGTTTTCTGGCCCGATGAGGTTGGCGCTGGACTCGCACGCTCCCGCCAGAAGTGCCAACGTCAGGAAAAAGTTCCGGGTCGAGGCAGCCAGACTTGACGTGCTCATGACGTTTTCTCCGCCAGCGGGGCGTCTGTGATCCCCTGGGCAGGGGGCACGCCCTTGATTTAGGGCAAA
>JAUYEF010000314.1 GCA_030691635.1 Bacillota bacterium
GGCACATCATCGTAGACCACGATCGCAGGTTGTGCCGGGTCTCCCATGATAGGGAACAGGCAACCATCGATATCTGCACGCTCTATGTCCAGCGATTCGGATATTCCCTCCAGCAACGCGTACATTGTCGAGTACCAGAACGCCGGGTTTTCGTCTCGATGACCCTTGAACCGGATCGATGCAACATCCGTCTCAAACTCATGCCCCAGGTTGATGCCCATCTCGAGCCTTCCGTGGCATGGGTCGCCGAACCAGTTCTTGTGAGTGGCAGGTGTGCGCTCTCCCGACAGCAAGGCGAACCCACATGATCTGCAGACCTTGAATCCATGGCCACCTCCGCTATTCACCACGGCAAGCCTGCCATGAGAAGCAACGCTCACGTCCACCTCGATTCCCGGAAGCCTTGCTTCAGACTGGGATGGTGAAGTGTACTTGCCGGAGAAGTACACTCTGGTCGTGTGGGTTCGAGCAGGCGGCTGCTCGCCAGGTTTCCCAACGTCCTCCGGATTGGCGATAAACCCGAATTCGGGTATCACAAAACGAGCGACCATCCGCCCCTCGAACGCATACCCACATGAAGGGCATGTGCTGATCTCCTCGTCAGTGTCCGAGAGAACGCTATGGTAGCGTCCGCAGTGTGAACAGATCGCGAACCGGTATGATGGCCAGTCCTTACGAGGGACGCGCTTCAGGTACCTGCTGGTCCAGACCCAACCCCCCGCCACAACTTGGCCACCCGGTGCGTACTCGGACAGGGCTATCCTTAGATCGCGCTCAAGGTTAAGACGCTGAGCCGCGGCGATATTCCCGGGCAACTTCATCTCAACGACATCCACTGGAAACCCGTACTTCGGTAAGACACTCCGGCTCGACAGGTAGCCAATCAGGTCCCGGGTTTCGATAGTGTGTATAGCTTTGAGGATATGGTCAGTAGATTGTTGCCTCTTGTGCCTCTCCTCGAGTGCAGTCCTGAGCTCAGCAAGGTCGTGGTCAAGCTCGTTGCTGGCGCGAGTCAACACCGCTTGGGCCTCACCAACCAATCCGCGAGTCCAGGACCAATCAGCGATTCCTAGCCGGGCCCTCATCGCACCATCTTCGACGATTCTCTCCAGTGACATCCGCAGCGGGGTTGGCCTTGTCTCGAGATGCTGCGCGAGCAGGCCCGGCCCATCGGCGTCCAAGAAGAAGCTCTTGACAGCCCCGCGGCCATACACGGACGGTTGTCTCCGCCAGAAATCCGATAGCGCAGCGGCATAGAGGTGGCGGCTGATTATCTTCTCGTTTTCGAGTCGGAAATGCGGGGGCTTGATTATGCCAGAAATCATCCTCTGGGGTTGCCTGAAATAGTCGAGGTCATGCGATCTTCGCTGGGCAAATGTGAGAACAAGCGCAGCCGAGCCAGTACGGCGGCCGGCACGGCCGGCTCGCTGGGTGTAGTTGGCTGGCGTCGGAGGCACGTTTCTCAAGAAGACCGCTTCGAGGGAGCCAAGGTCTACGCCCAGTTCGAACGTGGTGGAGCAGCTGAGGACGTTGACCGTGCCGCTGCTGAACTCGGTCTGCAGTTGGGTCGCAGCGTTCGGTCTCAGCTGAGCAGTGTGCTCCTCCGCGCGCATGGGAATAACGAGGATGGCTGAGTACAATCTGCGGTAATGATTATCCGCGAGCCGCTCAGCCGGTTGTACAGGGTGAAGGCTTCCCGTGCACCTGTAGGTAGGGCAGACGCCCCTCACGTTGTTCCTGGTGAGGTTGCCGCATTTGTCGCAATAGAACCAGGCACTGGAGCCTGCGTCGTCCAGATCAAGTTCCCACATGCTGGCCTTCATCTGATAGACGACTCCTTCCTGGTCCAAAGGAACCGCCTCGAAGCTGTCACGCCACGGGTTACTGGGCTTGTCCAGCCCCAGGGAACGCCAGATGCCTGCCAGTGCCCTTCTGGCTTCATCCTCTTCAATCGATGCACCAAGAGCCTGTGCAACGCGAGTAAGGTAATCCAATCTGGCATTCATGAATTTAGGTGACGGGCACCAGGAGAGCACCTGGCGTTTGGCGGAAGTCTGATTCTGCCGGAAGTAGTAGGCACGGTTTCTCGGACGGAAGCCTTCGTCCCTGACATCAATGCGGTTCGGCAACTGCACGGCGCCTTTCGTTCTCAGAGTATCCAGTAGCACCCGCATCAGGATCCACACTTCCTGGGGGCGCAGGTTCCACGGTGGTCGAATGAGAGGATCTGGCGGTGCCCAGTTCCTTGGCTTCACGGGAGCAAAACCTGCAAATCCCAGGCCTTCAATTGACACTGGCCGGTCGATTGACAGAAACTCCTGCAGCAACCATCTCCAGACCTCGTTCTCCCGCTGTTGCCTGCTGAGTTCCGCCTCGAACATACCCCGTTCCTCGGCGAGCTGGAGAACGCCGGTGACTAAATCTGCAAGGCGCCAACGATTACGAACTGCCAGGTCCCTATGCTCGTCAATGACCCTTACCATCAGGGCTCGATGGATTATGTGGTTGTACGTGGTACTGAGGTATGGACCAAAGAAGGCCGCATCCTGCCGGCTATCCGAGAAAGCCAGGAGTTTTCCGCCTTTGGGTACGCCGGGATCCACCTCTGCCGTGAGAGACCATTCGTCTACCTCTGAATCATCTGTCTCAGGACGGGCTGGCGCATCTCTAATGTGCTGGTAAAGCGCAGTAGCCAGAACGCTAGCTGCAGCATCGGTCCCGACCTGGAATGGGTACACCATCGTCCGTGGATTTCTCTTGCCGCATGACAAGCAATGATGGACCTTTCCCTGTTGCCCTGCATCAATTATCATCAGCATGTGCTCTCGACCGCAGTTGCACGGGGGGATCAGAGCATTGGCCGGAGCAATCGCGCCACAACGCGTACATAACGCATAGCGCTTCAGATCAGAGTCCACTGCTAGATCGGCGAAGCTGGCGTCCTCATCCTCATCGTTCTCCACAATTCCCGCACCAAGATCCGGCACCAAGAACGCCCTCAACTGTTCCTCATTGTACCGGGTAGATGCCTGCACCAAGTGCGTTCCACGGGCGGATTTGGCAGGTTTGCCCAGGAGATAGAGGGCCCCGCAGTTGCGGCAGCTCCCTATCTCGAATACCGGCAGATCGAACCCATCGACCGTCGCCTTCTCTCGACGCTCAAGGAAAAGATGGGGCTTCGGTCCGAGACTAGCATAAGCACCCTCAATGGATCGAACAAACACGTGATACCGTGCCGGCAGCAGCGGCGACTCATCCGGCCCAACCCTGGCCCGGTGGGCAAGATCCACGAGAGAAACCAGCCATCTGCTTGCGTTCGGATCGTCGGGCCAGAGTTCGCTCGCAAGGACATCCAGCGCGGCTGGCCCTTCCTCGAGACGAGAGCGGAGCGTGAGCAGATTCTGGTCCAAAGACAGGACACTGTGGAGGAAGGGTGAGATCTCGCCACCGCATGTAGACGCTGCCGACACCAAGTGATCGCGTGGTACGCCATGTCGTAGGCCTACTTGCTCAAGGCTATCTGCCCAATGGCGGATATGGTCCGGTTTGTGAGCGATCGCTGCCCATTCTGCATACAACTTCGGGTCTCTCGGCACGAACGGTTGACCGAAGGGTTTCATGTCTGCGGTGGTTTTCCGCTGGGCGCCGACAACATCCTGTGCAGCTGGATGGCCTTCGTCCCAGGCAAACTGCTCTCCGAACAAATCGGTCGCAAAGCGTGCCGCATCGCGAAAGTCCTGCCTACCGCGACCGAGCGTGGCGCTCGTCGCGAGGCATTGGACCGCACCCATGCGACCATTGACGACCCTATCCTTAAGCCTGCGCAAGAGCATAGACATCTCAATACCCTTAGCGCCTGAGTACGTGTGGACCTCATCCAGCACAAGAAAACGCCAGTTCCCGGCCGTTGGTCCATCGAAGAACACGCTGTCTTCAGGCCTGAGCAATAGGTACTCGAGCATCGCGTAGTTGGTCAGCAGGATGTGTGGTGGGGCGGCCCACATCTGCTCGCGAGACACAGGTTCATTCTCCAGGGGTTGATGGTGGAACATCTTCACATATTGCTCGCGGGCCGCCGTTGTCGTGCGCTCGGTTTCGCCGGTATACCGGCCAAACGTGATGTCAGGGCAATTCCGAAGCAGGAGGCGAAGGCGAGCGACCTGGTCGTTGGCTAGTGCGTTCATGGGATATAGGAGCAGAGCTCGAACACCCGGGCTCAGGGTACCACGGCCCGCCTCCTGTAGGAGGTGATTCACAATCGGGACGATGAATGCCTCAGTCTTGCCGCTGCCTGTGCCTGATGCAATCACCAGATTCCTGCCCCGTAGAGCCTTTCGTATGGCCTCTTCTTGGTGCACATATAGCGGCCGTACTCCCGGTAGATGCTCGCTAAGCACGCGAGCGAACTGCGGAACTAGGAGGCCTTCCTCGATTAGCTGCCCAAGGGTCTGCCCCAATGGGAAGGGAGGTGTCGCCTCTAGAATAGGTCCCTTCACAAACCGCGATTGCTCATTGAGGGCAGCCGTAAACTGCTCCCTCAGAGCCGGCTCTCTCAGACGAAACATGTGAGCCAGATATGACAGATAACTCTCGCGAATTCCCTGAGTGCCCTGAAGTGGGTCAATGGGCATACTCTGTGTCCTCCTGGGCTAGAGCCTCGAGCATCTTCATCTCACGCTGCAGTAGCGCCTCGACAAGTGCCTCGCCGGCTGCGTGGTCGCCTCTCGCAAGAGCATTGAGCCAGTCATGCCACTGGCTTGGACCGACCCAGCGGGCCAGCGTGGTGGCCTCGGATGAGCACACGTCCCAGCCGAAGAACCGTTCCTGACACCGCTTCACTGCTACGCTTCGATCCAGAACCAGGTACAAGTCCACCGGGACCCTGCGCAATCTGAGGAATCCATCTGGGCGTTCCTTACCACGGCTGCAACGCTCGTACCAATGATCATCCCAGGCCCGCTGACTGGCGAAAACTTCACCGCAGACCACACACCTGACTGCTTGGGCGCTTTGAAGCTCTATGGCTTCCCTACGAGCCACAAGCTCTCCTCGGCCGGATCCGGACTTCAGGACCATGTCTATCCGGCATGTACTTCGCTTGCCCGTAACCAGATCGAGCACATCGCCCATCGTCACAGACGTCAGATGGATATGCTCAAGATACTCCTGCCGGCGCGGTTTTACGGCAACCTGGCTCGCGACAGTCAACAGGCCGATGTTCCTAACGGTATCTGGAGTGATGGGGATCTGGTGTTTCCGCCCCCGGTCCACCTGACAAACCATACCAAAGCCCTGTTGCTCCAGAGATGAGAGGGCCAACCAGTCGAACGACTGCATTTCAGTCCTCTGAAACACAGCCTCCGGCTGCCCCATGGGGTTGATGGTAGTTCTTCGTGCCAGAGTATGGAGATTGCCCTCGTCGCCGAGCCAAATGCCCAGGTAGAAGAGGTCAGGCAACGCCCCCGAGATATCATCGGCGACTTTGGATGTTATCGCAGTACCCACGACCTTACGGCCCTCGTGCCGCAAATCGATGGATTGCGGCCAAGGCGCAGGCGGGGTTAGGAAGACGTGCTTGGCACCCGGAGCGTCCGTTCTTGGCCAGGGCTTTTCCCATGTCAGTTGATCCCATGCGTCAACCGGTTGCACCTCAACGATGTATGCTCCAGATTCTAGCACCTCGGGGATCTTGATCATGCGATCGTCAGGTGGGATACGCGCTTCCCGACGCCAGTGCCATGGACTCGACGCGTGAAGGATCCGCACCCAACGTTCTGTGTGGAACGCAGGCTCTTTCCAAGTGAACCAGGTAGATCTTCCATCTGCGCCATACCCGGCCTGGACATCGCTTATTGCCCATTCCGTCGCGATGATCATGACTGGTGCCCTGGCCAATGCGATGCGGCCGTGATCATCGACTACGGAAAATGTCACCGTGGATACCGGCTTGACCGTTCTGATACTATCCATGAACGAGGCGACATTGACTATGGTGGTCGAGTTCGTCACAGGAGACGTCAGCTGCCGGCTGGTATCTTCAACTGCAAAAACCGCCTGCCCGGACATGCCACGGGGCAGTCGTATCCTAAGTTGGGGTTGTCTGGACTCAAGGCCGCCGATCCAAGACCTCACCACACTATTGCCCCATACCGGCAGCGCATTCTCATCGAGAGTCAATCCCACACGGATCTGAGGCACCTGGATGTCTACCCTCAAGTCACCCTGGCCCGTAACCTTGATGTTGAGAACGATGTCTTGCGTGCCGGGGGCGGCGACAAGTGTGAATACTCCCGTCCCCTGTTCAACCAGATGGGCCGGCGGTTCTATGCTCAGGGCTAAGTGTTCTGGCACGCTGATGCTGGCTCGCAACGCCTCCGGTTCGCCCAGGCTCACGCCGTAGATGTCGCGCTCCCACTCAAGCCGCACATCTCTCGCGATTGACACTGGGTACATGTATTCCATTCCGTCCGGTGCCATGAGCCTCATGACCATCGTGGCCACGGGCACATCGGGCAGGTCGATGCCGGCAAGGGCGACGAGCAGTTGCCTGCTCCTGGGAACGGTGGCCGAGGTGAACTCTGACAGACGATAAACTCTACGCGTCTTGGTACCGAGGCTCTCAGAACTCCATGTCAGTAAGGTCCAGCTATCGAGATTGTCCTGCTCCTCAATGGGGAGGACCACTGTCGGAAGGTGATCTGTAAACGTAAGGCTCCCGTTTACCGTGAACGAGGGTGTCCAGCCCGTGATCTCCGGTGTGATTCCACTCGAACCACCTTTGACACGTATTCTCTTGACGTAGCCGTTCACGCGGATCTCAAGGCCCGCGTGCCCTGGACGCAGGTTCGATAGGTCGATTCCATAAATGACCCACCTGTTAGAGATGTTCTGCCACCAGAATTCATCATGCTCGATTATCACAGAGGTCGGGACAACGGTTACCCCGGCAGGCGCCAGCAACCAGAACTGCCTGGGGAAGACTTCCCCAGTAAGACAACGCCCGGACGCATAGTCGAAGAAGTGGAGCCCGCCGCCCTCGGAAACCGTGAGATCCCACTCCAGCACTGTTCCGTTGCCCGACGAGATGCTAAGGGCATAGGTCTGACTCTGGATATCCAGTGGGTATTCCTGGTACTTTGATTCGATTCCCTCTCGCGTGCGTACCAATGATAATGGTTCGTCCAGCAGCACCGTTCCGGAGGTGTCTCGCACCCGAACCCTCAATTCTTGAGTCGCATGCGTCTCCGAAAACCGCTGAGGCGGCAACTGGACGGCCAGTCTACGGTTCAGCCAATCGAGCACGATTGACGGATTGGAATAGCGAGCACCAAGAAGCGGTGCGTGGCGGCGCGCGCCGCGCCAGGCTCGAAGTACCCGTGACGCTACCGGATGAAGATCCGTAGACGGGCTAGCCTCTAAGTCCGACGCCAGTCGCTGCAGACTGCTCAGGCAGTTTACCACTGTACGATCGGCTGACTCGCCACCAAGAACGATGAAGCGTCTGATGGGTTGCTCTAGCCTGGTGACCAGAGACGGCCGCTCAACCGAACGTGAAGCTTCCCTCAATCGCTGCTCGAGCATAGTGATTTCGTCAACCGGTGACGCTGGGGCACCGAGGTCCTCGTTGAGCGAGTCCAAGAGCGTATTGAGCCGATTTCTGCTGGTAACAAGAGCGACGCGCTGTTCGCGGAGCTCATGAACGCGCTCGACGCTCATGGGCAGCCGCTCCGTAAGTGCATGGATCTGAGCCACCCTGGCTCGGATGGCGGAGATTCTCAGTTCGAGATTGCGGATCTGAGGCAAGATTTGAGAGGTGTTGGCATCTTCAGCCAGTCTCGCCTTATCCGCCCGAATGAGGGCCTCCGCCAGCCTTTTCGCCGCAGCCTCTTCGGGCGCATCCGCTGTGGTGCAGGTCGGATCAACACTCATCAAGTCCCGAAGGCGGGAGATAGCTACATCGAATCTGGCGGTTAGAGCACGAGACTCCGCGTTGACCCGTGCAAGGCGGTCAAGCCTTTCCGCCAGGTCACTGAGCCCGGGGCCCCCCATTTCCCTGAGAGTGCTGGGGTCCCGCGCTCCGATCTTACCCAGACCGGCAGCGATCTCGTGCAGCACCCTGTCGACGTCACGATCGGCGCCCTGTAAGTCGGCCTTGTGGCCTGCCAGCGTCCGAGATTGAGTCGCGCGATGCGCGAAAGCGCCCAGTGCTGCAACCAGGGCGATCGTCCCTGGAACCATTAACCCGGCGATGAACAGGGCGGCGGAGGATGCCAACCCCACGACTCCTGCCAGCGAGGCTACTCTCGTCTGGTGTTCGAGTGGGGCGATTTCTGATCGCTTGGATTCGCCTCTGTCCAGCCCATCCTTGTAGAGGCTGAGATTTGCCCGCAGCGAAACGGCCATGTCCTCATTGACCTGGGACAAGTCATCGCCAGGCCTGCCGAGGGCGCCAGACGGATCACCCTGCTTCGCCCGCAGAGAACCGAGCATGCTTCGCAGCTCCCGGATTTCGCGACACGCTTTGTTGATCTCGTCAGCGCTCCCGGCGATGTGGCGGTCAGCCTGTGAGCACTGGGCAATGTCACAGTGGTTGGAGTCTCCTGCAGAGACAAGCTGGGCTAGTTCCGCCATTATCCCGGTGGATTCGGCCTCTAGCCGGCGCTGCTCTTCTTCCAGTCCTGGCGGTATTTCTGGAATGTCCGGCAAACCGGAAATCGTCTCTGCGACAGTTCGCAGTCGGTCGCTCACGCGCACAAGCCTCTTCAGCGATTGAAGCTTGGAATCGAGTTCTTGCTTCTCGTGCTCCTGAAGATTGCGATGTGCCTCAGCCTGCCGGATGGTTCTGACTTCACTCAAGACAGATTCCGGATCGGTAGTGCCGGATTCATAAAGCTCCAGTACGACCTTCTCCATGAACTCTCTGGCATACCGGTCGGGAATTCCGCCATGTAGCAGTGCTGCTGCTACATACTTATGCGATCCTCCGAGTTCGGTCCGTGGCAGCGAATAGGTGTCAAGTACGTGCATAAACCTCCGTCCCCAGGCCTGCTCCCAGCCGATATCTTCGTCGAGGCCCAGACGGTCGGCTATCACGTCCCAGAAACGGCCATCTTCATATGTTCTAATGCCGGTGTGAACCAGATAGTACGCAACCACGCAGGGGAACGAGCGCGGGAGATCGAGGGCGCGCCCGATGTCCCCGGCGACATAATCACGCACCATGGTTTCGAGGCGTTCCACATCCGAGTCGTCAAGATGCGTGTCAGCAAGTAGGTGGACGGATTTGATAGCTTGACTGAGGACGTGTTCACAGCCATTGAGATCATTGCATTTCTCAAGCATAGGCACTTCTCCAAGGCACCCGTAATTGCAGAATCATTTGGAGGTCTACGATTTTCAGGTGGGGTGCATGGTCAATCGGCTGAAGGGCATCCACAATTGTCTTCTAGGTGTAACGGCAGAATCCTACAAGGTTCGCGCTAGTGCAACATGCTTTACGCTGAAAAGCGGACCGGCCCCCTGCACGAGAGGGCCGGACCACTTCAACTGTGCGATCTATAGTTCAATAACGGTTGGGCGATCCGGTTGCCCGCCAGTATGCCGGGTGTCGGATCACGCCCGCGGGCGAGTCATAGCTGAGATGCCCCTGCCATCTCTAGCACGGCATCCCAGAACGCCGCCGGCACGGGCACGACCGACAGCCGCGGTAGGCGCACGAGTTCCCAGTCAATGAACCGCCCATCCGCCTTGATCGCCCGCAGGCTCACCGGATGCGGCAGGCGCCGCCTCGCCGCCACGTCCACAGCCGGAAAGCCGCTGTCATCATTGTACGGCGTGGTCACGACCTCCGCGATTCCAACCACCGAGCGCTCATCGGCCGTGTGGTAGATGAACGCCAGGTCACCGGGCTGCATCCGTCTCAGGTTACGAAGCGCGACCGGGTTGCGGACCCCGTCCCAAACATCCTTCTCCGCAGCGGCAAGGTCCTCAAACGCGTAATCCCCAGGTTCCGTCTTCAGAAGCCAGTATGCCATGTGTACCCCTTTTCTTTACCAGCGCCCACCGGCTGAGAGACATTAGCCACGGCTCTAGCCTTTCCCTTCCGGCGCAACCAATAGATCAGTCTCATCGCCCCGGCCCGGCCGACAAGCAGGAAGGTCTTGCCAGGCCCAGGCGTGGAAACTGACAGGGGTTGACAGGCGTTGCCCGGTGCCGGGGGGAGAGGCTATGGAAGACGTCTCTCATGCAGCTGCCTCGTCCTCATGCCCAGGAATCGGACCGTCGGCGAGGCCGTGACACGAGCGGGTCTCCGGCTGGGACCCAAGAAGGAGGAAGGCATTCTGTGAAACTCACTGTGCTTGGCAGATACTCGCCGTATCCACCCCCAGGAGGGGCCTGCGTGTCGTACCTGCTCACAGCCGGGGAAACCCAGATACTCGTTGAGTGCGGGAGCGGGGCTGTGTCACGACTGCAAGAGGTATCTCACTGGAACAACCTATCCGCAGTTATTCTAAGCCACCTGCACGGCGATCATATGTCCGATATGCTGGTGCTGAAGTATGCCGTCTACCTGGACATGCTGAGCGGGAAGCGGCAGGAGCCGCTCATCGTGTATTGCCCTGCGGAACCCGCTGCCGAACGCAGTCTGCTGGACTACAAGGGTGCAGTGAAGGTCGTCCCTGTGGGGTCGGGTGATGTATTGGAGATCGGGGGCGTGACCGTCAGGTTCGTGGCCGCAGTGCACTCCATACCTGCGCTGTCCATGAGCTTCGAGGGCAAGGGCAAGCGGCTGGTGTACAGTGGGGATACGGAGCCGAACCCGGCGCTGCGGCGGCTTGCAGAGGGCGCGGATATGCTGCTCTGCGAGGCGACTTTGACGGAGGATAGGAGGGCGCCGGGGCATTGCGTGGGAAGTGATGTGGGGAGGTTGGCTATGGAGGCCCGGGTGGGCAGGCTGCTGATAACGCACCTCGAGACGAGGTTTCCAGTCAGGCGGAATATGTGCGAGGTGCAGGAGTCTTTTCCCGCGGCTATAGAGGTTCAGGAGAAGACCAGCTACGAGGTGTAGGGCGGCAGACCAATACCATAGAGCAGAGGCAATACGGGGACTACTATGCGTAGCCCTGCTTACACCACAGCGTCTAAGCGTGGAGATTGATCTCCCTCAGGCCGCATTTGACCAGTACCTCAAACGCAGCCGCGCACGAGGAGTCTCTAGGTACAAAGACCACGAATCCGTCGCGTCCCCGAGTTAGCAATACGCGATAGCTGTTTATCCGCAGTCTATGCGGATCCCGTGCTCTTGATCGAGTCAGCGGCGATCGCCACGCCTGACCGTCCCACGTCAGATCGTCTCCCCAGCACACTATCGGAAAATCGAGTTCCAGGCCTTGGGCCGAGAACTCCGTTGCAGCCGATGTCAGCTGGCAGCAGGAGTACTGAGAGGTGGGCGGGTCATTGTACCATGGGCCAACACGAAGTCGCTTGGTCTCGTTGTAGTCGTTCCTGATCCCG
>JAUYEF010000315.1 GCA_030691635.1 Bacillota bacterium
TGCTCCCGAACCCCACGCGCGCCTGTTGAGTGTCTGATCACCTGATGGAGAAGTCGGAAATCGAGCCCGCGACGTCCAACTTCTCCTGCTCCACGCAGGTGCCCTCGGAATTCGCGAACCACAGTTTCCGGTGGTGGTCGAAATACGCAATCGACGAGCTCGTGACGTTCCTGCCATACCCCAGGATGATCGAGTTGTAGCCGTCCAGCACCTGTTTCTTCTTCGCCAGCGGAACCTGCCTGGCGTCTGTCGTAACGTCCAGAGGAACGGTGTCAACCACGACTGGGACCGGGGCCAGCACAGACTTCTCGCGAGCGTGCGAACTGACCAGCCGCGCCTGGCCTATGGCCTCACCGACCTTCTTGTCAAGATCGTCGAGGCTGTTGAAGCTCACAAACCCCCAGCCGCCGTCGACCCGGGCGCGCACATTGCCCCCGAACCGCACCGATTGGCCCAAATTGTCGACCTCTTTACCGCGAAAAGCGATGTCCGTAACGATGCTTTCCTCGACACGGACTTCTATGTAGTCCGCGGGCTTGCGCAACACGGCAGCCGTCAGAAGCGCCTTCAAACAGGACTCCCCCCTGGTCTTTGCTCGTGGCTAGCATTCTACGGCAACGCGCTCGTGATTCCCTGCAGGCTACGGTCACCGACTCCCAAGGGGGCGGCCGGCTGGCCCGGGCGCCGCTTTGTCCGGGGCGTCTGTTGGCCCGGGCGCCGGCCACCCCGTGGCCAGTTGCACTCTGGGCAGGGAACAATCCAGGGCCGTCGAAGCTGCGCGGGTGAGGTGGGAACAATGAGGCTTCGAGAATCCGGTATTCTTGTGGACTGGCTGATGCATCCAGGCCCGCTCAACTCCATTACCGACGTGCCCGGGGTCAGGGTGGGGCACGGTGACTTTGATGGCAAGGGAGACCCGGCGGCGCAAACCGGTGTCACCGTGATAATGCCCCACGGTGGGAGCGTCTGGGAGGAGCAGTGCCGGGCCGCCGGATATGCGCTGAACGGCTCTGGCGAAGTTGCCGGCTGGCTGCAGATGAAGGAGTTCGGCGTCATCGAGACACCCATCTTCTTGTGCGGGACACCGAGTGTCGGCAAGGTATACGACGGGGCCTTGGAGTGGCTGCTTGAGACAAACCCGGAACTCGGCAGGCACGGGACCTACATCATCCCGCTTGTGGCTGAGACGAGCGACATGTTCTTGAACAACGCCCGGCTGTACCGTGCCGGCGCACCCGAGGTGCGCGCCGCAATCGCCGCAGCCACGCCGGGGCTGCCGGCGGAGGGCTGTGCCGGTGCCGGGAGAGGCATGACCTGCTACGGCTTCAAGAGCGGCATAGGCACTGCATCAAGGCTCATACCTGATTCACCCTACATGGTTGGTGCACTGACACTGTGCAATTTCGGCCAGCGACGCGAGCTCACCATCGGCGGCGTGCGCGTGGGGCTGAGACTTGTGGAGGAACCCGTGGCGGCCAGGCCAGGAGCGGCGGGGCCTGGCAGCGAGCATCGGGACAATCCAGGCGACGGCTCCATCATAATCGTGGTCGCCACTGACGCTCCTATTCTTAGTTACGAGCTCAGGCGTGTCGCGAAGCGCGCCACGCTTGCCGTGATACGGACAGGCTCGGTGGGCCATCACAGCTCTGGAGACATCGCGATAGCCTTCTCGACCGCAAACCGCGTCCACCGAGGTGGGTCTTCCGACAGGGCCGTCACCGAGGCCGCGCCGCGACCGTTGCTGGGTGACCTGTTCACCGCCACGATAGAGGCGACAGAAGAGGCGATCTATAACTGCCTCTGCCAGGCTGAGACAACAACGGGACAGGATGGGCGCACCGTGCCGGGACTGCCGGTAGAGCGAGTCCGCGAGATCTTGAGGTCGGAGCGGCCGTCGCTCGTGCAGGACCAGACGGCCGCCATAGGAGGTAGGTTCGTGTGAATCAGGATGACACAAAACGGTCGCTGAACGCCATAATCCTGTTCTTGGCCCTCGCTGCACTGATGTTTGTTGCGAGCAGGTTCATCAAGTGAACCCGGCCTCGAACCTGGGTCAGGAAAGGAACTCCCGCAGTCTCTGGTTTCTGATGATGTAGGCCAGAAGCGGGTAGCCGAGGGCGTAGCAGGCGACGATTTCGCCGAGCGCGATGTACAACGCGGTGGGCGCGTACGGCAGGCCCGAAAGCCTGGAAACGTAGTAGGCCACAACCAGGGCGTTTATCACCACGGGCGGCAGCGGCGCCAGCGCCGGACGGCGGGCCCGCGATGTGAGAAACCCAGCGACGAGCGTGGCCAGCGCGCCCAGCGTCAGGTCATATGCCAAAAACGGGCTACCGAGGTTGGCCACGATGCAGCCCACATACAGGCCCCAGGCGTAATCCACTGAGAGAAATGGCAGCACCGTTAGCGCTTCAGACACCCGCACCTGCACGGGGCCATAGCTGATTGACGAAAAGGGCGGCAACACAGTCAGTGCCGCATATAGCCCGGCAACCACGGCCAGACGAGTGAGCCTGCCTGGTTTCATGACTTGCACACCTACTCTTGGAGACTTCTCTATGGTCCCAACCGGCCGCATGACTCAACACCTGCTTTTGAGGCATCATTACGATCTTACCGCTTCATGCTCAGCGCCTTGTGGGCGATGTCTTTCCGGTAATGCATGCCTTCGAAATTCACCCTGGACACAGCCTTGTACGCTGTGTCGACGGCGGCCTTCAGGTCAGGCGCCCAGGCGGTGACTCCCACGACCCGTCCACCATTTGTCACCAGGCGCTTCTCCTTTACCGCAGTTCCAGCGTGGAAGACCTCGACCCCCGCGATAGACCGTGCGTCGTCGAGGCCCTCAATGGTAAGCCCCTTCTTGTAAGAGCCTGGGTAGCCGCCCGATGCCAGGACCACGCATGCGGCGCTGCCCCTGGGACTTGCCGGGAAACCAGCCGGGTCTCCCTTGATGGCGGCTATGGCCAGTTCCAGCAGGTCCACGTCCAGCAGCGGCAAAATGACCTGGGCCTCAGGGTCGCCGAACCGTGCGTTGATCTCAAGCACTTTCGGGCCAGCCGAGGTGAGCATCAGCCCGCAGTAGAGCACACCTGAATATGGTGTTCCCTGCCGCTCGAGCCCCCATAGCAGCGGCTCGATGACCCTGTCTCTCACCTGGTCCTCCAGAGCGGTGTCGAACCGCGGCACCGGCGCGTAGGCACCCATCCCGCCGGTGTTCGGGCCCTCATCGCCGTCGAATACCTGCTTGTGGTCCTGCGACGACGGCAACAGGCAATACGACTTGCCCCAGCATATCGCCAGCACCGAGACCTCTTCACCCTCCAGGAACTCTTCCACGACCACCTTCGTCCCGGCCTGGCCCAGCGTGCGGGCGACCATGATGTCGTCCACGGCTTTGGCGGCTTCTTTCCCGGTCCGCGCGACGACGACCCCCTTCCCCGCCGCGAGCCCGTCGGCCTTGATCACCAGGGGCACATCGCTCTTGCGCACATAGGCCGCGGCTTCGGACGGGTCCGAGAACACTTTGAAAGCGGCCGACGGCACGCCAAGCCTGGACATGAGTTCCTTGCACCATACCTTGCTGGTCTCGACCCTGGCCGCATCCTTGGTCGGGCCGAAGCACTGGAGGCCTCTATCCTTGAAGACGTCCACTATACCCAGTTCCAGCGGCTGCTCCGGGCCGACAACCGTCACGTCAACATCATTGGATAACGCGAAATCCACCAGGTCTCTCGTGTTGGTGGCCTCGATGGGCACATTCGTGCCGAGCTCCGCGGTGCCCGGATTGCCCGGTGCGATGAAGAGCTTGCCCAGAAGCGGGCTCTTGGCAAGTTTCCAGGCCAGCGCGTGTTCTCTGCCACCGCCTCCGACGACCAGGACTTTCACCTGCATTCCCCCAAGTCTCTAGGGCTCACAGTAGAATCCTATCACGAATGCCCCAGGCAGCGCATGTCCCCGCTTATGGCCGGCGGGCGGCCGGGGCGGCGCGGTGCTGGCGTCTGTGGCGGTAGGGCTGCCTGCGGCGTAGCGATGGCG
>JAUYEF010000316.1 GCA_030691635.1 Bacillota bacterium
GCGATTCTTCACCCGCGCCATAGAAGGCCAGAGGCCATCGAGAACCTCACAATGAGATTGGCGGGCGGCTTAGAGCCCTGATTACGGATAGGGAACACCTATTTTGACGTTTCCCCTGCTCGTGTGCTGCAGATCGCTTGCCGGCAGGAACTGGAAACGGGAGGTCGAGGTACCCTTCGGGGGTGGCTTATGAAGAGTACTGGCATCGTCCGCAGAGCGACGACCTCGGCCGTATCGTTATCCCGGTCGAACTCCGACACCTGCTGAGCATCAACACCGGCGACGGCCTGGAGATCTGGCAGGAGGACGGGGCGATTGCCATCTGCAAGTATACGCCGGCCTGCCTGTTCTGCGGTGGGAGCGAGGGGCTAGAGAGGTACAAGAGCAAACTCATCTGCCGGGATTGCCTTGGGCGACTGGCCGCGCTCTGCTACCCGGAGGAGGGCAACTCCGCCCTCGACGGGTAGGCTTGTCGGCCTTCGTCTCAGTGAGCACGGGTTGAACTCGTGCAGGGCAACGACCGCCCGCGTCAGAGGATCGTCGTGCGCCCTTCGCTCTGTGCAAGTACATCCTGGCCGGTGCCACAGGGGGCTACTCAAAAGCGCAAAAGCGCCAGATTGACTCCAGGTAGGAGCACAAGCGTCTCGGCCAATAGCCTCCGGGTGAAGGTCTCCAGGTTCCTGCAGTAGTCCACCACGCCTTGACCATCGGGCATAGTCGGTAGGCTGATTTCTGTCTCCAGTAGCTCGTCGGGATGTTTGATCAGGGGCGCCCAGGCCTCCTGCAGTCCAGCAAGATAGCCGTCATGGACGACAGCGTCCCGGTAGGCGACGGCCTGACCTGCCCATTCGTTCACGTGACCAACGAGCACCCTGCACAGGTCGTCGCTTCGGTCGAAGGTCCGGGGAGCAGACCTCTTGACCCAGTTCAGCAGCTTGCCCCCCGGCATCTTCTGTCCCTCATAGATAGCTTTACCGAAACCGGACAGGCTTGCAGTTGAAACTAGCACCCTCGCTACAAGACGAGCGTAGACGTCCAGAAACGACTTTGCGGTTATCAGCGTGGCGTAGAGCCCGCTGAGGAAGTCCAGGTTATGGAGGACCAGGACGAGGTCCGGCGCAGGCTTGAACCCGGCAAAGGCAGCAGGGTCGCTTCGGGCCTGCGCGAGCAGGTTGGAGCGGTTCAGCCCCGGCTGGCGAAGTACGTTCTCCACGGAGTGGAATAGCACGGCCAACTGGTCGGCACACGCCGTGACCGTCGACCGTACTGATCCCGGGAAAGCGTTCGCGTTGAGCAGGGACGACGCAGCCCAAAAGTGCCGGTCCACGAAGATAACGGAGATGGTCATCCGCAACGCACCTCACAATTCCGTTCAGGAACCTCTGAGGTACCCCAGCGCCGAGTGTCTCCGCTTCTGTGAACGCTCACGGAAAAGTTGACCGGCGTGCTCGACTGAAAGTTGACCACCCTCGCGTTACCCGGTGCTGTTTGCCGTAGCCACCTGTCCTTCCTGCAGCAGGTGACGTTGGCTCTCCTTAAGCGATAGGCCTCCCCGTTGAACACCAGGATCTTGGTGCCGTCGCCCACGCTCCTTGACGCCGTTGCTCACGCAACGTATCGCCCACATGACGGCCTGATGTGTCCCGCCATCTAACCAACGGCCTCATCCTGCAACTCCAGCAGCGCCTGTTTGACGGTCGACTCCTCGGTGATCTTGCGCTGCTCGGCGAGACCCGCCAGGAGGGCGGCGGCGCAAAGATTGTTCACCTGCCGGGGAATTCTTGCGGTGCTGGGGGATTTCCCTTGGTGTGCTGGTAGACCGGTCGCTTCCTGTTCACCAGGTCCGCCACCACCATCCCAGGCCAAGCAGGCAGGAACGCGGCTACTACTACCCCTAGAAGCAGGCCAGGACAATGCACGTTCTCAACGACGATCCCCGACGTCGGCCTCCACTCGCCGAACACGGGTTCGTTACCGCACGGCGAGGGAAAAGCCTCTGTCCGGGCCTCCGGGTGCGCCTGTCGGGGGCTGTCCGGAGGATGGCGCACGCGGAAACTCCGCCGCCGCACTTCCCGGCAAGCCCCGGCCTGCTACCGGGCGTACGACGTCGGCGCAGGAGGGGTTTTCGGGGCCATGTGCGGGGGTCCGGACCCATCCTGCTTCCCGAAACCTCCTCACGAGCCGCCCTGAGCGGGTAGCTGGCCTCGGAAGCAGCTTCCCGGCTTGCTATCTGCGGCTGCGGGCATACCGGCCTGCGGGCTGCCATTAGGGGTAGGGAATCGGATGCTGGTCAGCGAAAACACCGGTCAGGGAGCGCGTCAATGGGGGATCGGCGACAACCTGGACATCATGCGGGAGCACGTCCCCGACGAGAGCGTTGACCTGACCTACCTGGACCTCCGTTCAACAGCCAGGCCACTATGACAGGAGAGGATCGGGGAGTGTGTGCCCCAGGAGATGCTCGGGCGCAGGGGATGCGGCGGCGGTCCTCCGGGGCCTACCTGTGCCCTACGTGCGGTGCAGCCAATAGTCTGATGGGGAGACCGAGCCATGTCGTCTGATCGAAACCAAGAAGAACCGCAGGACCGGCTGACAGGCCCAGCGAAGGGCGAGTTCATCGCGCCACCGGAGATCGCTGACGTCGACGAGCGGGCGGACGCGCTACCCGCGCAGGAGGAGTTCTGGCGGCCGCCGACGCGTTTTGGCAGCGTCCCGGTCGAGAAGGAACCGCTGGGCTGGGACCGGCGCAAGGGCTTCCGCAAGCTTTTTCCCGCCGTCTATCTGCCGTTTCAGGTGGTCGAGCGCGTCCAGTTCGGCCATCCCGATTTGGAGCCTAACCGCCTTTTCTGGGGCGATAATCTCCACGTGATGCGCCAACTGCCCAGCGAGAGCGTAGACCTCATTTATATTGACCCACCGTTCTTTTCTGGGCGGCAGTATAACGTCATTTTTGGAGACCAGAACGAGCTGCGGTCCTTCTCGGACATCTGGGAAGGTGGCATGCCAGGCTACTTGATCTGGCTCAACGCCCGCCTGTATGAGATGAAGAGACTGCTTAGAAAGAGGGGCAGTCTGATGCTTCACTGCGACCTGCACGCAAGCCACTACATCAAGGTTGAGCTCGACAAGATATTCGGGTACAAACTTCTCCAGAACGAGATTATCTGGTCTTACAGGTCCGGCGGGGGAAGCAAGCACAGGTACGGCAGAAAGCACGATGTCATTCTGTGGTACACACGCGCAGCCTCGGGCTATACTTTTAACACGGATGAAGTGAGAGTCGCATACGATGCGATCATTGCGGAGTCACGCCGCGAGCTCTTCAATGAAAGAGGAAAAGTTGCAGGAAGCGTGTGGGACATCTCGCGACCACCGAATCATTCGAAGGAGTGGATCGGCTATCCCACGCAAAAGCCAGAGGCAGTTCTTGAGCGAGTGATTCGAGGCCACTCGTCCGAAGGCGACGTGGTTGCGGACTTCTTCTGCGGCGGCGGCACGACGGCGGCGGTGGCGCAGCGGTTGGGGCGGCGCTGGATCGCCTGCGACCAGTCGCGGGTAGCAGTGGCGATCACGGGAGATCGGCTCACGAGACAGGTCGAGGAACGCATAGGCAAGCTGTTTCCCGTCCCGGACTTCATCATCGAGCACTGGGGCGTGTACGAGGCGCGGCGTCTGGCCGACGCTCCCCACGACCAGTTTCAGGGCTTCGTGCTCAAGTGCTTCGGAGCGTCGGAGGAGGTGGCAGAGGAAGGCATCCACGGCTACAAGGGCGGTGTACCCATCTGGGTTGGCCAACCGGACCCCACGAAGGCCGTCACGGCGGTAGATGTGCAGGCGTTCGCCAACGCCATTCGCCGGACGCTGCGCTACAAGCAGGACAACCTGCGCGATGGGAGCATGCTGGCCTGGGCGTTCCGGCAGGACGCGCTGGAGGCGGCCGAGCGGCTGCGGCGGCTCGAACAGACCGACCTCAACTTTATCCGGCTGGAGCAGGTTCGGATTGATTCGCCGGCCTTCCGTGAGCACATCGCGACCAAACACGCCGACTACGAGAACTTCCTGACGTTCGTGCAGCCGCCACACGTCGAATTGGGCTGGAAGCGCATTGCCGCGTGCACCTACAGGTTCGACGTGAGCGAAACGGCGGTGATGAACGCCGGGGCGAAGATCATCAACGTGCAGTGGGACTTCGACCACGGCAAGCGGTTCAGCAGCACGCCGGGCTATTCCTTCGTGAGGGGGAGCAAGAACGAAGTGGCCTTGGTACAATACGAGTTTCCCAAGACCGGCAAGGTGTGCATCGCCTGCAAGGTGCAGGACGACATGGGCGGGGAAGGGCTCCGGACGGCGGAAATCGAGGTCATCTGACGATATGTTCAACCGCTTTGCACGATACGAGGACGCCTTCCGGGACTGGCGGCGTGACGGAATGCCAGGACTGAAGGCGGACTCCTACAAGTATATCGAGTGGCTTACGTCGCCGGACGACGACCAGGCGGCGCGGGCGGGCACGCTGTGGCCGCATCAGTGGGAATCCTTCCTCCGTGTGGTCTACGCCCATGAGATTCTCGGGAAGGCGGAGATCGGGGCGGATGGCCTGTTGCTCAACGTTGTGACGGGCGGTGGCAAGACGGCAGTCATCGCGGCGGTGATCGCCTGGCTTCGGATCGCCCACAATGTGCAGAAATTCGTTCTGCTCTGCCCGAACCTGATCGTGCGCGACCGGCTGGAGGATGATTTTCAGGGTGGGAAGGTCTTCAAGGACCGCGACCTGTTGCCGGACTGGGCAGTCCCGTTGGGCTCGGGCAACTTCGACCTGACCACGCTCGGCGGCGGCAAGGAAGCCGGCTGGTCGAGCTTGTTCAGCGCGAGTGTGGTTTTGGGCAACATCCATCAATTCTACCTGAGCAACAAGAGTGGGCAGAGCAACCTGTCGGGGTTGATGAACGGGCCGGAGTTCGCCCTCTTCAACGACGAGGCGCACAACTCGCCCGCGCCGGAATACGAGGCGACGCTGCTGCGGATGCGGGAAAGAGTAGTCCTGCGCGTGGACACGACGGCGACGCCCGACCGCGCCGACGGAAGAACGCCCGACAGCTCGATGATCTATGAGTACGGCGTCACGGACGCGCTGGCCGACGGGATCATCAAGACGCCCGTGGTCTATCAACCGGACATCAAGACCGTGCAACTGACCTATACCGACGCTCGGACCGGCGAGAAGCGCAAGGTGGAGGAAATTGACTGGGATGAGGTGGACCGGCTGGGGCTCAGCGCCACGCAGTGGGTGACGGACGACGAGCCGATGCGCCAGCAGATGGCGATTGCGCTGCGCCGTCTGGAGGAGCAAGAGCGGCGGGCCAAGGGGCGCTATCAGCCGATTCTCTTCGTGGTGGCAGTATGCAAGGCCGACGCGGAAAAGGCTGAGCAAACGCTGAACGCGTATTTCAAGGTAAAGACGCTGCTGGTCACCGAAGACAGCGACGAAGCGGATCGCCAGAAGGCGCGGGAACTCGGAAAACAGCAGAAGAGCGCCAAGCCTTACAAAGCCGTGGTCAGTGTGCTCATGCTGCGCGAGGGGTGGGACGTTCCCGAGGTGGGGATAATCCTCCTGCTGCGCAAGTTCGGCAGCCGCGTGTACGGCCAGCAGGTCATCGGGCGCGGCCTGCGGCGCGTGCGCGTCAAGGGCGTGGAGCGGGAGGAGCCGCAGATATGCGCCGTGGTAGATCATCCTAAGCTGGAGCACCAATGGCTATGGGATATCTTCAACGCGAGGGTCCGACAGAATGTTTTGATAGACCAGCCGTTCGACGAAAGCGAGGATCTGCCGAAGCCGCCACCCAAGCAGGAACTCGACAAACCCAACCTCGTGATTGATATTCCGCCGAGGGACCCTTCCGTGATGGATGATGGGGGTTTTGACGTGGGCGATGTCCCGCCGCCGCCGAAACCGTTGGAGAACTGGCGGGAGGAGCTAGAGCGGATCGAATATGATCCGACAGTGGTAGAGATCACGAAAGTTGGCATTGCAGGCGTGGTCGGTCAGGAATTGGGCGGACACGGCTGGAAAACGATCCATTCTGCGCCGGACTCGGATGGGCTTCCCGGTTCTGTCGGGCAAGTGTCAGATGGAGCCGCTCGCGACAGCATGAAGTTTGTCTTGCTGGAGATAGCGGAGGCCTTGACCGTAGAAGCGGGCTACGCGGCAGCTTTCAAGGATCGGGTTTACAGCGCCCTACTCCACCACGTCCGGGCAAAGTTCCTCAATGGCCTATCCCTTGGCTTGGCCGAACGTGCAGATGTTGATTTTGCATGGAAAATGCTCCGGCAGGTGAAGGCGAAGGTCGGAACCATCCCCGGACTGATAGCGGGGGTCATCGAATATGGCAATTAGCATACACGGCCAGTACGCGAATCCGAAGAAGAGCCCCTGGAACTTCGAGAAGTACCAGAGCGACCTGGAGCGGCGGATGATGGACCGCTTGGAGCGCGACCCGCATGTCGCCAAGTGGATGAAGAGGCACGGAATCACCATCCCTTGGATTGACGGGCAAAAGCACCAGCGGCGCTATGTGCCGGACTTTCTTGTCCAACATGAAGACGGCCTAAGGGTGATTGTTGAGGTAAAGGACCCCAGCCGCATTGACTCAAGTGATGTGCAGCGAAAGAGGAAGGCGGCGGAGATCTGGTGCAAGCAGCGCGGCATGGAGTATGTCTTGGCTACGGTACAATGAGGCTTTCGCTGCAACCTACTGCTGTCACTTACAGGACAGACGGCATGAAGCCGGGTTGCACACGACGAGGGCGAGGGCGGCAATCTGATTGAGGAGCTGCTGAACGGCAAGGAGCTGCACAACCCCCGGTGGGGAGCGCCGGCGACGTTCAAGCGGGCGAGGCGACTGCGCAAGGGCTAGGAGCCGGACCAGCAGCGGATTTTGTGCCGTGGCCCGGCAAGGCCATGATCGCCCCCCCCCTTCTG
>JAUYEF010000350.1 GCA_030691635.1 Bacillota bacterium
CGTGGAGATCTTCATGCCTCTGTCAGAGACATGTTGGAGGAAAGGGCAGTCAAGAAGACCCTTACCAAAGAAACGCCGCAAAGCCTCGCGATTCATCGCTGGGGATATAAGGCGTGCGGCGTGAGCCGCTGCTCTCCAGCCATTGCATTATATGAGTCGTCCCTGTATAATCATCCCATGGACTGTAAGAGCAACCGAAACGTCGTTTATTCCTGTAAGTACCATGTGGTGTGGTGTCCGAAATACCGCCGTCGGGTTCTTGTGGAGGGGATCGATGAGAGATTGAAGGTCATTCTGCGAGAGGTCGCCATCGAAACCCATTCGGAGATCTTGGAAATGGAGATCATGCCGGACCATGTACATATGCTGGTCGAGGTAGATCCTCAATTCGGGATTCACTCTCTGATCAAGCGGATGAAGGGCAGCTCCTCTCGTTTGTTGCGGCATGAATTTCCGAAGCTGAGAAGCCGGTTGCCGACGCTTTGGACCAATTCCTATTTCGTCAGCACGGTCGGGGGAGCACCGCTGGCTATGGTCAAACAGTACATTGAAAGCCAGAGGAGGAGCGAGCCCCGCTGATCATTCGAAAGACTTTTCGCTACCGGCTTGAACCGGATACCAGCCAGAGGCAGCAGTTTGCGCGCTTTGCCGGCTGTTGCCGCTTCGTGTTCAATCGTGGCCTTGCCGCAAGGATAAAAGCCTATGCACAGGGCGGGAATACGCTTTCCTTTGCCGATCAATGCAAAGACCTGACGCAGCTCAAGAAAGCCGAGGAGACTGCCTGGCTCGGAGAAGCGCATTCCCAGGTGTTGCAGCAATCCTTGAAAGACCTGGACCTGGCCTATCGACATTTCATGCGGCGGGTGAAGATGGGCGAAAAGCCCGGCTTTCCCCGCTTCAAGAAGAAGGGCCGTAAGGATTCGTTTCGCTATCCCCAGGGCATCAATCTTCAGCACGGCAAGGTCTTCCTTCCCAGGATAGGCTGGGTGCGCTACCGGGATTCCAGAGCCATCGAAGGGGAAGTGCTTCAAGCCACCGTAAAGCGGGAAGGCGAACACTGGTTTGTTTGCCTGGCCTGTAAGCTCGAACTTCCCGATCCTGCTTCCGTCGCGGTCACTGAGAATCGAGCGGTTGGGATCGACGTCGGTCTGAAGAACTTCGCCATGCTTTCGGATGGGAGCGAGATCAAGAATCCTCGCTTTCTCACCAAAGCGCTGGCCAGGCTGCGGAAAGCCCAGAGGCGCCTATCGCGTAAGATGAAGGGCAGCAACAATCGGAAGAAGCAGGTGATGAAAGTCTCAAGGCTTCACGCCAGAGTCAAGAACTGCCGCAAGGACTTTTGCCACAAGGCTTCCACCGCGATTGTCAAAAACCACGACGTGATCGCGGTGGAGGACTTGAACATCAAGGGCATGGTGAAGAACCGCCATCTGTCCCGAGCTATCTCGGACGCGGGCTGGGGGCTGTTCATCCAAATGCTCAAGTACAAAGCAGAGTGGAAAGGAAAGCATTTCGTCCAGGTAGGGCGATTCGTCGCCACAAGCCAAACCTGCTCGGGCTGTGGCGAGAAGAAACCCATGCCGCTGAGTGTGCGCAGCTATTCGTGTGGGAACTGCGGCCTGGTGGTAGACCGGGACTGGAATGCCAGCCTGAATGTCAGGGCGGCGGGGCTCGCCGTGCTCAATGCTTGTGGAGGGGCTTAGCGATGGCGGCCCCGGTGAAGCAAGAATCCCCCGGCTTTACCCGTGGGGAGTGTCAACGGAGGATAACCCTTCCAATCGTCGAATACGGTTATCTACAGGGGCGTCCCGGCGCACTCTTCGCAACACGCCACACACCAAGGCCCACCCCACACGGACACTCGCCACATCCAGCCCGCCCCCAACCTTGAGTGACATGCTCTTTGCACCATCGAATCAAGGAGGCAGGCCGTTGGAGCACCGAGACCGAGAGCTCCGCACCATCCTGGCCACCGACGTGGGGAGCACCACCACGAAGGCCATACTCATCGAGAAAAGGGGAGATGAGTACAGGCTTGTCACCCGTGGCGAGGTGCCGACGACCGTCGAGGCGCCGTGGGAGAACGTGATGATCGGCGTCAGGAAGTCTGTCCGTCGCGTGGCTGAACTGCTTGACCGTCCCATGCTCGAAGGCCCCAACCTCATCCGCCCGGCAAGGGGCGAGGCCGGGGTGGACTACTACGTGTCGACATCCAGCGCCGGCGGCGGGCTGCAGATGATGGTTGCAGGCCTCGTGTCGAACATAAGCGCGAGCTCCGCGAACAGGGCGGCTCTTGGCGCGGGCGCGGTGGTACTGGATGTCATCGCCGTGGACGACGGGCGTTCGACGTCCGAGCAAATCACCAGGATCACCGAACTGCGGCCCGACATCATACTCATGTCGGGCGGGGTGGATGGTGGCTCAGTACAGTACATAGCGGCCATCGCGGAGACCATTGTCCAGGCGAACCCGCAGCCCCGTTTTGGAGCCACATACAAGCTTCCCTTGATCTACTCTGGCAACAAGGACGCGGCGGAAGACGTCCGCAACATCGTGGGCCAGACCATGGAAGTCCATGTTGTCGAAAACCTCAGGCCCAGGCACGATGTCGAAAACCTAGGCCCCGCGCGCGAGACCATCCACGAGCTTTTCATGAACCATGTTATGGCCCAGGCACCGGGGTACGGGGAACTCATGGACTGGGTGGATGTCACCATCATGCCGACGCCCGGCGCGGTCGGCCGCATCATCAGCGTCATGGCGGAGCAGTACAAGGCGAATATCATCGGCGTCGACATCGGTGGTGCGACCACCGATGTCTTTTCGAGCTTCGGCGGCCTCTTCAACCGCACGGTGAGCGCCAACCTGGGGATGAGTTACTCCATCTGCAACGTGCTTGAGGAAGCGGGCTTTCCGAACATACTCAGGTGGGTCCCGTTCGGCGTGGATGAAGAGCAGTGCTCGGACTGGATTGCGAACAAGATGGTCCGCCCGACAGTAATCCCTCACGCGATGCGCAACTTGATCCTTGAGCAGGCCATCGCCCGCGAGGCGCTGCGCCTGTCGTTTGCCCACCACAAGAGCCTCGCCAAGAAAGTCGAGAAAGAGGAGATCTCCGCAGGCTGGCGCACACAGCAGAAGATGTTCGTCTCCGCCGGCCAGGAGATAATCCAGATGATGGGCCTAGACATGCTGGTGGGCTCGGGCGGCGCTCTCTCGCACGCGCCCAGGCGAGAACAGGCCACGATGATGCTCATAGACTCGTTCCAGCCCGAGGGCATCACCGAACTGTGCGTGGACAGCATCTTTATGATGCCGCACCTCGGCGTGCTCTCAACCACCCATCCCGAGATCGCTGCGGAAGTCTTCGATAAGGACTGCCTGGTCCGCCTCGGCACGGTTATCGCGCCGTCCGGAAAGGCGCGGGACGGGCAGCCGGTCGCGACGGTCAAGATCTGGCATCCGACAGGCCTGATCACCGAAAAGGTCGCGTACGGGTCGCTGAAGCGCATCCCGCTGGGCATCGGAGAAACGGCCGAGGTCGCGATCGATCCTGCTCCGGCCTTTGACATGGGGCAGGGGAAAGGCAAGCGCGTCCGCGGGACTGCAAACGGCGGGCTCGTGGGTATCGTCATCGACGCTCGCGGCAGGCCGCTGGAACTTCCCGAGGACCCCAGAGAGCGCGTGAGGAAGCTCAGCGAGTGGCTGGTCGCTCTGAACGTCTACCCGGAAGAAGCACTGAAGCGATACCAGGCGGAGTTCCCTATAGCTGCAGCATCACCGGTGAAAGGGGGTCAGGCGCAAGGTGGCGGAGTATTTGGACGGCTCTGGAAGAAGTAGCGGGGGCGCTCGGGAGATACCGGGTGGCCTTCGGGATGGTCCCGCGGGACCGGGCCGTGGGGACGGGCTTGAGGTACAGATGGTGCGCAAGAGAAGAAGGCTCCCGCTTCCGGGCGTTGTCCTGATCAACAAAGGCGACCGCGTCACCCCGGACTCACCCATCGCCAAGATCATGAAGAAACCCGGCATCCCCTGGATGGTGCCCGTGGCCCGCCTGCTTGGGATCGAGCCGGACCAGCTCGGGAGGGCGATGCTGAAGCAGATCGGCGACAAGGTCAAGATGAAAGAACTCATGGCCCGAGCCGAGCAGGGGTTGTACGGCCGCAAGGAATACGAGGCACCCACGGACGGCACCATCGAGGAGATCTCCACAAAGTCCGGCCGAGTGGTCATACGCGAGGAATTCGGGAAGGAAGAGCCGCCGGTCAGGATCGACGTGGCGTATGACCTGGGCTGCAAGCCGAAGGAAGTCCGCAAGTTCATGCTCCGGCAGATCGGCCAGGAGGTTAAGCGGGGACAGATCTTCGCGAAGAAGGGCGAGACGGCTGCGTTCTTCACCAAGACCGCTCGGGCAACGATCTCGGGGATCATCAGCCACATCGACGACTCGACGGGCCACGTGACCATATCCAGACCGTTCAAGGAAGTCATTGTGAACGCCTATATGAGGGGCGTGGTGTCGGAGCTCATCCCGGAACGCGGCGCGATAGTCGAGGCGCCTGCGGTCAGGCTCACGGGCATTTTTGGCCTGGGACGAGAGACGTCTGGCACGCTCAAGACGCTTGTGCCGGGGCCAGCCGCGCCGCTCACAGAAGACCTGATACCGGACAACTGTGAAGGCCTGATCCTGGTCGGCGGCTCGCACGCCACCAACGAGGCGCTGAAGAAAGCGCTGGACAACGGTGCGCGCGGCGTTATCACCGGAACGGCCAACTACCTCAACATCACGAAGTCCCTCGGCGTCAAGCTGGGTGTCGGGATCACCGGCCAGGAAGACATAGACATGACCGTCATTCTCATGGAAGGCTTCGGGCAACTCCAGATGCGGGAGCACGTGTGGAAAGTTCTGCGCGAACTTGAGGGGCGAGAAGCCTCCATTAACGGCGCAACGCAGATCCGCGCTGGCGCGAT
>JAUYEF010000253.1 GCA_030691635.1 Bacillota bacterium
GCGCAAGTGGTTCCTGCCCTAAGGATTTCAACCCTCTGACGCCAACAAAAACAGCCCCATCGCTGGGGCTTTCGTTTTTCTGGTGCCGAAGGCGGGATTTGAACCCGCACAGGCTGTTGCCTACGGCGCCCTGAACACCGCGTGTCTGCCATTTCCACCACTTCGGCACGAAGAGCAGTCTATTCAGTTGCGAGCACAATCATAGCACACCGGACCGTGGCACGCAATGAACTGGACGAAAACCCCTGCGCCAGGCGCCAGCGCTTCAGTGCGCCAGACGCCGTCGCGATCACCGAGTCACACCCGCTCCATCACCGCGCCCGGCGCGCGGCAAGTCACCGGGCAGGTTTCACCGGGCGAGGAATTTGAGCGCCAAGTATATTACCAGGATGATGCCCACGAAAGCAACAATCATAGGAAGAATTATCTCGAAAGTGGCGATCGTAAACGCCAGGATATCGAGCCACCCGAACTTGATTTCTTCCTTTTTTTCGCCCTGCTCTTCAACTTGCGGCGGGTTAGTTCTCGCCGTTTCTTCGCCTTCGCCGGCGGTTTTGTCACCGGCAGTCCGTCGTCTGAACAAATCTAGCCTCCTGGCGGGCTGTTTGATTGCCCGAGCTTATCTGCATATAGCGCCCGGTATATTGCAGTCATTTTCAAGACTCGCTCGACGAAATTCCTTGTCTCGACAAAGGGTATTTGCGCGACACCGCCTCCAGGCTTTAGAATCCCCTGTCGCCACCAATCGCGAGCATGGCCAAGCCCGCCATTGTATGCCGCAAGAGCCATGATCTTGTCGTCGCCGAACTCGGTGAGCAGCAGCCGCATGTAGGCGGACCCGAGGCGGATGTTGACCCTCGGATCCGAAAGCGCTTCGTAGGAATAACCGGTCATCCGGAGCAAGCCCGCCACCTGCCTAGCAGTGTCCGGCAGCAGTTGCATCAGGCCCACGGCGCCTTTCGGGGAAACCACTGCCGGCCGGTAATTGCTCTCCACCCTGATGACCGCGGCTATCAGGAACGGGTCAATGTCGAATTCCCTGCCGGAGGCCAGGATGTGGTCCTCGTATCTCAAAGGATAGGCCCACGCCAGGAAAACCCGTGCCGCCACGGCTGCGGCCAACAATACGACAAGAGCGACCGCCGCCCATTTCAGGACGTTCCAGAGCCTGACTCGGACTATGCTGTATCACCTGTCTGGTGGATTAGCACCTCGGGCCAAGCTCGCGATGACCTGTTGCTCGGTTTCCTCGATGGTGCCACTATTATCTATTACCACGTCTGCGAACTTAATCTTATCCTTGAGCGGCATCTGCGCCCGGATACGCGACAGCGCCTCATCGAGGCTCAGCCTGTCTCTGGCGATCAACCTCTCCATCTGCGTGCTTTCATCGACTCTTACGACCCAGACAACGTCAACCATCGAGACCATGCCCGCTTCTATGAGAAGCGGTGCGTCTATTACCAGGACTTCCGGTGGCGAAGGGCGCCGGCCGGCTTCATCGATCTTTTGTTGCACGATGCTGATGACTGCAGGGTGAAGGATTGAGTTCAGCCGGTTCAGCTCGTCGCGATTGTCGAACACGCGCCGCCCCAGACGGCGGCGATTCAATGTGCCGTCGGGGTTCAGGAAACCATGGCCGAATGCCTCCACTATTCGGTTGTAGCAAGCGCTTCCCGGGCGAGTCAGTTCGTGGGCTATGATGTCCGAGTCGATGACCTCCGCGTCGAGGTTGCGGAGGATCCTTGACACGGTGCTCTTGCCCGACGCGATTCCCCCGGTCAGCCCAACAACGAGCATCGGGGTTCTCTCCCAGAGGTTTTCTCTCTGATTCGTCGATAGGCTGTCAATCCCTGCATGTACTGCATCAACGCGGTAGCTCGTTCACTGTGGCTGCATCAGCCGCAGCAGCCGTAAGAGACTCCAGCCAGGAAACTATCGAAGGTCGTGGCGAGCGCCAGAAACAAAAGAGCCGGTGATATCAAAATAGCCCTCCCGGAACCGGCTGACTGGTCTAAACCAGTCTATGGCTCCGGGAGGGCCGCTGCTTCCTATCCGCCCATCAAATGCGGCTCCACATGAACGATCACGTCGCTGTCGACTTCCTCCGCCACCCGGTACTTCACCTTGGCCGCTATCTCGTGAGCCTCCATGGTGGGCATCTCGGGGTCCACCTGGATGTGCAACGTCACGTGCGCCTTTCCGCCGTACTCGTGAACCAGCACCTTGTGCATATCGAGCACGCCATCGGTCTGCCGTGTGACTTTGTCTATCCTCTGAAGCACCTCGTCGGAGGGCTTCTCACCGAGAAGCTTGCTCATGGCCCCGCGCATCAGCCTGTAACCAGTGTAGCCGATCAGGAGCGACACACCGCCACCGAGGACCGCGTCGACCCTTGCGAATCCGGCGCCCGAGCTGAGCATGCCGACGCCCACTATCAGCATTGATATGGCGTCACTACGATGGTGCCATGCATCCGCCTCAAGCGCAGACGAATCGACAGTCCTGCCGAGACCTATCGAGAACCTGGCCATCCATTCCTTGATCGCGGACGCAACCAGGAGCCCGACTATGACGATGGCGCTGCCGCCGACGGGTTCGGGCGCAATAAACCTTGCCACGGACTTGGTGAGGAACTGGTACCCGACGCCCAGCAGCAGAAACGCGATGACCAGAGTGGCGATGTTCTCGGCTCTGCCGTGGCCATACGGGTGCCCGTCGTCCGCCGGCAGCCTGGAGGCCCGGAAACCCACCAGAACAGCCACTGAGGTGACTACGTCCGCCGCAGTATGAAATGAGTTAGCCGTCAGAGCGATGCTGTTGAGCAGCGTCCCGGCGAGGAACATCAACGAAGCGAGGACGATGTTCACCAAGATGCTCACCCATGCCTCAAGAAGGCCGTACCCCAGCCTCACATCCGGGTCTTTGATGTTTTGATGGTCTTTGATGAAGCGCAGAACGAGGAATTGAGTCAACTGCTTCTAACTGCCCCCCTGGCCGTGCACACAAAAAGAGCCTGCAGGCCTGAATGTTCTTCAGGTCCCACAGGCTCCTGCCTGCTGCTTCAAGCCCGGCCCCACCGGGTCTTTCCGACCCCGATCGCCTGCTCCTTAGTCAGCATTATACGTGTATGTGCGAGATCACGCAAGCCCCATGCCGCTGCCAGTATTAGTAATGCAACGCGTTTGCGAATTCGATGCCTTCACATGCTTTCCATGTCGCACCAGTTCGGCCCTGCCTTCAGGTCGACCACGATGGGAACGTCGAAACTGATGGCATCCTGCATGATCTGCCTGATCATCAGCCCTGCGAGCAATATCTCGTTCTGAGGCACTTCGAAGATGAGCTCGTCGTGCACCTGCAGGACCATAACCGCCTTGGACGCGATACGCTGAATCTCTCTGTCGATTCTCACCATGGCCAGTTTGATAAGGTCCGCGGCGGTCCCTTGTATCGGCGTATTCATGGCAGTACGCTCTGCGAACTGCCGCAGGGGCCGGTTCCGGCTGTGAAGGTCCGGCAGGTACCTTCGCCTACCGAGCATGGTCGTCACGTATCCGTCTTTCCGGGCCTGCTCTATCGTCGCGTCTATCCACTGCTTCACGCCTGGATACCGCGCGAAATAGCCCTGGATGTAGGCCTCGGCCTGGTCCCTTGGGATATGAAGGTTTCGGGACAGCCCGAACCCGCTTATGCCGTACACGATGCCGAAGTTCACGGCCTTGGCCGCCCTGCGCATCTCGGCGTTCACGCTCTCGATCGGGACACCGAACACCTCGGACGCTGTGTGCGCGTGGATATCCCGGCCCTCAAGGAAGGCTTCCTGCATGTTCTTGTCGCCGCTCATGTGCGCGAGCACTCGCAGCTCGATCTGCGAGTAGTCGGCGGCCAGCAGCAGGTGGTCCCTTCTCGACGGGACGAACACTTTCCTGATCAGGCGGCCGGCCTCTTGCCTGATGGGGATATTCTGAAGGTTCGGCTCCGCGCTGGACAGTCTGCCCGTGGCCGTCACCATCTGGTTGAACGTGGTGTGCACCTTGCCGGTTGACTGGTCGACCAGGTCCAGCAACCCGTCGATGTACGTCCCCTTGAGTTTGACAAGCTGCCGGTAGTCCAGCAACAGCGCGGCGATTTCGTGTCTAGGGGCGAGAGATTCGAGAACGTCGGCGTCGGTCGAGTAGCCGGTCTTCGTCTTCTTCACCGCAGGCAGGCCGAGCTTCTTGAAGAGCACCTCACCAAGCTGCTTCGTCGAGTTTATGTTGAACTCGCCGCCCGCAGACTTATAGATCGCAGTGGCCAGTCCATCGATTTTGATCGAGAACTCCTTACCCATGTCGCGCACGAGGTCAGCGTCCACACAGACGCCCTCTGCCTCCATGCCAGCCAGCACGCCCAGCAGCGGCATCTCAACGTCCTGGAACAGCGAGAGCATGCCGAGCTCCTCCAGACGCTTCTCCATGGGCTCCTGGAGCAGCCTCACCGCCCGGGACTGCCAGCCATCCTCCGAGCCTTCCGCCACAGCCAGGTTTGCGTGTTCTCTCGCCAGATCGTCGATCTTGTAGCTGCTGCGCGACGGGTCGAGCAAGTAGGCGGCGAGGGCCGAGTCGAAGGCATATCCCTTCAGCCTGACGCCCGCACGCAGCAGCGCCACGATGAAAGGTTTGAGGCTATGTCCCGCCTTGATGATGCCGGGATCGCACATCTCATGGGAGACGCCCTGGGTGAATCCCTCAAAGCTGAAGCCTTCCGCGCCGAATGCGATGGCAAGTGTCTGCTTCTCGTCCGACGCACATAGCACGCTGGGCATGCGCCCGGCGCACACGCCGAACAGCGCGATGCTCCCATCTGCCGCCAGCTTGCGGAAAGCACGGACCGCCTGCTCGGTGCTTTCGGGCCGCACGACCCCTGGACCGCGCGCCAGGTCAAGAGTCCCCTGCCCGTGCGTCCTCGGTGTGGCGCTGAGGCCCAGCCGCGCCATGAGTGACCGGAACTCAAGCTCGTTGAACAGTTCGCCTAGCCTCTCGCGGTCCGGGTCCTGTTTCCGGCAGTCGTCCAGGTCCAGCTCAACCGGAACATCCTTCACGATGGTGGCGAGTCGCTTGGACATGGCAATCTGCTCCGCATGCTTCGCTACGAGTTCGCCCACCCTACCTGGGATCTGCGCCGCGTGCCTGATCACCTCTTCTGCCGAGCCATACTCGGAGATCAGGCGCGTGGCAGTCTTGTCGCCGACGCCGGGCACGCCCGGTATGTTGTCGGAAGCATCACCGACCAGCGCTTTATAGTCTGTGACCTGCTCGGGCGTGATGCTGAGGCTCTTGATCATCTCGGATTTGTCGAAGCGTGCAATCTCGGTGATCCCACGTTTGGTGAGAAGCACACTGGTCCTGTCGGAGACAAGCTGCAGCATATCCCGGTCGCCCGTCACTATAACCGTGTTGATGCCCTTGCATTCCGCGAGAGCGGCGGCGGTCCCGATGATGTCGTCTGCCTCGTAGCCCTCGATCTCGTACGACGGTATCCTGAAGGCATCCACGACTTCCTTGATCACCGGGATCTGCTGGCTCAGGTCCTCAGGCTGGCCCGTCCTGGTCGCCTTGTATCCCTGGAATTCCTTGTGCCTGAAAGTAGGCCCGCTCTTGTCAAAGGCGACGGCCATGTAGTCTGGCTTCTCATCATCTATGATCCTCAGCAGCATGTTGACAAAGCCGTAGACCGCGTTTGTGGGTTTGCCCGAAGTCGTACGCAGCTCCCGTATGGCATAAAAAGCCCTGTTGGCAAGGCTATGACCGTCGATAATCACCAGCTTGCGAGCCATCAATGGACCTCCCGGGAAAGCAGTATGCCCGCCATCCTACTGGGCATCCCAGACCACTCGGACCAAGACAACGACGTGCAGGGGCTCGAGGAAGACCGGCTTGCCCGGCCTTTCGGGGCCGAGAGCGTCGGGAGGAAGCGATACGTCGAGCACCTCAACGTGCCGTGCCTTCTTGACCTTGAGGCGTGACATGGAAGCCACCTCATCCGCCCTGGCCCTGGCGTCATCTATCGCCATCCTCATGGCGTCTCGTCGAGCCTGCTCGACATCCCTGGCCACCGGCCTCACCTGTTTGATCTGGACTCCTTCAACCTTGCGCAACAGGTCTGAGGCGCGGAACGCTTCGTCAAGAGAACCTACGGAGATGCGGACCGAGGTGCGGGCTACAAACGGTTGCTGGTAGGCCTCCTGGACTTCGAAAAGGGCCACGGTCTGGGTGCTGGATATGCCCATGTCTCTAAGCCGGGACGAAAGCGACCCCGCGAGGCTGGTGGCCCCGGCTTCGGCCGCTGTGATGGTCTCAGCGTGGAAAACGACATCCGCTCCGATGATGGCGGCCGCGGGCACGAGCTGGAGCTCTCCCCTGCCCGTCGTGGTTATGGTTGGCGCAGGCGATGAGGTCCCCCTGGCGACCGGTGGGATCCCCAGCACAAGCACCACGGCTACCAGCACAAGCCCGGCCAGTAGCGCGAAAAGCGCGAACCCCTCCCTGCGCACGCGACTCCCTCCAGTACTGGGCGAATCCAGACCCAGTCGATTCGTCACCTAGTTACATAACCCAAACCGAAAGTCCTGCCGCACCCAAGCAGCAGGACTTTCGCAGGTCGTTTTGCCTTAGTGTCTTTCTCAGTGTCCGGCGCACTCACAGGGCGCTTGCCCGGGCGTCACCCACGCCCTGCGCCACTCGCGCGCCTACTTCTTCTTCGCGGTCACGTACAGGAACCACATGAACCACGCCACCGCGAGGTACGGCAGCACCTGGCCGAGCAGGATCACGATGTTCCGGACGCTCCGCACGAACGCAGTCCACATGTCTTTCCACAGGTCGGGCTTCGCCGGATCGGGCTTCACCCTGAACTCGCGGAGCGACAGGTTGATGGACGACATGACCACCGAGTTCTTGAGGTACCGGATACGGCCCTTCATGCTGTCTATCTCGTAGCGCAGCCGGTTCAGTTCGTTCTCGATACGCAGGATCTCGTCAACGGTCTTCGCCTTGCTGAGAAGATCGCGGAGTCTCGCCTGCTGGACCTCACGGCTCGAGATATTCGCCTGAAGGTCTATGAACTGGTCGGTCACGTCCTGGGTGCCCATCGAGCGGCCCTGGACCTTTCCGAGGGCCTCTATCTGCGTCAGCGTTTTGGTGAAATTGTCCGCGGGCACACGGATCGCGAAGTTGGCCGTCCTCTTCTGGTCGGCCTCCGTGTATACCGACGAATCCTGGATGAAACCACCCTGCGCCTCGACTATGAACATCACTTGGCGGCTTGCATCGTCGAACTGCCCCTGCGGTGTCTCCACCTGGACGCTGGCCCGCTTGATGACCTGGCGGTCAACAGTCTCCGTTATGTCGAAGGTGGTCTGCCCGCCGATGTTCGGAGGGGCCGCCACACCTGCCCCGGGAGGCGCTATCTTCTGTGTAGCCGCTTCGCCCTTCGCCATCTCTGGCGCCGCCGGAGCGGGCGCCGGTTTCGGGGCGATCCCCGGCGTGGCGCTCGGCAGGGCTGAACGCGCGCCGGAGTCGGTGGTGACGCCCGGACTCTTGCTCAACCGGAGAGGCTCTCCGAACTGCAACGTGCCCAACCCCGAGTTGATGGCCACCACCAGCACAAGAGCGGCAGCAGCCAGAGCGAGGGCTCTCCGGGGACCGGTGGAAAACATGTTCTTGAACCGCGACGCGAAACCCGGCGCACGCGCCGGCATGGCTTCCCTGACCTTTTCCATGAGTGAGGACCGGAATGTCTCAGGCACTTCGACTTCCTCAAGTGACTTCAGCATATCAACCGTGTGCCTGAGCCCTGCAAGCTCAGCCTCGCACTCTCGGCATGATTTGATGTGTCTCTCAAGAGCGTCGCGTATGTTTGGGTCGAGTTCACCGTCGATGTATGACGAAAGGAGTTCTCGGACTTCCTCGCAGGTCACCGGCTTTCCCCCCTTTCGCCCGTTCTGACGCCCAGTGTACTGAAAAGTTCCAAACCCTCAAGCCGGTCACGCAGGCTGAGCCGTGCACGGTTCAGCCTCGACTTGACCGTCCCCAAAGGCATGTTCAGGACCTGGGCGATCTCCTCGTACGGAAGCCCCTGGATATCCCTGAGCACGAGGATGATCCGGTGGTCATCGGGCAGTTCGTTGATCCCCTGTTGTACCGCCGTCCGGACCTCGGCCTTCTCTATCTCGTGGCCAGGCTCCGGGCCGTTTGACGGGATTTGCCGGGGAGACGGGTCATCGGCCGAGACCGGAGTGTCGATCGATACGACCCGGTGTCTCGCGCGGCGACGAAGCTCATCAAGGCACGCGTTGGAAACAACGCGGTAGAGCCATGTGGAAAAACTCGACTCGCCCCTGAACTGGTCCAGGGACGTGTAGACTTTGAGGAAAGCCTCCTGCGCGATGTCGCTCGCGTCCTCGTGGTTGCCCACCAAGCGAAACGCGAGGTTGTACACTTTCTTCTCGTACTGGGCAACGAGTCGCTCGAACGCGTTCGCGTTTCCCTTCCGGCACTGGTCAAGAAGCGCAGCTTCGCTCAACGCCAATGGCCTGTCGCCCCCTTTCCGCAAAAGACAGGCTTCAAGCTTCACTAATGTGCAATTATAACCCTCCTTGTTTTGACGTGACAACCCTAGCAACTGTTCGCGGGCAGCCTGAAGGCACGTTTAAGGGCGGTACCGAGGGCATATCTGGCACGTTCGAAGCAAAGCGAACGTCAGGGGCATCTTGAAGCAAAGTCGGCGTCAGCGCCAGACAAATACCTGCACGAGCGAGCCTTCTCGACGATAGAAGCCGCCGGAAGCAACCAAAAAGCGCAACAGTGTGATGAGGCGGCGGTCTCCGTCATGTCGTAGAGAGACGCTGAGCCCGCACAAGTATGCCGTGCCTTCGTGCGTCGTCAGGTCGAGGCCTGCGATCTTGCACGCTTCGTCGGCATCAAGCCACAGCGAAGCCGCAAACGCATCCTGGCTCTCGAGGCTGCCTGCAGCCACGGGTGGGCTCGGCGCGAAATGCACCGCACCGGCGCCGAGCGGCATTCCGTTGACGAGAACGGATACCGGAGGTTTGGCGTCTGCAGGCCGTATGAGACCCAGAACGCCGGTGCCTCCGGGCATCCGGTCAGGCGACTGAACAGGCACCACCCCAGCAGGCGCGGGCGCCTGGCCAAGGCCTTGTCTGGCAACAACCGGCGCCTTGATCGCCAAGCCCGTGGGCTGCGCCAGTTCCTGCTGCACCTGGGGCATGACCGCATCGATGGCGGCCGCATCCAGCCCGTGGCTGGAGAGATAGGAAGAGACTTCTTCGCGGGTCGGGATGTCTTTCCGGTAGATGTCTTCATAGACCCTGATGGAACAGCCTTCGGGCGAATCGCTCAAACTCACGAGTTCGTACACGATTTCAACCCGTGAGCCGATGCGGACCAGGTTAAATACCTCCTCCGCGTCTTGCGGCATCATCCGGACACAGCCCAGCGATACCGCGTGGCCGATCGAGTTCGGCGCGTTCGTGCCGTGAAGCCCGTAGCTCAGTTTGCTCAAGCCCATCCACCGGCTGCCCAGGGGGTTGCTTGGGCCAGGGGGCACCGCGCGACCGCCACCAGGTGGGATCCACCATGGGTGTAGAGCTTTGTACACAATCGTGAATGAGCCGGTCGGCGTCTGCGACCAGCTTCTCCCGACGGCTATTCGATATGTCTTGACATGGGTACTCCCGGCAAGAAGTGCGGCCTCAAACGCGGGCACGTTGAGCCGCAGCCAGTATTCGGGCTCCTGGTGCAGTATCCCGGTATCCTGGGCTGAGGCTGGGCCGAACTGCGCGTTCAGCAGGCAAATGACGAGGCACAAGACGGCTTCAGGTCGGGGGCAGGATCGGGGCCGCGATCGCGAGCCGGAACGGCGGCGGGGCCGGTGCAACGGAGCTACGGAAGCTGGAGGGTTTGCGTGGATAGAAGCACGCCTGACGAGTGTGATGCCCTTCAATTGTCGTCCCCCGTTCGCGGCCTGGCACCATTCCTCGCATACGCGGCAAGAAGGCCTGCGGCGAACCGGACCGGGTCCGGTTCGAAGGCTATCTCTATGCCCTCACGCCTCAGGATATGAGTGACACGGGCCAGCGGAGGCGGCTCGAGCCCGGATTGGGACAAAAGCCCGATGTCCGACAGCACTCTCTTCACGGAGCCTTCGATCATGATTCGGCGGTTTCCGATGAGGTAAACACGGTCGGCCAGCAGCCCTACAGCCGAGAAGTCGTGGGTCGAGAAGACCACCGACCTCGGCCCGGTGCAGAAGTCATTGATGAGCCGGACGAGGTCCTGGCGGCCCTGAGTGTCGAGGCCTTCAAGCGGTTCGTCCAGGATAAGCAGGTCGGGACCCGTGACAAGCGCTCCGGCGAGGGCCACTTTCTTCCGCTCACCACCGCTGAGGTGATGCGTCAGTTTCGGCGCCAGGTGAGCGATCCCAGTCTCGCGCAGGACGCGCTCGACCCTTGCGGCGGTCTCCGGCGCGCTCACATGCGCCGACCGGAGCGACAGGGCCACGTCGTCCCAGACAGTCGGGCCGATCACCTGGTCGCCAACGTCCTGGAACATGACCCCGATGCGCGCGCGGATTGTGTCGAACTCGCCATACGGGTCGCGGCCGAAAACCCTGGTGACGCCTTCA
>JAUYEF010000436.1 GCA_030691635.1 Bacillota bacterium
GGTATTTCTCGGGCTCGGTAAGGCCCTTCTCCACAGGCATCCGCTCGCACGCGGCAAGGACAACCTGTGGGATGGCCATTTCCGTGAAGGTCTGCCTGAGCTTCTTGCCGAGCGGGAACGCGAGCGCCTCTTGCTCGAAAACGACAAGTCTCGGCACGAAGTGACCCGAAGCCTGCTCTGTACCGGTATCATTCATGACCTGTCACTCCTGGGCGACTTGACAACTCACGAGACATGGCCTATATATTTCTATTGTGGAACTACCAGCCCGGAGGTGCTTTGGTTGCCTATCTACGAGTATAGTTGCCCCAAATGCGGCGTTTTCGAACACCTTCAGAAGATCAACGACCCGGCGCTGGAGACGTGCCCGCAGTGCGGGAAAGAGGTCAAGAAGCTCATCGGCCGCAACGTCGGGATCCTGTTCAAGGCCGGCGGCTTCTACGCGAGCGACCACAGGTCAGAGTCATATAAGCAAAAAGAAAAAGAGGACAGTACCCCGTCCTCTTCACTGTCCGGCCTGGATAAGCCCGCATCGAGCACAAACGGTTCGGGCACATCTTCAGCCAAAAAAGACCCCCCGATCTAGTTGCATTCCTTGTAGGCAGTAGCCTACCACAAGTCCCATCACTGGAGCGGCCCCGGAGGCCGCTCCATCTTACTCCTGGAAACCGGGTCTCCTCCCTGACGCAGATGCGTGAGTTCTCCACACGAACGCGCGCGGCGACCGGCGTTCTGCAGTGGAACACGCGGGTACGAGAGTTCTCCACGCGAACGTGCGGCGGTAATCGCGTTCTCCAGAAGAACGCACCCGGCAATCGGCGTTCCCCAGCAGAACTCCCGGGTCCGAGAGTGCCAACTCGCGTAATATTGCTTAGCCCCGGACCCTCCGAAACCTATGCCGCGCTTGTCAGCGCTTCCCCCAGGACAGCACCTCATCGTAGACCTTCGCGATGCACACGCGGCGCCGCTCTTCCGCCTGCGGCTGGTCTGTGTCGATGACCGGGAAGGAGGGGCTCGCCAGCACTTCCTCATGCGAAGCCCCCTTACCGGCCAGCGCGGACGCCGCGTCGAGGCAGCGCTCAAAGAACGAAAGCAGCTTCCCCACCTCGTGCGGGATCGCATCGTCCCAGAGTATGGGGCCGTGCCCGGGGATTACGGCCTTGTAGCCCGCCGCCACCTCCATGAGCCTGCGGAGCGCGGCGCACCACCCAATGATGCTTGCGTCGCCCACAAACGGGTACCGGCCGATGAAGAGCAGGTCGCCGGCGAAAATCACGCCGTCCCGCTCGATGACCGCGATCGAGCTGCCCGGCGTGTGCCCGCCGAAGAGCTGCATTCTTACCGGAAGCCCCTCCAGGTACACCGTCAGCGCGTCCGAAAACGCAAGGTCGGGCGGTCTTATGGTGAAGTCCTTTGGAGCCTGCGGGTTCGCTTCAAGCCACTTCTGGATGCCCTGCTTGTTCCACGCACCCTCAAGATTACCCCTCATCCTGTCACTACAGGCCGCGCTCGAGATGACTGGGCAACCAAAAGCGCAGTTCCCGAAAGTGTGGTCGCTGTGGTAGTGAGTGTTGAACACATACTGCTCCGCGAGTCCGTCCTGCTTCAACGCCTGACGCAACGGCGCAGTGTGCTGCGGCCCAAACAACGTGTCTACTACGATCGCGCGCCCGCCGGAATGGATTATGCCTGCGTTGACGGTTGTGACCAATGCCATGGTGTGCCCGCCGGTCTTTTGCATGCTGGAACCCTCCTTGAGTGAAGGTAGAGAATGCCCGACGCTGAATACGAGAACCATCATCTTGTCGAGGGACTGTAAAGACGTGACAAGCAAACCGGTTCTGCTGGTGACCATGGGCGACCCGGCCGGAATAGGCCCGGAGATCTGCGTCAAGGCGTTGGGACACCCTGCCATACGCAAGGTGTGCAAGCCTGTCATCATCGGCATTCCCCAGGTCCTGGCCTGGTACGCCGGAATGCTCAGACCGGGTCTCGCCGTCACCGCCATCTCATCGCCGGCTGAAGCGTCCGGCGGGCCGGAGGCGCTGGAGGTCATCCTGGCAGGCGATGGGGCATTCGACCTGGCCGCCACCGGCACAGTCTCCCCTGGAGCCGGGCACGCTGCATACTCGGCGCTGGCCGCTGCCATCGTACTGGTCCAGTCCGGCGAGGCCGACGCCATCGTCACCTGCCCCTTGAACAAAGAGGCGCTCGTATCTTCCGGATCTCCTTACATCGACCACACAGAAGCGCTGGCCGCTCTGACGCACACCTCGCCTCTCACCATGTTCGAGGTCCGGCAGCTGCGTATTTTCTTCGCCACACGCCACGTATCCTTGGAGCAAAGCATCAATCTTCTTGACAAGGAGACAGTCCTGAAGACGATCACCGGCGCCAGCCTGAACATGCGCCGGCTCGGGTTCCCGGCCCCCAGGCTGGCGGTCGCAGCTTTGAACCCTCACGCGGGTGAGGGAGGGCTGTTCGGACGGCAGGAGATCGAGGTGCTGGCTCCGGCAATCGCGGAGGCGAAAAATCGTGGAGTGAACGTCACCGGACCCGTCCCGGCGGACTCCGTGTTCGCCCAGGGCCTCAAAGGGCGCTACGACGCTGTGATATCCCTGTACCACGACCAGGGTCACATAGCGGCGAAGACGTACGACTTCGAGCGCACCGTGAGCGTCACGCTCGGCCTGCCTTTCATCAGGACGTCGGTGGACCACGGCACGGCCTTCGACATTGCGGGCAAGGGCGTCGCAAGCGAGGTGAGCCTGGTCGAAGCCATGAAGTCGGCAGTGCGGTATGCCCAGGTGTACAGGAGAAACTACCAGATCATGACGGCCCAGGCGTCACCTGCGGACCCGCGGCTCCCTGCCACGCGGGACGAAGAGTCTTGACTCAGGTATCCCAAGTTCCTCGACCATTCTCACCGGGTACTCGATGTCGAAAAGGCCTTTCTCGTCGTGTGCGTCGCTCCCGATGGCGAAGTGCGCACCGGCTTCAACCGCCATCTCGAGGAACTCCCTGTGGGGTGCTTTCCACAGGCCGCTGATCTCGACCGCGACACCATTGTCCACCGCGGCGCGGATTATGCGCGCCTTCCAGTCGCGGTAGAAAGCCTGCTCGTCCCCCAGGATCACGCACGACGGCAGCACCGTCGCGTGCCCCAGGATGTCGACCGGGTCGGTCTCAAGGCGAGCCACGACCAAGTCCGCGATGGCGTTGAGCGACTCGCGAGGGTCGCCCAGTTCCTTGGGGAACTGGTAAGGGGTCCCGAATCGCCTGGCCTTGAAGTAAGGAGAGAAGAGAACCTGCCCTGTATCGAGCGCGAAGTGGTGGACGCTCCCGATGATGTAGTCAAGTTCGCGTACGATGAAGGATGGCAGGTCCACCGGCCGGCCGAGGTCAATCTCGAGGCCAAGGTAGAGACCCGATGCCTTGACCGCGTCCATGTACTCCTGGAACGCCTCATCCGTCTTCGGCCCGTAGAAGAGACAGTGGTCGGCGAGCCCTGCCGAGAAGCTTTCTGATCTGGCCCGGTCCGCGATCTCGTCCGGCGCCATCCTGCCGTCGGAGAACGTCGAGTGGATGTGCAAGTCCTGGCGCCGCAATGGTAGGCCCCCTGCCCTGTCAGTGATACCGCGTGACTTTGAACCTGAAGAGACTGACCCCTGTTTCGCTGCTGCGTATGCCCGCCTTTCGCTTCGCGATATCGACCTGCTCGGCGGCCGTGTCGATGCCTTCAAGGTCTGGAAGCAGCAGGCCCCGGCGCCAGCCCTTTTCGACGATGACCCCGTAGTCCTTGGGGTCGAGGTCCTCCAGGCTCTCGACAAGCTCGGCTTCGCCAAGGACGTCCACCGAGTACTTGAGGTCAACGAGCTCATCCGCTTCGACCGGCGGAAACCTGGGGTCCTGGGTGCCGGCGCTGATCGCGTTCTGGATCACTTCTTCGCACAGGTCGTGCGTGGTCGCTTCCGTGGTGCCGATGCAGCCCCTGAGCTCGCCGTGCTTCTTGAGTGAAACGAACGCCCCGGCACGCTGGTCGAGAAGCTTCTTGTGCTCGGGCCTGGGCTTCACCCTCCTGCCGGTGCGCACATACGACTCCAGCGACTCACGGGCGAGCGCGACGATGGGCGACTGCCGGGATCTGAGCTGCTCGAGCCTCTGGTCCTCCACGGCCTCCCAGCGCGACGCGAACTCCCGGGAAACCTCTCGTCCGCGCGGCCGGACCACCGCGATGGCGTAGCCCACTCCGAACGGTCCTTCGTACGAAAGCACCTCGGGCTCGATCAGGCGCCCGTCCACTGAGCCGAACATCATGACGATGGGCCTCAGCCCGCATTCGCCCGCGTCCTCCTCGAGAGCGGGGTCCATCTGCACCAGAAGGCGCGGATCGCCCTCCTTGAGCGCGCGGACGATCAGCGCGTCGAACTCCCTGCCTCGTGGGTGATAACCCGCAGGCGCCGCCGGTGTCAGCCTGTGAGACAGGTCCCCGCTGGCCAGGAACGCAATCCTCCTGCCCATCTTCTCTGCGGCCCGGGCCACGGTCATACCAAAGGCGTATATCTCTGTGAGCGGCAGGAGCCCCATGGTGAAGTTCACAAGCTTGCTCTCAAGGCCGGCCTGCTTGAGGAAGTACAGCGGCACGACAGCCCCGTGGTCGAGTCCCTGCGAAAGCTGGTAGGCTCTACGCTCATCGGCGCCGACCATCGCGACGCGTGTGCCGTAAGAGCTTTCCAGGGCCATCGCGGCCACCTCGTGGGCAAGCTCGAGGTCGTTTTCGAGCCGGACAGACGCATCCTGGGCCCCGAAGCCGGACAGGTCACCGTGAAGCGTCCTGTCCTGTGTGCAGGCGATGGCGTCACGGAAGACGGGCCCGTGCGGCCCGACGAGAACGAGTGTGTCTGGGTTCTCCTGGACAATGGCCCTGGACAGATCCGAAAGCGCCCGTGCGGTCTTCTCCGCGGTCCCGGCCTCCCGGCCTCCCACGCTCGGCACGATGACAGGCGGGTGTGGTGACACACCCGCTATTACCACACCTGCTCGGGTATCTGGTGACATCTTTCTTTCCCTCCGGCGCTACCCTGGTCTCCGCGACAACGGCTCTAGACGGTCACCTTCGCCACAAAAGGAGATGTGCACGCACGTAGCATGCACGAGTAGCCCACATCAAAGCCCATCTCATCCCCGACGGCGATCCTGGGCGACGCTCCGGTGACGTCACAGACGAGATGGTCGCTTGAGGCGCCCACCACCTGGACGCCCGTGGCGCGCGGCCTAAGGTCCCAATGATCGATATCCTGCCGGCCCGCGGCGCAGATCGCGCGCGTCCGGATGCCTTTGTCCTCGAATGCCGGCACCGTTCCGAAGGCATCTATGCCGGTTGCCCCCACCGGGCGTGACGGCTTGTCCCGGACCTCGATCACTTCCGCCACAAAGGTGAAAGCGCGCTGCGAGCAACCGGGGACCGGCTTCTTGTCGACCGCCTCCGTCCCCAGCAGCAGAGCTTCTCCGAGCCGCACTTCGGTGATTCCTCGAGGCATCCGGCCTTCAATCAACATGCCCATGCTGGCGCTATTGCCGCCGGACACCACGTCAAGCGGCCGGCCCAGGACATCACCGGCGCGGTCCGCGATCGCCACGAGCTCGACCATCTTCTCCGGTGTGGGAATAACGCCGCCGAAGCACGCCAGGTTCGTTCCCACCCCTACCACACGCAGCCCCTCAAGGCCGGAGGCAATCTCGAGCGCCTCGTCGAGGCTGTTACCACCGCGAAGGCCAGTCCAGGGCTCGTGGCGCGGCCAGAACCCTTCGCGCAGATCTCCGAGGTCCACCATCAGCACGATCTCGTGCGTCCTACCGGCCTCCCTTGCCGCCTGGGCTAACGGGCGCAGCACGTCCGTATCTGACACGAGGGACCTGTCGGCCAAACGCGCAGCCCTGGCCACCTCGCTGAGCATCGGTGACCGCAACAGAGTCATGCTGGACGCCACGCCCGCGCTGCGGAGGCGGTCGATGTTGTCCAGCCGCGAGTCACCCAGCCTCTTGACCCCACCCCGCAGCATCGCACGCGCCACTTCGGGCTCGGCGAGCGTGCCTTTCGTGACCCCCATGACGGAAATGCCCTGGCCGGAGCACAGGCGCACCACAGCACGGGCGTTCTGTTCTATGAGGCGCGTATCTATCTCGAGCCTTGGGTTCGGCATCAGCCGGCCTCCACACTCTCCAGCGCGATCCTGGTGGCCTCCACTGGGAAGTCCTCGCTCAGCACGCCGCAGGCCGTCAGGATATTGTGCTTGTCCATCCTGATCCTTGCGCACAGAGGAAGAAGTTCTCCAGACGCGCGCGCGTTGACCGCCTTCCTGAGGGCGTCCTCACCCCCAGGAACGTGCACCAGGCCTCCGCCCGTCCCGAACACCTGCTTGACCCCGGACAAGTCCCTTCCGGCCGGTCCACTCGCGGCCCTGCCACGGTCCTGCCGGGCATGGCCGGCGTGGCGCTTGAGCGCCCACCTGGCCGATTCCTCCACGAGCAGCGAAAACAGTGAGGTCTCGGCCTGAGAGGATGCGACTCGGCCGACTTCGCGGAGCAAAGGCACCGGGTCTTGACCCATGGTCTCCATGATATGCATGATACCCGCCCGCTCGACAATCTGGAGAGAGTTGGCGAAAATGCCCAGGTCTCCTTCGACATCGCACTGGACCGAAACGGCTTTCTGCTCCCCCGGCCGGGGCTTGCTCCCGAGAGACGAGCAGACGCTCGCCAGTGATCCTCCGATGTCAACGATCACCAGATCGCCTGCCTCTCGCGAAAGATGGCAGGCCACGGCCTTGAGCGCGCTCGGGGAAGGCACTATCGTCCTGGACATGCCGGCCTGGACATGGTCAATCCCGGGGACGTCCACACAATGCCGTTCGAACATGCCCTTGAGAAGGCCGCGTACGTGCGCGACATCGACCTGGATCCCGCCCGACTGGTCCAAGGACGGCTGCCCTTCGTCTGCCCGCAGAACATCCAGGCCATTGTCCAGCAGTACCGGAGCCATTCTTTCCCAACCTTCCCGGACGACCGCGCATATGAAGGCACAGCGGAGATGGGAAGTGGCAAGCAGCGTTGCGTTATGTACAGCGGTCACGATCTCGCCGCTGTCCGGGCCCGCCATCAGCAGCACGACGCTCGGACGCGCATCCTTCACGGCCGAGATGTCACCCTGGGTCAGGGCGCCGGTAAGCACAAGCTTGATCTGAACGCCGCTGCCTGTGGCTATCTCGTGGGACATTCGCACTGTGCTGGAGTATACAGTGCCCGAGACAACCACCCGCAAGGGTCCCCCTGCCGTCGAGCAGGCGCGGTGCTCACCACATGCCTCTCGCGTGACCCCGGCGGACTTGCCGAGGTCGGCGAACGCGGATTCGAGCCCGTCGGGGACGTATGGAGTGGTAAGACTCTGCCCCTGGCCCAGGAAGCGCGGGCGAGACGAACCGAGATTCGCGAACGCAGACACCCTGGTGATCGTGCTGCCGATGTCCGCCACGGCGATGTCGGCAAGCTGCCTTGACACGCGGA
>JAUYEF010000058.1 GCA_030691635.1 Bacillota bacterium
ATTCGAATGCAGCAGAAGCACTTTCGGAAGGAAATGGATTCCAGACTAGTTCAACGAGGTGCACCGTTGGACATAGTAAAATCTCTGTCCTTGACGTTAGAAGACTGGAAACTAGCTACCCTTCGCCAACAAACAGCCAAGCAAAAGACTGCCCTGACTTCTTTTGAACGGGATTTCTACGTGCCCTCTTGCCATGACCTTCTGTCTGGTGACGGTCAACATCATCTCTTGTATCGGTTCGTGGAGGTTGACCACATCATTCCCGTGTGTCTTGCAGGTAGAGGGGGCTTCGACTACTCCATCAAAGACCAAAGCGATCACTTCACAATGATCCTAAACGTCTTGCCCTTTGAAGATCGAACCTATATTCTTGCGGCTGCAAATCCTAGGCATCGAGAACTATTTGACCAGTACATGGATAGCCGAACCCAGAGCGGGTTGGTACTGCTAGGTATGATTGAATCATGGATGGTGCACGGCTCCGACCACTGGTTCATCAAACCCAGTGTCTGGGACTCAATCGATAGCGCCAGGAAGACGAAGATACTCGGTGACATACTCGATGCGGACCGACACATTGCCCAGGAATATGAGCTGTCGATCCTGGACAACTTGAGGCAGTACATTCTCGACAGTATCGAGAGAGAGCACCACAAAGAAGACTTTGATGAACCTACATGGCGCTACGTAGAGGGCCAGAGACGCAAGCTGACAAGACATCCTGAGCCTGCTACCGGCTAGCCTCCGAAACAATTACAGGGGCACAGCTATCCAAGGGATGGATGACCGTGCCCTGCTTTGTCGTTACTGCATCTTGAGTGCCTAAAGACTCCAACGCCTTCACTATGGGCTGTGCAAATGCGTCTCAGTCTATCGGCTCACAAAGCCTCCCGGCTTTCTTAGCAACCTCAGCCCTAAACGTGCTCCCCTTTTCTTCAGCCCTGCGATCTGCATACTTCGCCAGATGCTCTCCGACTTCAGCAGCATCCGTCACGCCGACAGCCGCAGCGATCCCCTTGAGGATTCCCTTGCCCATGTCCATCAACAACCGCAAGTCCTTCTGCACGACCTTTTCCCGAACTCCGATCCGGCTTACTGAGCCAAAGCCGCGCTTCAGTCCACGCCACGCAGCACCTTTCGGACCTTTCAACTTGAACCATTTATTACTCAGATAGCCCCACACATCGACTTTCTTCGATTCCAGGTCCTTCAGCGTTTTGCGTATTCCGAGCCAAAACGGGCACCCATTCCGAACGAAAACGGGCAATGATTCCGATGCAATCCGGCCACTGATTCCGAAGCAAAGCGGGCACTCGTTCCGGACGAAACCGTCCACCCCTTCGGGCCTGTAGAGCCTACTCAACCTTTGCAGCGTGACACAATCTGGCACAGGAGTCGCTGTTGCCCCGTCTCGAACGGCTGTGTCATGGAATGACACAGAAAGGTGGCCGGCGACCGTGCCTAACCGGAGGGTGTCCATGCGCAAGATTATTGAAGTGTTGAGATTGCGGTATGAAGCCGGGTTTAGCTCCAGGAATATTGCACGCAGCCTAAACATGGGGCATACCACTGTGGACGATACGTTGGCCAGGGCTAAGGCTGCCGGGCTGGGCTGGCCACTGCCCGAAGGTCTCGGGCATGACAGGATTGAAGCCATGCTCTATCCTCCGCCCCTGAAAACCAACCTCAAGCGGCCGGAGCCGGATTGGCAGTTTGTGCACACCGAGCTTAAGCGCAAGGGCGTGACGCTACAGACTCTCTGGATCGAGTACAAAACACAGAACCCTGATGGTTACCAGTACAGCCGGTTCTGCGACCTCTACAAGGCATGGCGCGGCACGGTTGAGGTGGTAATGCACCAGACCTACCGTGCCGGTGAGAAGATGTTCGTGGACTATGCCGGCATGAGCGTCGACGTGATTGAGCGCAGTACCGGCGAAGTGAAGAAAGCACAGGTCTTCGTGGCGGTACTGGGCGCCAGTAACTACACCTACGCTGAGGCCACCTGGACGCAGTCGCTGGAGGATTGGATCGGCTCCCACTGCAGGGCTTTCGAGTACTTTGGAGGGGTCACAGAGATCCTGGTGCCGGATAACACCAAAGCCGGGGTCAGCCACGCTAGTTACTACGAACCTGACCTGAACCCGACTTACCAGGAGATGGCCACGTACTACAGCACAGCTGTGGTGCCCGCAAGGCCCCGGCACCCGCGCGACAGGGCCAAAGTTGAGTCCGCGGTGCAGGTCGTGGAACGTCTGATCCTGGCACACTTGAGGAACCGCAGGTTCTTCTCGCTGGGCAGGCTGAATGAAGCAATCCGGCAATACCTTGAGCAGTTGAATGACAGGCCGTTTCAGAAGCTACCCGGCACACGCAGACAGGCATATTTCAGCCTGGACAAACCGGCGCTCAAACCGTTGCCGCCAGCGCGATACGAGTTCGCGAAGTGGAAGAAGGCGCGAGTTAACGTCGACTACCATGTTCAGATTGAGAAGTGCTACTACAGCGCGCCTTACCAGCTGGCCAGGCAACAGGTGGATGTGCGCATTACCGCCACCACCGTGGAGGTGCTTCACAACGGCAGCAGAGTGGCGAGCCACCCGCGTTCGCACGTCAAAGGCGCTTACAGCACCGACGCCTCGCATCGTCCGGCCTCCCATAACCAAAGGCTCGAATGGCCTCCTTCCCGCATTGTGAACTGGGCCGCAAGTGTGGGCCCATCCACCGCGCAGCTGGTGCAGGCAATCCTCGACTCCAAGGTTCACCCCGAGCAGGGCTACAGGACATGCCTGGGCGTCATCTCGCTCGCCAGGAAATACCCGCTGGAGAGAATTGAGGCTGCGTCAGCGCGCGCGCTCAGGTTTGGAGTTCTCACCTGCAAGAGCCTGAAGTCCATATTGGATACGGGTCTCGACCGGCAGCCTCTCGAGCAACCCGAGCAGCTGCCGCTGGTTAGCGAGCACCGCAATCTACGCGGCGCTTCATATTACAGCCGGGAGGAGGTGAAAACCGGTGCTGAACCAGCAGACACTCTCCAAACTCAGGAGCATGCACCTGGGCGCAATGGCGGAGGCGTTTGAGGCGCAGATGGGCCAACCCGACCTGGTGTCCCTCAGTTTCGAGGAGAGACTCGGCTTGCTTGTGGACCACGAGTGGAGCAGCCGGCAGGACCGAAAACTCCGGCGGCTCCTAAGCGATGCCAAACTCAGATTGCAGGCATGTATGGAAGACGTGGACTACTCACAGCCCAGGGGTCTGGACAAACATCTGATGCAAAGCCTTGCCAATTGCGACTGGATCAGTGATCACCTGAACCTGGTGATCCACGGGCCAACCGGATGCGGAAAGACCTTTCTTTCATGCGCGCTCGCCAACGCCGCCTGCCGCCGAAGCTTCAGTGTGCGTTACTACCGCATACCCAGGCTTCTATCTGAGATTGCCATGGCCAGAGGCGACGGCACATACCCGCGTCTGATCGGGCGCCTGGCACGATACGGGTTGCTCGTGCTGGATGATTGGCTGCTGAGCCCTCTTACCGCTGTTGAGTCGCGAGAGATGCTTGAGGTGATTGACGACAGGAGCCAAAACAATTCAACGCTTCTGGCGAGCCAGTTGCCACCGGACCACTGGCACACGGCGATCGGCGATCCTTCGGTTGCCGACGCCATCCTGGACAGGCTCTTGCACAGCGCTCACATGATTCACTTGAAGGGCGAATCCATGAGGAAGGTGAAAAGCCACCTAAAGCTAAACGCTACACAATGATCACGCCACAGAGTTGAGCCGGGTGGACGGCTTCCCGTCGGAACAGGTGGACGGTTTCAACTGGAATGACTGCCCGGATTCGATCGGAATGGGTGGACGGATTCACTGGAATACGCAAGCGTTTCGACCCGCATCTCCCGCATCAGTTCCCGCCGACACTGAAACTCTACTCGCCAGACACGCTCACCGTACCACTCATTAGCCGCCCATAGCCACTTCATCCAGTCTTTGCCGGACTTCTTTACCTCTCTTGTCTTGTCATAAACTCTCAGCATGATCGGTTCACCACGCCCGACAGTGAACCCTGTGAACTCACCGTATGTCTCGTGTACATCAATACTTGCGCCGCGCGTCACGCAAGACTCCCTATCCTCGGGTTTAAACTCCAACTCGTCAGTGTCTACCGCAAGGTCTACGCGGGACACCTTCGTCGTGATCGCCCTGAAGCCCATACTGGCAAGTAACTTCTCTACTCTCGCCGCGATCTCGGCAATGCCCAGGCTCCACAACCCTCCCGACGACACCTTTACCCACACAGGGTAATTCCTCGTGGTGGTCTTCCTAGCAAAGAACAGCCAGAAGTCCTCACACTTGAAGCCGAAAGCATAATTCCGAATCCCCGCAGGAGTAGCCTCAAACCAGATACCATCAATGTTCACAGTCTCCGGCCCCTCCTGCGCAGCCAGTTTGTATATCTCAAAGCCATCTATGTACTTCGCTAGCATCTCGCCATAGTTCTCGACACCAATCGAATACTCAAGAGTATCAATACCACCAACTATCACTCTAGCAGGTCACCTCCTAGTTTGAGGGGCACGTGTTACATATGACGTGCCCTCGTTCGGACTCCTCAATCGCTCAGTGGAACTCGACGCCCCCGGAGCCCAGGAATTGTGCGCAATACCTCACCCCTTCAGCAAGGGACTTCGTCGCTTCGCGCTCGCTCGCCCTGTGCTTCGGGTTCGGTATTGCAGGAATCGCTTCCCAAGCGGGCGCGTCGTCTTGGGATTCAGCGCAGGCTGTGGGCTGCATACTCCCATTGGTAGCCTTCAGCTCTTTGACGGCTGACTCAATTCGCCGGATGGCAGCCCACATCGCTCGAACCTGCTTGTCCTCCATCCACATCTCGTCCTCTCCGGCATGGCCAGGTCCCCGGCTGGCTAATCGCCAATGCCGGGGACCATTGGCCCTATGCCTGACCGGATGCCGCCACCGCTATTGGCGCCTCTAGGTGCTTCTCACTGTCTATACATGCGAAGGCATACACCGCGATCTCAGCCAGCACTCGACACCGCTCGCCAGCGCTCTCATCTACTACCTCCAGAGGCACATTTGCGACCGACACCCGTAAGCTCGGATATTGTGTTGTCAGTCTGGTCCTCTGCCTCACGAGACCCTCCATGTTTCACTCGAAGCACTCTTTATTGTCAGTCTGCGCTCGTCTCCAATCCAAGTCAATTACTAGACACCCTAAGAACCATTTCCACTTTTGTCAACAATGGTTTATACTTCTGAGTGAGAGGAGTGATCGTCGGTGAGTTACGCACGGATGCTCAAGGACATGATTGACAAGAGTAATCTCACTCTCAGGGAGATAGCCGACCGCTGTCGTAGTCGTGGCGTCCCCTTGGACCCTTCCTACATAAGCAAGGTCCAATCTGGCAGGCAAGCGCCTCCATCCGAAGAGATATCACGGGCACTTGCTCAGGCTTGCGGTGGCGACGCTGATGACCTGGTTTTCGAGGGCTATACGGACCGGGCTCCCCAAGTGATCAAAGACTTCCTGGCTTCAATGGCTGGCCTTCTCAAAGTAGCTTTTGAAGCGATGGCTCAGGGTAATGTCCCTGAGGAAGCACTTGCCCTAGCACGCAAACAGATGAGTGAGATGACACCATACCGAATCCTGAAGAGCATTATCCCGATACTCAAGCTTGAACGTGACCCTTCTGACGGTAGTCTCTGTTCACCGGGCCCTGGCCCTATGAGGTTCAGCTATCCTGACACCCAACCACCTGACATTGTTCTGCCCATGCCTGACGATTCTATGGAGCCACTGATTCCCAAAGGCGCTGCACTCAGGCTGCAAGCCGTGCCCGACTATCGTGACGGAGATATCGTGATTGCGAAACACGGAACAGACGACTATACGGTGCGCAGATACCTTTCCATGGCTGATCAGATAGCCCTTTTGCCCATGAATCCGAACTTCAAACCTGTATGCTACACCCCAGGCGAGATCGTCATTGCTGGCCGTGTCAAATCGGTTTCACACGAATTGCCTAGGAGTTGACCAAGATGCACAGTGTATTCGCGTACGCCAGGGTAAGCACCAAGGATCAGGAGCTTGCTGGCAATTCGATCCCTGAGTAACTCAGCCGCATAGAGAAGTATGCTGCGACACTTGGAGCAAAGGTAGTGGCAACCTATACAGATTCGGAATCCGCGTTCAGAGACAGTCGCCCTCAGTTTAGGAAGATGATCGAAGACGCAAAGAGGCAACGCCCTCAGTACCTCATCTTTGATGACTCTAGCCGTTTCGCAAGAACCATATTGGAGGCGGCCACCGTCAGCGCCACTTTGGAGCAGCACAGTGTTCGACTGTTGTTTGTAAACGAGCCAAACACCGATCCCCGCTCATCTATAGGCGTCTGGATGATTCACCGTGATCTCCGTGACTTCGCCCTATGACCCCCGCACCGTGGACGGAGTCTGGCGTGAGTCCATCGATGAGACTATGGCAATGACCACTTCCATGAACATAGCCTTTCACACCATTAAAGCGATGAAAGAGAACGCGACCCGACGCGATCCAACCACCGGCTACTGCTACAAGAACGGTGGCATCCCCCCGTACGGCTATAGGCCCAAGCGTGTGGCCCTTGGCAAGGATGGCAAGGGCAAGGACAGGACTAAGCTACTGTGGGAGATTGATCCCGATACGGCTCCCATATTGCGCCGCATCATAGTTGACTGGCGGATTGGTCAGGGCCTTTCCTATCAGAAGATGAGGGACCGGCTGAACAACTTGGGGATTCCTGGTCCCAAAGGTCCGCCCTGGTCGGTATCTACAGTGACCTATCTTCTGACTGAGGACCGCCTCATGCAGTACGCTGGTGTCTACTTCTGGAACCGTGAGGACCACAAGACACCCGGCAAGAAGCAGAAGGACCGTAGCGAATGGATTGAAGTGTCCGACGCTCACCCCGCAATCATCACCTGTGAGCAGGCAAAGCAGGCGCTAATGGTCTCTCAGGCCCGCCAGCCACGCACTGCAGCCGCACGCAGCTATGATAGTCCGTGGTTGCTATCCGGCCTAAACCTTGAAGGCCAACCCTTTTTCACCTGCAAGAGCTGTGGCGGCAAGCTGGTCGGCGTAAGGGATTCATCACGTCACTTCGGAAAGTACGTCTGTGGCACCCATCAGTACAAGGGTAATCCAGGCTGTACGAACAACACGCGCATCAAAGCCCATACCCTCGAACGCGAACTGCTCAGCAAGATAGAAGCGCTATTCACTGACCCATCCGCAATAGAGAGCATGGTTTGTGAACTCAACTCTCGTGTTGCGAGCGAGACTGCCGAACATGATAGGAGCATCAACGAGGTTGAGCGACAGGTTGCGGAAGTCAGGAGACAGATAGATCGCACCTTCCAGGCACTCGACGAAGGACTCGACAGCGATCTCTGCAAGGAACGACTCTCCAAGCTCAAGGACCAACGTCAAAACCTGATGGATCGGCTCGACCAGGCGCGAAAGCAAAAGCCTGTTCCCCTCGCAATTGACCCGGGCAAGGCGCTCCAGTTCTTTCGGAATCTCAAGCAGCTCTTTGCCGAGGGAGCCAATGAGCAGAAGCGGCTCCTGTTCAGAACGTACATTCGTAGGATGATGCACGATCCCGATTCCGGTGACATAACCGTCGTGTTTTACCCGCCCTACCTGCAGGAAAACATGAAGCGCGGACCCAATGGCCCACGCCATATTTCTGCTGGTGCCGGGAGCGGGGCTCGAACCCGCACGGGCATTCGCCCAGGCGATTTTAAGTCGCCTTCGTCTGCCGATTCCGACATCCCGGCACGCTATTCGCATTCATTATACCACCGGCTCGCGTCCGACGAAAAAAGCACTCCGATGAGTGCTCCGGTACGTTCTCTGGTTTTCCCCTACTTGCGCCACAGCACTCCTGCGCCATACATCCACCAGCCAGCGCCTCATTTCAGCGCCAACCGCTCGTCTTGACCCGCGTCGTCCGGCCGTGCTGCCCGCGGCCCACGATCGCCCTGCTCCCTGTAGACGTCCTGGCGAAGTGCAGTCCTCCAGGCTCTCTAGAACCTACCACCGCCGCGGCCGCCGCGCTTGGAATCCGTGTTCTTGCGGATGTCGGTCCAGCGCTCGTCGCTATCCTTGAGGAAACGGTTGAGCCTGTCCTCGAAGACCTTAGGTGATTGCCGGGGTTCCCTACGGTACGGGCGGTAACCAGGCTGAGCCTGCTTGATGGAGAGACCGATCTTGCCTTTCTCGTCCATGGTCAGGATTTTGACCTGTACTTTGTCGTTCTCCTTGAGGTACTCTTTGATGTCGCGAACGAAAGCATCCGCTACTTCGGAGATGTGGACGAGGCCCGTCTTCCCATTAGGGAGGGTTACGAAGGCTCCAAAGTGGGTGATCCCGGTCACCGTGCCTTCGACGATGCTCCCTATTTCGATTGTCATTATCGGGAAAATCCTCCTGCCGTCTTTTATAGCTGAGTTTAATTATATGGAGTTTTGCAACGGCTGTCAAGCAGGCAAAAGAGACCTTGAGCCCTTGTGCTGCAAGGGTCCATGGCCCGCAAAAAGCCGCTCATTATGCCCTATTAAACTCCTACCCGTGCAACGCCGGCAGCCGCTATTGCTTGGCAACCGGTTTTGTCTTGGTTATGTATGGAACCTCGCCGTCTTTCGTGAAGCTGAGTTGCTCGCGAGCGGCCTTCTCGATGTACTCCGGAGTGGAGAGATAGCTGATCTGCTGTTTCAGCAGATCATTCTTGGCCTGGTATACCTTGATCTGCTGTCCAACGCGAGCCCTCTCCTGCATCATCTCGTGATACTTGAGCTCCTGCGATCCATAGAGGAATACCATGTAAAGGACAAGCAAGATCACGACTGCCTTCATGGTGACGCCCTGCCTCTTCTTTCTCGCGGGCGCCTCTCGCGATGCCTTCTCCTTCAGCCGCTGGAGTCCTTCGGAGGCGAGCATGTTACTCCTCCTCTTCCTCCTCCGTTTCTTCCTTGCCGAAGAGTGCGAGAGGATCGCCGGAAATCACTATAACGACCTCATAACCCTTTGTTTTTGCGCGGTTATAGAGGGTCGCTACGGTCCCCTGGCTTATCCCGAGCTTCTTGGCGATCGCCTCTGCTGACTGGCCCATCTCCTTGAGAGTGACGACCTGCCGTTCTCTGAAGCTCAGCCTCTCCACACCCCGGATCTCTATCTGCATGCGTTTCCCAACCTAGTTATCCACAGGTTATCTACAAAATGTGGACAAACTGTATACACTGCGGTGACTTAGCAGGTTCTACGGGGAGGGACAGACTCCTTCTCGGAGCCGGAGATTTTTTAAAGGATCCGTGGCTGCGCCGGCGGGGCTCTGGATGATGCCTGTCGTCAGTCGAGGCTGCCTGCTTGATCAGCAGCCCATGCTACTACGAATCGATGGGCGGTTTCTCCTCCTTCTTCAACGCATCTCCAATCAAGCCCGCCACCAGACGGAATACCACGATGAACGGCAGCACCACCGTGCCAAGTACCCTGGCCACCACCCGGTACGCAATGAGCACAGGCACCACGAGCACATAGTAGAGGACACCCTGTACAAGCCGTAGGAGTCGACCGATCACCCGCCACACCCACCGGAGAAGCCGCAGCACCAGCGAGCTCGCGAGCTTGAAGTAGAGCCAGGCGCCCGTCGCCGCGCCGACGAAGACGTAGACGCGCACCTCGCCCCAGCTCGCATAGAAGACAGCGCCCAGCAGCAATAGGGTGGCGATGACCCAAAAGAGGGCGTCCAGCACAACTGTCGCCCCAGCGCCAGGCCTGGCCTTCAGCCGGAAGGTCCTGTAGACGTCGAAGAATGCGCCCAGGGCCATGCCCGCCAGGAGCATTACGCTAAACTGGTAGAGTTGGACGTCGACGGGCACCATGCATTATCTCAGCAATCGCTCAAGGAAGCTCTTGCCTTTGGCCTTCGACCGGGAACTCCCGCCCTGAGTGTACTGCAGTCCGCTGATGTTGCCCTCCAGGGAGAAGCTTCCTTCCTCGAGGTTGAGTTGCTTGATCTGCAGGTCCTCGCCGCGTACCGTGAGGAGCCCCATCTCGGTGTCCAGCGCGATTTCCTGGTCATCAGAGCTCTCCACATGCAGCACGCCCTTGATGGTAACGGACTCCCTGTTTATGATGTGGATCTCGTGGTCAGAAAGGCCCCGGACCTCTCGCTCGTCCATGACAGCACCCCCACAGCATGTCTCACTTCCAAGACTATGCACGTCCGAGGCGCTCAATGACAGGCGAGGCATCCGGGGCCGGCCGCACGACTCGATAGCGGCAGACCTCCTGCTCCATGGCCGGCCGCCGGTCGGGCCGGCGTGCCGGCCAAATAGACTGTTGCGGCTACTTCCAGCGTGACGTCAGTGTCACACCTTTGTAGTAGTATTGGATGATCTCGGCCGCCTTCTTGCCCTGTTCCGCAAGGACTTTGGCCCCTTCCTGGGACAAGCCCACGCCGTGGCCCCAGCCCTTGCCTTTCATCATGACCTTGCCACCGCTCATGACGACACTGTCCAACAAGGTCGACCTCATCTTCTCGGGCCCCAGCGCGGTCCTCAGGGCAGGAGCGGACACAGCCTGGTTCCCGACCGTGAGGTCCACAGCTCGACCCGACGGGCCCTTGCTCGCGATGCCCACGCTCGTGACGGACGTTACCTGCTTGCCGAGGGTCTTGAGAGCCTTCATGATTTCCTGTGTGGAGAAGGTCGCGGTCCAGGGCGCCGTATCCTTAACCACGTCTTTGACCGGCGTGAGGTAAGGAGTGGCCTGGTCTTTGTAGGCGATGCCTTCAACGGCCGTGGCTGTCATGCCCCCGGAGTTGGAGTGGAAGAACGTGACGGCGGGCAAGCCTGCCGAGGTCACGATCTGACCCCTGCTGGCCCGGACTGCGCCTCTGATGGCGTCACTGATCTTGGACGCGTCATAGGCCTGGAAGTGCTCCGGGTCTGTGCAGACGTCCGTGCCGTGGAGCTTGCTGGTCCCGCCCATCTGCTCGATTCGCTGTACGGTGAAGGTCCTGGCAAGAATGGCCTGCGCCGCGAGCGCCTCGGCCGGGAAGCTGGGCCCGATCTCGCCCGCCACGACCCCCTCAAGGTATGTCTCGAGCTTCATCTGGGTCTTCTGGTTCTTGTCGTGAAGGAAGACTGTGATGGTGGGCTCCGTGCCCTGCAGCCGGCGCGAAGGCGCGGGGCGCCTGAACGGCGCGAGGCAGCCGCTCATGGCCGCCCCACAGACTATCACCAGCGTGACTGCGGTAATCATGAGAACCGCACGGGCTGGCCGCGATGTGGCATGTGCTTTCCGCTTCATGGTATTCCCTCCAAAATTGGGCTTTCTGGCATAGGATGCCCTCATCGGAGGGAGATAAGCATCGAACCCGCGCGCAATCGCTAAATCCAGTCTTCCCGTACCTGCTCGGAGACGACCTCGTACATCTCCCGCGCCTGCACCGTGGAGGCCACATCGCGGACGGCAATGACCTTGACCTTAACCACCCTGCGGCCGAAGTCTAGTTCCAGGACGTCGCCCGGCTTCACATCGGTCCCGGCTTTGGCGGGCCGACCGTTGATGATGACCCGGTGCTGGTCGCTAACCTGTTTGGCCACCGTCCGTCTCTTTACAAGCCTGCTCACCTTGAGAAACCTGTCCAGTCTCATGACGCACCTCTCACGAGCCGCGCGCGGCACGGCCTGCGGCCTGCGCAAAACAGGAATCAGGCCTCCGTAGAGACCTGATTCCAATGTCCATAGCCCGATTCCTGCGGTCCTACTCGTGAATCCTGTCTTTCAGCGACTTGCCGGCCCGGAACGCGGGCACTCGTGTCGCGGGTATCTTGATCTCCTGTTTGGTCTGCGGGTTCCGACCCATCCTCGCTGCGCGGTCACGGACTTCGAAGGTCCCAAACCCGACGAGCGAGACCTTCTCACCCCTGGTCAAGGCCTCTTCGATGACCTCGGTGATGGCACTGACCACGGTTTCCACGTCTCTCTTGGTCAAGTCCGCCTTCTCAGCGACAGCAGTTATCAGTTCAGCCTTGTTCACTAAGACGCCCTCCTCTTAGAGCCCCAATGCCTTGGCACGTTCCCAGAGATGGTCCATCTCCTCGAGGCTCATATCCTCAAGTTTCTTGCCCTGCTTCGTTGCCTCATCCTCCACAAACCGGAACCGCCTGGTGAACTTGGTCACCGCCCCTGCCAGCGCCTGCTCGGGCATCACCCCGAGGTGCCGTGACAGGTTCGTTATCGCGAAAAGCAAATCGCCTGTTTCCGCTTCCAGAGCCTGCGCATCACCAGCTTCCCGCGCGCGCTCCAGCTCGCCGGTTTCCTCGCGGACCTTGTCGAAGACCTGTTCGACCGACGGCCAATCGAACCCGACCTTGGCCGCCCTCCGCTGGATCTCATGCGCCCGCATCATCGCTGGAAGGTGTTTGGACACCCCAGTGATGACGCTTGCGCGGCTCGTGCCCTTTTCGGCTGCCTTGATGGTCTGCCAGTTGCGGAGGACGTCATCCGAACTGCTCACCTTCACGTCGGAGAAGACGTGGGGGTGTCGCCTGATCATCTTCTGGGTGATTCCGGCCACCACGTCATTGACGTCAAAGTGGCTCTGCTCAGCCGAAATCTGCGAGTGCAGCGCGAGTTGCAGGAGTAAGTCTCCCAATTCCTCACAGAGTTTATGCATGTCTCCCAGTTCGATGGCTTCGACCACTTCGTAGGCTTCTTCCAGCACAAAAGGCCTGAGGCTGCGGTGGTCCTGCTCTTTGTCCCAGGGGCAGCCCCCTTCGCCGCGCAGCCTCGACACCACCCTGACCAGCGGGTCCATGGGGAAGTCGCAGGACGAGGGCTTGTCCACGCCGTCCCGACACTCAACCATCCCCGGACCAGCCTGCCCGGCGACAGCGTCGCGCTTGACCGGCGGGACGTACACGGTCACAAGATGGTCGAGCCATTCGAGGTGGTCGAGCCTGGAGATGGGCACCGTCTCGACCCACTCCTCTCCCGGCACGCCCGCCGCTCGCAGCACAGTCACCGGGTGGTCGTCGCCGTAAACCTCGGCGAGCGTCAGTTTCACACTGGATGCCGTGGTCCTGTCGTATACCTGAGCGATCAGGCATGGAACACCAGGCGCGAGACTGGACGCCTTGAGTGTCAGCGCATCAAGTATGAGAAGCCCATCCGAGGGGTCAATCCCAGCCTTCTGCAACACCGGCTCCAGGAACGCCTCGGAGCCCGCTATCCTGAGTGGCACGCCGGTCTCGGCGCACTTCCGCCGCAGCATGCCGGTGGTGGATTCGAACACGCTGGGGTGGCCGGGAACCGCGTACGCCACGCGCAGCCCCGAGAGCGCCGCCTGCATGACCCTGTCCACAACCTGCTCGTAGGCCGTATCGAAATCCCCGGCCGCCTCATAGATGTCGTCGCAGCTGACGTAGGTGATCCCTTCCTCATCGAGGAACGAGACCGTGGGGTGGATGCGAGTCCTGAGTATCACGAATTCGGCGTCGGAGAGCGCTCTCCAGGCGCCGAGGCTCATGCTATCGGGGTTCCCCGGCCCGAGGCCGACAACGCATAGTTCGCCTTTTGTGTGGCTTTCCTCATGCTTCAAGTGCGTTTCTGCTCCCTTGTGTCGTTTACTCGCTGGCGTCATCTACTCGCCTGCCGTCATTTACTCCCTGGTAAGCCCCAGTCTCTTGAGCACAGGCGCAAGACGCGGTCCGACAACAGGCACCATGCTGACATCCGAAGTGCGGATGCCACCCAGCAGCAGCAGCACAATGCCGTAGACCGCCGCGCCCAGCGCTATGGCCGCCAGCGTCGGGATGCCGAGCGATGGCACAAAGACATGCAGCCTGTTGAAGAAGTACCGGACCGCCAGCCCCATCACCGTCACGGCCAGCCCGGGCTTGAGCACCATGTCCGCGAAGTGGAACACATGACCGAGCCTGGACTGGAGTTCCGTCAGGTTCAAAGCTGCCGCGATCAGGAACGCCGCCACCGTGCCGTACGCTGCCCCATTGATTCCGAACTGTGGCATGGCGGTCAGCACGTATGTGACCACGACTTTCGCTATGGCTCCCAGCAAGAGGTTCCTGACCGGCACTCCAAGGTGGCCCATGCCCTGCAGGGCGCCTGAAGTGGTCTGCTGCAGCGAAAGGAAGAGCACCGCTGATGAGAGCGCGGCCAGCGGGCCCGCCACGCCAGGGTCACTGAAGAGAAATGCTGGTATCTCGCGGTTCAACACATATAGCCCGACGGCTGCCGGGACCATCAGCACGAATGAAAGGCGCAGCGCCGTGGCGGTCCTGGACCGTGCCCGGGCCAGATCGTGCGTGGCCAGCGCCTGAGTGATCGCAGGCACAAGGCTCACCTGGAGCGCCGCCGTAACCACGGTCGGCATGTTCATCAGCGGCACGGCGCCGCCCGAAAGCTGCCCGTATAGCGCTGTGGCCTCTTCGTAGCCGACCCCCATCGCCTGCAGCCGTGTCGGGACGAGCACGAGGTCAACCATCTGTATCAGGCCCAGGATGCCTGTCGTGAGCGATATCGGGATGGCTATCTCGATTATGCGCCTGATCACAGACCAGGTGGACACAGTGGCGCGGTCACCCGCAGCCGGCGCACCGGCGGGTGGAGCCGCCGCGCATACAGCCGCAGCCGGCGCGCCTGCTCTCTCCCTGTCTTGTCTGGAGAACACCCAGAGCAGGTAGCAGAGCCCCGCGATCGAGCCTGTGACAGCTCCGAAAGTCGCTCCCGCCGCGGCATACTCAATACCCCGGCCGAGCAGGCCGAGCGCCAGCAAGAACATCGTCGCCACACGGACGAACTGCTCTATGATCTGGGACAACGCAGTCGGAGCCATGTGCTGGTGTCCCTGGAAGTATCCTCTGTAGGCCGACATGAGCGAAACAAAGAAGATCGCGGGTGAGATGGCTGCTATGGAAAGAAACGAGCGCGGGTCCTTGGCGACTCGCTCCGCGACCACGTGGCTCGCCGCGAATAGCGACACGGACAGGATGAAGCCGGATATGCCGAGCAGCCATAGCGACGTGCTGAAGACCCGCTGGGTGCCGGCATGATCGCCTTGTGCTTCGTGTTCCGCGACAAGCTTGGAGATGGCAATGTTCACGCCGACGGTCGAAAGCGTGAGCAGCAGCGAGTATATGGGGTAGGCCATCTGGAAAAGGCCCATACCCTCTTTGCGCAGGATAGGGTATAGGGGAATGCGGTACAGCGCGCCGAGCAGCCTGCTCACGAGCGCCGCGGCGGCGAGTAGAAAAGCTCCCTGGAGGAATGTCTCTTTGGTCCTGCTCATGTGCTTGTGGTCCTGCTCATATGTTTGTCGCCCTACTCACATACTTGTGGCCCTGCTCATACCGTGTTACACGTGTGGCATCTTATTGCCAGCATTAACAATTATACCAGTCCGCCGCTCAGGGCAGACAATGACCCGAGACAGGCGGTGCCAGTCTTCAACGCCCTGTTCTGCCTTCTGATGTGATGTTCCGCCTTCTGATGTGGCCCGGCCTCCTCTGTAGCCTGCTACCGACCGCGATATCGTAGCCAGATGTATACGCCTGGAGCGACGATACCGAGCGGGATCAGGCTGAGCAGCCCGACTTCGACACCATAACTGGTCCCGACCAGCCAGGGTGCCCCGGCCAATCGAGCCTGTGCGCCAAATACATTGGGCCCGGTCCTGCCGGGGAGATTGAGCAGGCCGTTCTGAACGAAGTTCCACGCGAAGTGAATCCCCACCGGGAGCCAGAGCGATCCGGCCCGCAGGTAGGCCCAGCCCAGGAGCAGTGAAGGACCCGTGATCGCGACAAGAAAGAGCGGCAGGGCAAACATCACCGAGGTCGCCACAATGCCTCTGGCAGGGCCCCAGGCTTTCGTGAGACCGTTCAGAAGGTACCCCCGGAACATAGCTTCTTCGCCAAGCGCCGCCTGAAGCGATGTGAGAAACGAAATCCAGAGCATGGCGCACCACTGCCCAAAGGGGGCGGTCTGCCACCGCCAAGCTGTGATGACCAGCCAGCCACCTCTAACGTAGATCGTGAACAACACCATCATGGCGGCTGCCGTCAGCACCGTGCCATATACCGCATCGCCAAGCCAGCCTCTGTACGTGGTCAGCCCAAGACTCCGTAGGTCACAAAGCCAGCCTCTGTGCGTCATCGACCCAAGACGCTGTGGATCGCCACCCCAGACGATCCGCGCCGCGACCGCGGATGCGCCAACCGCCAGCACAATGCCACCTGCGCGGGATAGCGTTCCGCTCAGCATCTCTGGGGCACGGATAGCCTGCCCCAGGAGCCTGACTCCGACCGCCCAGGCCGCATGGATGACCCAATACGCAATAAACGTCAGTAACCCGAAGCCTATGGTCACCCATCCAAGCCTACGATCGTCCCGCCACACTCTTGGCCCACCGCCTCTCGTCCAGAGAGTCTTGACGTCATAAAGTGAAACGCTGTTTCCCTATGCGGTAGCGTCAGTGCGTGTATGTGGGAGATGACGAGTGTAGCTGGTGACCGGTAGGCTCCGGCGACAGTACACCTGTACGTCCGGTACAACTTGGACAGAAAGCCCTTCTCTCCTGCCCACTGCATCGCGGGGCGTGACAGGCGCACGCGCACGGCCCCGCACGAGCATGGGCACTAGTCTGAGGAGAAATGAACTGGGGCCCGTTTCTCACATGGACGTGAGGGGCCCCAGGATCACTCTCAGGTATTGCGCGTGGCGCTCGAAAGCGGCATCGATCTGGACGGCCGGCGGCAAGGCCGCCTGCCGGTCGCTCCGCGCTATTGCTCCATCTGCTTAGCCAAGAAGCCCGCCGCAGTCTCCGCCAGCTTGAGTTCCATGTCGGCCATCTGGACGTTGGGTTCCTTGGAGCACAGGATAACCGCGCCTATCGGGTCACCCTCCGCGATGATCGGCGCGATCACCTCGGCGGTGAACTTGCAGCCCGTCTCCTCGCCCACGGTGATGCACTCCTTGCAGTACTTGTGCTCACCGGGCTTGTTTATGAGCACGGCCTTCCGGTCTTCCATGACCCGCTCGACCGCCGGGCCCACTGGCTTGTTCAAGAACTCCTTCTTCGGGGCGCCGGCGACGGCGATGATATTGTCGCGATCGGCTATCAGTGCGATGTGTTGCGTCGCTTCATACAGCGAATCTGCATATTCCTTCGCGAAATCCCCCAATTCGCCAATAGGGGAGTATTTCTTGAGTATGACCTCGCCATCGCGGTCAACGAATATTTCAAGGGGGTCTCCTTCACGAATCCGCAGTGTGCGGCGGATTTCCTTAGGAATGACGACCCTTCCGAGGTCGTCAATCCGCCTCACGATTCCCGTCGCCTTCATTAAAGCCCCTCCTTGTGCCTTTTTCGGTTCGCCGCCAGTGCTTAGTATATAGGCCAGCGAAATGCTTTATTCACATTTTTCCAGTTCGCACTGGCAACACTGGCAAAGGCCGGAAGGGAGTTGCGGGTCACGGGGGAGGCCTGCCCACCAAAAAGCCCCGAGCTCGCCGGTCCACAAAACCGCAGCGTCGGGGCTGGTTAATCCTGCAAGCCCATCTACTGGGTCTTGTTGATCTTGGCTTTGCTCTGCAGGTCCGCGATGATCTTGTCGAACGCTTCGCCGCGCCGCTCTTCAAGGAGCATTTCCTTTATCTGGTCTTTGACCTCGTCGAGCGACAGCTGTTTCTCAGGGACCTTCTCCTCAAGGAGGATTATGTGGAACCCAGCAGGGGTGCTCACAACGCCACTGAGCTGGCCCGGGGAGAGCGCGAATGTCGCTACCTCAAACTCCTCATACATCTCGCCCCGGCCGAAACGAGGCAGTTCGCCGCCGTCATCTTTGGAGCCTGGGTCCTGTGAAAACTCCTTGGCGAGCGCTGCGAAATCCTTTCCGCCCTTTATCTGCGCCAGGAGCTTCTGGGCCTCTTCTTTGGTCTTGACAAGGATGTGCCGAGCCCGCACGCTCTCTTCTTCGACAAACTCAGCCTTGTTCTCATCATAGTACTTCGACAAGTCCGCGGCCATTACGACCACTTTCTCGGTCGCCTTTTGGTAAAGACCCTGGATCGTCAGGTACCTGTCGAGGAACGTCTTGAAGTCGGCCTCAGTCAGCTTCGCGGTCTTGAGTTCCTTGTCCATCGTCTCCACGTCGGTGAACTGGGTAGTCAGCTGGTCCATGAACAGGGCCAGCTCCTTGGTCAGGTCCTCAGGGGCCACCGCCACCTTCTGGCGAGCCGCTTCCTGGATGAGAAGCGCTTCCTCTATGAGCTGGTCGAGTATCTTGCTTTTCGTCTCGGGCGTGTCGATCGATGGTCCATAGAACAGCTTGAATATCGACACCCTGGTGTTGAGAGCATTCTCGGTGATCGAGGTGTTATTGACGCTCGCCAGCTGCGTGGATGTGTCTTGAGGCGCCGAGCTTTGTCTGCTACAGCCGTTGAAAGAGCTCAGCAGCAGCGCCGCGACTATGATCACGATGAGTGCGATGCTCAGTCTCTTCACAGAGTCTTGTTAGCCCCTTTCGATGTGCTGTGCACATTCTAACATGAAAATGCCTGCTACCGTGCAACTTCGTTCAGCCGGCGGACCAGCTGCTCGGTCACGTGAAGCGCCATGCTGGGCGATTCCAGCCGCATGACGACTGTGGGCATTCGCCCGATGCTCACTGTGAACCTGCCGCGAAGGCCACGGAGAAAACCGACGATTTTCTCCAGTTTTGGCTTGTCCGTCTCGCCGAGTTTGAGCATGAGCCGGTCTTTCTGCTGCGATATCGCGGTCACACCGATGTGGCGAGCCTGAACCTTGATACGGGCAACTGACAGCAGGTTTTGCACGGGCGCCGGCGGGTGGCCATAACGGTCGAGAAGCTCTTCCGCCACCTCGTCTGCGTCATCGATGCTCTCGATCGCGACGATCTTCTTGTACAGGTCGATCTTCTGCCGCGGGTCCTGCACGTACGTGTCAGGAATGAACGCATCCTGCGCGATGTCTATGCTGACCGGCTGTGCCTCCGGCGGAGCCTTCTCCCCCTTGAGTTCCCGTATAGCTTCATCAAGAAGCTGCACGTACAGGTCGAACCCGACCGATATGATGAACCCGTGCTGCTCGGGACCGAGCACATTGCCGGCGCCCCGTATCTCGAGGTCACGCAGCGCGAGCTTGAAGCCTGAACCCAGTTCCGTGAGCTCCCGGACGGCCTGAAGCCGCTTCTCGGAAGTCTCGGTGAGCACTCTCTCCTTGCGGTACGTGAAGTACGCGTACGCCAGCCTGTTGGACCGGCCGACTCGGCCCCGCAGCTGGTACAGCTGCGCGAGCCCCAGGTGATCGGCGTTTTCGACGATCAGTGTGTTCACGTTGGCCATGTCAAGACCGGACTCGATGATGGTCGTGCACACGAGTATGTCGTGCTCGCCGGCCAGGAATTCGATCATGACCTGCTCGAGCGCGTCTTCCTTCATCTGCCCGTGCGCAACGGCGATCCGTGCCTGGGGCACGAGCGACTGGACGTGCTCCGCGCCGCGCTGGATGGACTGGACGCGGTTGTGCACGTAGAAGACCTGGCCGCCTCGCGCGATCTCGCGGATGATGGCGTCACGGACGAGTTCGTCGTTGTACTCCAGCACGTAGGTCTGTACCGGCAACCGGTCCTCCGGCGGAGTCTCGATCAGGCTCATGTCGCGGATGCCGGAGAGCGCCATGCTAAGCGTCCGCGGTATCGGCGTCGCTGTCAGCGTCAACACGTCCACGTTCAGCTTGAGCTGCTTCACCTGCTCCTTGTGCCCAACGCCGAACCTGTGCTCTTCATCCACGACGAGAAGGCCGAGGTCCTTAAACGCCACATCGGACTGCAACAGCCTGTGAGTCCCGACCGTGACGTCCACAAGGCCCTGCTTGATGCTCTTGGCCACATCCGCCTGCTCTTTGCTCGAGAGGAAGCGGGACATCATCGCGACCTTCACCGGGAAACCCGCAAAGCGGTCCTTCATCGTGTTGAAGTGCTGCTGCGCAAGAATCGTCGTGGGCACCAGGAGAGCGACCTGCTTGCCGTCCATGATGGCCTTGAACGCCGCCCGCAACGCGACCTCGGTCTTACCGTAACCGACGTCTCCGCAGAGAAGCCTGTCCATCGGCCTCGGCTTCTCCATATCGCGCTTTATGGCTTCCGACGCCTGCAGCTGGTCGGGTGTTTCCTCATACATAAAAGTGTCTTCGAATTCGCCCTGCCAAGGCGTGTCCGCCGAGAACTGGTATCCCCGGATCGACTCACGCACCGCATACAGCCGCAGCAGTTCCTGCGCCATCTGCCTTACCGACTCTCGCACCCGGTGTTTTACGCGAGCCCACTCCGTGCCGCCGAGCCGGTTTAGCTTAGGCTCGTGCCCTTCCGCCCCGACATACTTCTGGATCATGTGTATCTGGTCCGTCGGGACGTAGAGCGCGTCGGCGCCCTGATACTTGATAAAGAGGTAGTCGCGCTGGGTCTTCTCAATCTCCAGCGTGCGCACGCCCATATACTGGCCTATGCCGTGGTTCACGTGGACCACATAGTCGCCCGTCCTGAGCTCGCGGTAGTCTGCCAGGCGTTGCGCGTCTCGAGAGGCGCGGACCCGCCTCGCCCGCCGCGGCCGCCCGTATATCTCGGCGTCCGTGACAAGGATGAGCCGGACGCCTGGGAGCTCAAAGCCGCTCTCGAGCGACGCAGTCGCCACGCTGATCACGCCGGGCTCCGGCAGGACGTTGAGGTCGCCTGTCTGGATGTTCTCAATGCCTTCGTCTCGCAGCTGTGTGGACAACCGGGTTGCGCGATCTTCTGAGGCGCATACCAGGATGATGTTCTGGGCCCCTCGTTTCCAACGCGAGACCTCTTGCACAAACGCAGGCCACTGGCCGTGGAAGGTTTGGGCGGACCGGGCCTGCACCGACACGACGTTCTGAGGCGCGACATTCTGGATCCGCCGGAGGAGCAGCGAGAAGTATAGCACTTGCCGGTGCCGCCAGCCATCCACCACATCGTCAAACGCCATATACACCGTGGTCTGGCCCGGAAGCAGCGATCCTTGCTCGACCAGCGCGGAGTACATGTCGCCGAATACCTTCTCGATCTCGGAGACCGCGTCTCTCAGCCGGGCATACTCGTCCACCATGACGACCGTGTCGGTGGGCATGTAGTCGAGAAGCGAGCACATGCTGGTGTAGAAGAACGGGGCGTACTGGTCCAAGCCTTCAAACGACCTGCTGGTCTCTATCTTCTCAAGATGCTCGGCGACCTTGTCCTGGAGCTTTTGGGCGGCCTGCTTACGGCCGGCGGCCTCGTGCTTGCGGCAGGCGACCTCAGTGGCTCTCCGGATCCGGTCGAGGGCTTCGTCAAACCCCACGCTTGGAGCCACGAGTTCCCTTGCAGGGGGAATCCGTAGTGTCTGGAGGCTATCCACCGACCTCTGAGTGCCGAGGTCGAAGTGGCGTATTGAGTCGACCATATCCTCAAACAGCTCGAGCCGGGCGGGGTTATCCATGTCCGGAGCGAACACATCGAGAATACCGCCTCTCCTGCTGAACTGGCCTCGGCCCTCCACCATTTCGACTCGTTCGTACCCGCCAAGCACCAGCCGCATGATGATGTCCTCTGTGTCCACCGACGAGCCCGTGGTCACGTCTATGCAGACACCAGCGAAGAACTGCGGCGGCGGCAGCCGGCGCAACAGAGCCGTCACGGGTGCCACGACCACCGGGCGCTGCCCGGAAGTAAGCCGTTCGAGCGTGGAGATGCGCGGGACGGCCATTTCTTCACTCTGGGCGACGACTTCGAACGGCAAGACCTCGAGCGCGGGGAAGACGAGCACCGGCTCACCGAGCCAGGCTTCCATGTCCTCCGCTATCCTCTCGGCGGCGGTGAGCGTGTCGGTGACGATGAGGACGGGCCTGCCTGCATGCCTGCGGACCGCGGCGAAAGCGCATGTACGCTGGGATCCGGCAAGGCCCGAAACCATCTGCTCCGCGACGCCGGCGGACACGGACCGCGCAAAGGATTGGACCTCCGGCGATTCAAGCGCCAGGTCCAAAACGCCAGGTAGGGGCATACGATACCTGCCTTTGACAGAAATCTTGGACGGGATGCCAAAAAGGGCCTTAGCGGATTCGACACGGTGCTAAAGCCCCTGGATACCGGCTTCTTGAGCGTGGCTCCTGACCGTGTTTGCTGAGCCTGCTCCCTGAGCGTCAGGAGGCGCTCGTTGTGTCCACGTAATTATATCCACCACCGGATTGGGGAGTCAAGGAAGCCGGATACTCACTCGTGGAGGGCATATCCGCCGCGACGTGCACTCGTGGAGGGCATGTGGACCCGGACCCGCCGACGCAGACAGTTATGGTTCCTGCTATGCAGCCTGTCTGCTAGCACGTAGAGCATTTCTACAACGCCTCCAAGAGCACTCTGTTCCATATCGTATGGATCAGAGCCGCGGCGGCCAGGCCCACAAGCCACGACGCCGACAACCCGCTCGCGGCGTGAGTCACGAGGCCGAAGATAAAGTGGCTGAGCACACTCAGACCCAGGGCGAGCCCCGACACCGGCCGACCCTTGGACAAGTCATACAGGCCTTCTATCATGCCGAACCCCAGGTGCGCGGCCACCACCGGCGCTCCCAGCATCACCGCGAGGATGGTCTTGGAGGCTTCCTCGATCACCGGCGCCGCCGTGACCACGGCGCCGCGGCCCACGGCCCGGACCGTGTACTTGTTGAGCAGGAAGGCAACAATAGAAGCCGCGAGTGAAGCCGGAATGGCGGTCAAATTCGTCCTCCTCAGGCTGGTCGTCGGGTCTTATTCTGCCCAGGCGAAATAGACTCTTACCGGGGTGGTGGTATGCGGGCGAGATCCGGTTCAGTAGCGGGGTGGCTGGCGCCTGCGGCCAGACTCGGTTCATGGCCGCGGTGGCTGGCGCCGGTATCAAGACTCCGTCCGCTGCGCTGGCTCGCACCTCTGGCGGTTCTTGGATTCGTGCTGCTCGCTTCGACATCGCCTGTCGAGGCGCCTGTGGTGGAGGTTGCAGGGAGGGCGTCGCCGGCGCTCAGCTGGCCGGTGTTCTATGTGAAGACGGACCAGAAGGCTGTGGCGTTGACGTTCGACATCAGCTGGGGCACGAAGACGCCCTACCTTGTACTACCGGTCCTGGAACGGGCCAACCAGAAAGCCACCTTCTTCCTATCCGGGCCCTGGGCCACGCGCAATGCGGACATCGCCAGAGCGATTGCCGCCGCCGGGCATGAGATCGCGTCCCACGGAGACAGGCATGACAACCTCAGCACGCTGGACAGCGCCGGCGTGGAGCAGAACGTAAAGAAGGCCCACACCGACCTGAAGCAGATCCTGGGAGTGGAGATGCGGTTCTTCCGACCGCCCAACGGCGACTACGATGACACCGTGGTGGACACGGCAAAGGCGCTCGGTTACGAGACCATCATCTGGTCGGTCGATTCGCTCGACTGGAAGAACCCTGGAGTCAGCACGATGATCTCGCGGGTGACCAGAATGGCTTTCCCCGGCGCCATAATCCTGTTCCACGCGAGCGATTCCAGCAGGGAGACCCACCTGGCGCTGCCCGAGACCATACAGGCACTGAGAGACGCAGGCTACAAGATCGTCACGCTGGGCGAGTTGTGGAAGATGGGCGAGCCTGGACGGGACGATCCGCGCGGGAGGCCGAAGAAGAACTGATAAGCAGCCCATGACCGGCCGCCGTGGCCAGCCGTACCGGCCTCGGGCCGGACGCCATAGCATCTCACAGCCGCCTGCGGGCGTCTAGGCCCCGGCAAGGCCTGTGGGCGTCCTGTTGTACCTGTTCATGGCAAGCTCGATGCCGTCGCGGATGACCGAGAGCGCGGCCTCGGCCGCGAGGCCGGTGCCCATCTTGAGGCACTCCAGCTCTTCCCCAAATGGGCGTTGAAGCACCCACTCCACCGGGTCAACCCCGGTGGGGGGATGCCCGATGCCCACTCTGACACGGGCGATCTCACTGGTGCCGAGCCGGTCTATTATCGACTGCATGCCCTTATGGCCGGCCGAGCCGCCGCTGGAGCGCACTCTGATGCGGCCCGGCTCCAAGTCCATATCGTCGAGCACTATGACGAAACCGGATGCCGGGATTCGCCGCACGCGGGATACCTGCAGCACACAATCCCCGCTCAAGTTCATGTAGGTCTGCGGCTTGACAAGCAGGACGCCTTGTCCGGCCTCTGCCATCTTCCCGCGCTGGCGGCGCCTCCACTGCACGCCGCCAACCTGGGCTGCGATCCGGTCCAACACCAGAAACCCGGCGTTATGCCGGGTTCTGGCGTATTGCATGCCTGGATTGCCCAAGCCCACTATGACTTTCAAAGCGCTACTCCTTCGTAGGGGCCTTCTCCGAGCCTTTCTCCGGCGCCTTCTCTGGAGCTTTCTCACCGGCAGCAGGAGCGGCGGCTTCCTCGGCGGGAGCCGCGACTTCCTCTTCCTCAACACGTCTCGGCGCCACGATGGTCACCACCACGACATCCGGCTCATCCACCGGCTTGACACCTTCCGGGAACTGGATGTCCGAGATGCTGATGTGATGGCCTATCTCAAGAGTGGAGATATTGGCCGTAAAGCGCGCCGGGATGTTGGTCGGCAGGCACTCGACCTCGATCTCTCTCAACTGGTGCTGGACGATGCCTCCACGCTTCTCCACTTCGTCCCCGCCCACGACCAACACCGGCACGCGGGTGTGCACCTTTTCCTTGAGTGAGATCTTGTGAAAGTCCGCGTGGATGATATGGCCCTTCCTCGGGTCATACTGGACTTCCTTAAGCATGACCGGGTAGGAGTCGCCGGCTGCGCCCACCAGGAGGTTGATCACCCGGCTCCGAGCGCCGTGGCCGAGCGCCTTCTCGAACTGGCGGTAGTCGACCTGCAGCTCCACCGGCTCGAGGTCCCTTCCATACATGATAGCCGGTATCATCCCGCTGCGCCTGATGGCCGATGGTGTCGCCGGCTCACGGACGACTGCTTCGATCTGTAGCTGTTCCATGCTGTTGAACTGACCTCCGTTTGCTGTTTGCCCTATCTGAACAGCTCGCTCACCGACATATCCATGTGGATGCGAGCTATGGCTTCTCCCAGGATCGGCGCCACTGACAGCACCTTTATCTTGGGGCAAGAGCACCCCTGTGGCAAGGGCACAGTGTTCGTGACGATGATTTCCTTTATGGCCGAGTCGTTGAGCCTGTCGATCGCCGGGCCCGAAAGCACTGGGTGGCTGCAACACGCGTAGACTGCCGCTGCGCCATGGTCGAGAAGGACCCGGGAGATCTCGGACACAGACCCTGCGGTGTCTATCATATCATCAACGATTATCGCAGTCTTCCCGTCGATTTCGCCGATTATGTGAAGCGCCTCAGACACGTTCGGCTCGGGCCGGCGCTTGTCCACGATCGCGATAGGCGCAGCGATCAGCTCGGCCATCATTCTGGCCCTGGTCACGCCGCCCACGTCGGGTGCTATCACGATCACCTCCGGGATCTGTTTCTTCGCGAAGTACTGGGCGAGGATCGGCATCGCGGTCAGGTGGTCGACCGGGAGGTCGAAGAAGCCCTGGATCTGCGATGCGTGCAAGTCCATGGTGAGCACCCGGTCCGCCCCCGCCACGTCAATGAGATTCGCCACGAGTTTCGCCGTGATCGGTTCTCGGCCGCGGGTCTTCCGGTCCTGCCTGCCATAACCGTAGTAGGGGACGACCGCGGTGATTCTCTTGGCCGACGACCGCTTCATCGCATCTATGATTATCAGTAGCTCCATGAGATTGTTGTTCACGGGGGTCGACGTGGGCTGCACGATGAAGACATCATCACCGCGCACATTTTCCTTGATGATAACCTTGATCTCGCCATCAGAAAAAGCGGAAACGGATATTTCGCCGAGGTGAATCCCAGTCTGCTCGCAGATCTCTTTAGCCAGATCGGGATTCGCGTTGCCTGAAAAGACCTTGAGCCTGCCGTCACTCGCTACCACAGCTGGTTGCCCCCTACCCCCTGCTATATTGGGTTTAGTAATTGCTTACCGGGCCTGGCCCGTTACTCAAACCGGCGCTGGTACAATTGGGTCATGGTCGCCACTACAGGTCACTGTGGGGTCTTCTTTCCTGCTTCATCGCTCTGGCTACGCTTCTTCGCCACCCAACCCTCTTTGTTCGTCTGGCGTTCGCGGGCGATGGCGAGCGCTCCTGAGGGCACTTCGTCCGTAACTGTCGAGCCCGCGGCCACGAAAGCGTCCCTGCCGACCTTAACCGGCGCGACGAGGTTCACGTTACAGCCGATGAACGCCCCGTCTCCGATGTCGGTCCGGTGTTTGCGCTGCCCATCGTAGTTGACCGTGATGGCCCCGGCACTGAAGTTGACACGCTCACCGAGGCTGGAGTCGCCTACATACGTGTGGTGATGGATCTTGCTGCCCCTGCCGATACTGGAGTTCTTGATCTCGGCATAGTTGCCTATCTGCGCATCCTCCCCGATGACCGACCCGGGCCGGAGGTGGCTGAACGGGCCGAGGCTTGCGCGGTCTTCCACCCGCGATTTCTCGATCACCGAAAACGAGATAGTCACGGCGTCTCCGATGATGCTTTCGTCGATCAGCGTCTGCGGGCCGACGACGCAGCACCTGCCGATGCTCGTTTTCCCTTTCAGGAAAGTGTGGGGCATGATGCGAGTGTCTGGCGCTATCTCGACCCCCGCGTCGATGAACGTGCTCGCCGGGTCGTCAACCGTCACCCCGGAAAGCATCAGGTCGTCGAGAATGCGCCTCCTCACGACCGCCGAGACCTCAGCGAGCGCCCGCCGGTCGTTTATGCCCATGCATTCTTCGGCATTCTCCGCTTCGCAGGCGACACACGCGCGGCCTGCCTGGTTCAGGATAGAAAGCACATCGGTGATGTAAAACTCTCCCCGGGTGTTGTCGTCCCGCAACAGCGGCAGCGCATCAAACAAAGCGCCTGCGTCGAAGCAGTAAATGCCGGAGTTGACCTCATCGATTGCCAGCTCCGTTGGCCCGGCATCCCTGTGCTCAACTATCCGGGCGATCCGGTCACCCTCTGCCCTGACCACGCGACCGTACCCGTGCGGGTCGTCGGGGCGGAAGGTGAGGACGGCGCAGGATGCGCCGGTTCTGCGCTTGTGTTCGATAAGGCCGGATAGAGACTTGGGGGATAGGAGCGGGCAGTCGCCGTACAGCACGACGACTTCATCATACTTGCCGGTAAGATACGGCACGGCCTGCATCACCGCATGACCTGTGCCTTTCTGGACTGTCTGCGTGACATACAGGGCTTTGTCGCCAAGAGCTTCCTTGACGCTTTCAGCCTGGTAGCCGATCACAAGAAAAGGCTTCTGACCTGTGGCTTTCTGCGCGGTCTCGATGACGTACTCGACCATGGGCCTGCCGCACACTTCGTGCAGCACTTTCAGGCGCTCGGACTTCATTCTCGTGCCCTGGCCGGCCGCGAGAATGAGAGCAGCTGTCGACGCCACGGAACCCCGCACCCCCTTGCTTATCGATCCACCCATGCTATTATAGCAAAAAGGCACGTTCGTTGCGCCTCTTGTGCGCCTAGCAGCCTTGATACGGGACCGTGCCAGGGCGCTCCCGGCCGGCTCAGATCTCGTCTATCTTGGGGCTGGGCCGGACGTCGATGTTGTGCTGGCTCTCGTCCACCGCATGAAGCACCGCGAGGCTGAAGTAGTCTTTCACGAGCTTTTTCTGCGGGTATTCCATCTCAATGAGCACGGCGATCCCGGCCACTGCCGCGCCGAACTCGGAAACCAGCTCTGTCATACCTCTCGCGGTCCCGCCGCCCTTCATGAAGTCGTCGACGATGAGCACGCGTGAATCTCGAGCAAGGGCCCTCTTAGGCAGCGACATCGTCTGGATCCGCCGCGAGGAGCCCGAGACATAGTTGATGCTCAGCGCAGGGCCTTCCGTGGGCACCGAGTCGCGTCTGCAGACGGCGAGCGGCACACCGAGGCAGCGTGCGGTGCAGAGCGCGACGGGGATGCCCTTCGTCTCCACCGTCAACACGTACTGCGCCTGGGATGAGCGGAAACGAGTCGCGAACACCTCACCCATCGCGCCGGCCCACGCCGGCGAAAACACCAGGTCCGTCATGTAGACAAATTCGCCCGGCAGGATCCTGTCTGGCGCGGAGAGGGCCAGGCAGAGGTTCGAGACCAGCGTCTTCACATCTTCCCTGCTCCGGGATGGAAGGTATCGTACACCTCCGGCGGGCCCTGGCACGGTCTCGATCACGCCGGCGCGTACCGCCGAGAATGCTTCTCTCACCACGGCGATGTCCTCGCTGAGCGTTGACTTGGCTGCGTCCAGGCCCTTCGCAAACTCGCCGAGCGAAAGAACCGAGGCGGGGTTATCGAGCAGCGCTTTCACGATGGCCACGATTCTCTGGCTCCTGCTCACTGTCACCACTCCTTCAAAGGGCGCTCGCTCAGTCTCCTCAACGGCCGGATGCCGAACGATACGCCCCATGCCGCAGGTATCGTTCGTGTTTTCGCGCTTTGTGGCCGCACACCTGCTCCCGGTGATTGTCGAAACAAGGCGAACGCTGAAGGATTGCACGGCGAGGCGATCGCTGGTAGATTATGGAAGAGGCGCGGTGGCATCGCCCGGTCAAAAGGCACACAGGTGGCCCGTGACCAGGGGCTGGGGGTGCTATGCTGCCACACGTGCTGCTGCAACTGCTGTCTGCCATATGCGGCGCGAGTCTCTATGCCGCTTCGGCTGCGGTGTCTGGGCCAGGCGACAATCCCTGCGTCAGACCGTCCGAGGGCTCGGGCCGCAGCCGGCTGCTCGCAGGCTCTCTCTTGGCCGCGCTGGTCTTCTACCTGACGAGCGGGCTCATTTCCGAGGGCCTGTGCGCACCCGATCGACTCGGCGGCCCACAGTACGCACTCATGCTGCTACCCTGCCTGGCCGTCGCTTCGGCCAACGACCTGCACACGTTATCGGTCCCGGACGCTGTCTGGGGCGCCGGCGCCATAGGCCGCCTTGCGCTTGGGCTGGTCTACGGCTGGCCAAGCGTGGACATCCTGGGGTTCGGGTTGTTCTGTCTTGCCTGCCTGACGGTCGTATACTCGCCTGGTCCGCCGCGCGCCGGCGGGGCGGATATCGCCGCGCTCGTCACCGCAGCCCTGTTCGTCGGCCCGGTCCTGGCCCTCTCCATCGCCTGGGCGTCCTGCGTGATAGCGGTGGCGAGCAGCATCGGAAGCCGTGCCAGGTGGGTGCCATTCATGCCTTATCTCCTGTGCGGGACCTGCCTTGTGACCTTGGGCTCACCTTAGAAAGGAGTCATCTTATTGTCAAGGCGTTCTGGATTCATGACGACCGAGTTGATGGTGGTGGCCGTGGTGCTGGCGATACTTTCTGGAATCGCCACCGCTGCCGTTCCGACTTTCGCCGGGAGGGCCAAACGCGCGGCGTTTGCCTCGACGCTTGCGGTATTGCAGGGCGTGAGCGACCGCTTTTTCGTGGAGACGAACCTTTACCCCGTGGTTACGCAGCCATTTGCCGCAACGTCGGCATCGGAACTCGATCTCAACGCTACCGACGCACTCGGCCAGAAGTTCGTCGGCCAGTACCTTCACAGCGCTCCGAACGACAAGGCGCTGGACTATGGGCTGCGCTCCGTAGATGGCACGAAAGTGTACTTCGGGACTACGGCCTCTGGCCATGTCTTTGCGACTCAAGTCCAGCCTGTCGCCGGTGAGTGGTCCTCCGCCACCATGGTTGTGTACACACAGGAGAACGTCGAGGGATCAACCATGCTGGGGGATATCTGGTAACAGGCATGTCTCATTTCGCGTGGCAGGCGTACGCCGGTGGCCGCAGACGCAAGGGGCACGTGTGGGCCGACGGCCCTAAGCAGGCGATACTGGCTCTCGAGGCCCAGGGCCATTGCGTCCTGAGACTGTATGAACGCAGCACGATCAGGGAGACGCTGGCCCGGATACTGCCGGCGCCGGACCGTGACCGTCAATCTGTGTTGCGGGCACTGGCGGCCGGCGTCCGGGCCGGTGCCAGGCCCGACCGGACTCAGCTCAAGACATGTTGCGGGACCGGTGCAGCGGCGTACTGGGCCGCCAGGCTATGTGACTATGTGCAGGCGGGAGTGCCTCTCAGCGTCGCCATGGAGGCGGTGCCCCAGCTCTTTTGCAGCCCGGTCCCCCAGATCATAGCGGCGGCCGAGAAGACATCTACGCTACCTGCAGTGATGGACCGGCTGGAATCGGCGCTTGCGCGCAAGTCACACCAGAAGGCTCTGATGCTCAAGTCCATCGCGTATCCCGTGACCACACTTGCTCTTGCCGTGCCGCTTATCCTTGTGGCGTCGATGGTGGTCCTACCAGAAGTCGCGAGCGTCTTCGAGCAGGCCGGCGTGAAGCTCCCGGGTCCGACGATGGCGCTCGTGCGCCTGGGCCTGTGGACGAGGCGGTCCTGGGGCCTGGTCGTCGCCATATTCACCGTTCTCATGCTGGCTGTGTGTTACCTCGCGCGCCGTGGCATAGGGATGGCGCCTCACATCCCGGTCCTCGGCCGCGCCCTGGTCGACGCTGGTTGGGCCGGTTTTTGCCTGACACTGGCGGACTGCGTGGAGGCAAAAATGCCGCCATCAGAGGCGCTCAGCGTTGCTGCTGGCGTTGTTGTCTGGGAGCAGGTGCGCAGGCCTGCGTTGGACGCATCCGCTGCTGTGGGGCTGGGCGTGCCGCTTGGGCTGTGCCTCAGCGGCTTTCACCCGGCGGTAAAGAGGGAACTGTCACTCCAGCGTGAGGACATGGCACGGCGGCTTGCGGAGGTCGCGTGGTCGTTGGAGTCTGCATCGGCGGCTCAGGTGGAGGCGCTGGTCTCGGCGCTACAGCCCGTGTTGACGACTCTCGTGGCGGTCATCGTCGGGGCGGCATCGATCTTGATCTGCCTGCCTGCCCTTTCCACGATGGATATCCCTTGAAGAACAAAGGGGGCGGGCAAATTGCCCCTCCCACATTAGGAGGTTGCCGGTACTGGATAGCTTTGACCTCAGAAATCACACCTGTACCCACCCGGATCCCTGGTTGGTGTGCGAATCTCAGTTTGTGCGAGCGATGCCGGGCTACGGTGACGTCTCCACTCACGCTGAGGTTGAACCCTTGGTCGCCGTGGTCCCGTCGCTTGTCGAACATATCCTCTCATCAGCCTCAAGGGCAGACGCGTCTGACGTCCACTTCGAGCTGGGAGACCGGATGATGGTGCGGGTCCGGCGCGATGGGATGTTGCGCCCGGCCTTCGCTGCTCCCCGACACATAGGCCGGTTGATGATGGGCCGGCTCAGGGCGCTGGGTAAGATCCCTCTCTGCCGGGCAGGTAATGCCGAAAGCAGCTTCAGCCTGCACTGCGATCACGCCGTGGTACGCGTGCGGTTGTCGCTCACAGCCGTGGTGGGTGGCGAGAAGGCAGTCGTGCGCTTCCTGAACCATGGCGCCCATCTGCAGCTGCGACAGCTGGGAATGCTCGCGCGGGACCTTGACCGCTATGACCGTCTCATCCGATCGCCAGGGCTCGTGCTGATCGCGGGCCCGGCAGGCTCGGGCAAGACAACGACTCTGTATGCCTCGCTCGAGCGTCTGGCGCACCCCGGTGTGAACGTTATGTCTCTGGAGGATCCGGTCGAGATGACCCTGCCGGGTGTGGTCCAGATCGGCGTCGATCATGGTCTGACAGGCTTCCAGTCCTGCCTGGCCGCCGTCATGCGGCAGGATCCGGATGTGATCGCCATAGGCGAGATAAGGGATCACGATTCCGCGATCGCCGCCGTCCGGGCAGCACTGACGGGCAGGACCACCCTGGCTTCCATCCACGCGGAAGATGGGACCGGCGCTGCCTACCGTCTCACCGACCTGGGAATACCCCACCCGCTCGCGGGAGCTGCTGTCGTGGGCGCGGTCTCCCAGAGGCTGGTGCGAACCACCTGCCCGGCCTGCCGCGGAACGGGCTGCGCCCGTTGCGGTCAGACCGGGTACGATGGCCGGACAGGGGTCTTTGAGGTGCTGTCCCTACCGCCTCGACTGTCGGGGGCGCTGGCGGCCGGGGCACCGCTGGAGGCGGCCCGCAGCATACGTATGGGGCTGGACCAGCCATCCCTTTCAGCGGCTGCGGAGCAGGCCGTCACTTCAGGGTTGACGGCGTGGGCCGAGGTATCCGGGCTTGTCGAAGGAGGCCATGACACGAGATGATCCGCCAATCGACACTGGGGTTGACCGTTCTGCTGCTGCTCTGGTGGCCCGCATGCTGGCCCCAAGGGCTCTGCCTGGCTGCCCCGGTAGAGGCGTCTCTCTCCGTGATCTTCACGCCGCCGGCCCAAAGCCCGCCGGTAGTCTCGATCACATCGCCCGGCAGCCTCTTCGATGTATCCGAGCACACCTGGCGCTCGAGGCATTCGGTCGCGCCGCCTGGAACCTACGTCAGGCTACGGCAGGACGGTGGCGAAATCGCAGGGGCATGGGCGGACACGAGAGGTTACGTGGATTTCGCCGTTCCGCAGGCTTCGCCCACCCCCTGCAGCCTCCTCTATTGCGCCAAGCAGTCTTTGGACATCTCCCCGGGCAGCATACACGCGATTTCTGGCCAGGAGAACCAGTCGCAACCGGCCGCCACCCGGAACAGCCTGTGTCTCGCCCTCGCCTATGAAGGCGGCGCGGGACAGGGGGAAGTAAAGTACTGGAACGTCGACTCGGGGGCGTATTCGGGCACATACCGGTGGACGAGCGTAGGACCGATCGTTCGCCCCTGGGCGCTGCTGAAGACCAACAGCACATCGGGCTATATCTTCTACGATTCGCGGACCTTCTCCGGCTTCAGGCTTTGGATGAAGAGCACAGAGACTGGTGAACTATGGATTGAGGACATCATACGGCCTGCCCCCCACTACCCCACAGCTGCCGTGGCCGGCGACATTATAGAACTATACTACGCGTGGCCCTCCAGCAGAGCCACATACATCGCCCGCAACGCGAGGTTCTTGTATAACGGCCAGGGCATTAGCTCCTCCCTGGCATTCATCTCCGGACCTCCGAACCTGAGCAACCTCGTCTCCACAGCATCTCCCGGCACGGGCACCTGGCTCGCGGGCGAGGAGGACGGGCGGGTATACCTTTACCGGCGGAACCATCTCACTATGTCGGTCAAGGGTGTTGGCCCGGCTCTGGCCACCGTGGACGTTTCCGGCCAGTCGAGGCTCCTGTTCGCATTCATCGAGCCCCGTGAGAGCGATAGTGTCGTCTGGGGACAGCTGTATGACAGGATGGGAACCTTGAGAGGCGCACCGGCCGCGCTCTTTACCATACGTGAGAGCACAGTGCCCCGGATATCTCTGGTTCAGTCACCTGGGGGCGACGCATGGCTCTTCTGGCAAGGAAGCATCTTCGGAAAGAACCAGATCTTCGTCACGAAAGTGGCACTCCCGTGGTGAGGATAGTTCGCTGCGTGTTCGCGCTTGAGCCGGGCGCACTAGAAGTACGGGCATATTCGCTCACCGACGATGAGCCGGAAGTCAAGGTGTCCAGGAGGCTGCCGCAAGACCTGATCGAAGGAGGTGCTATCCGTGACCCTGGGCACTTCTCATCTGAGCTCAGAGACGCCCGGCGAGAAGTTCTAGGCCGGTGCGACGCCAGGAAGAGCGAGGACACCCTTATCCTGCCGCCGCTCGCAACACTGGACAGGGTCATCCTGACTCCTTCTCTCGGCGCCAGGGACATCACGGCCGCCGTCCTGACCAAGTTGGGTCCCTTGTTCGGCAACCGCCGCCTGTATGCCATGCGGTGGGCGACCCTCGGAGCCGGTCCGGACGCCGGTTCTATGGCCATCTATGCGTCTGTCTGCAGGCACAGCACTGTCCGAGAGTACCGCAAGGCGCTTGTGATGTCCGGAATGCCCTGCGCCCGGATCGAGCCCCATCTTGCGAGCATTGCGGCGCTGTGTCCTGGGGCTGGTGAGGCCTACGCGGCATACCGGGGCGCGGATGATGTGTGGCGTGTGCTCCTGACAGAGGCCGGCAGGCTCAGAGACCTGAGGCTCCATTACACAGGCATCCCGGACGACGTTCCTCCGGGTCTGCTCCAGAACCTTTCGGAGAGGCCGGACCTGCCCATCATCGTGTGCACCGGCACCGGGGCAGGAGGCCTGCCTATCGCCCTGCTCTCAGGCTCGGAACGGATGATTGCGCCGCGGCATCACAGGTCCATTCGCTTCCCCGTGAGCTTCGGAGTACCCGTGCACCGCCATTGGGCCGGGCCTACAGTGGCAGCGACACTCATTGCCGTACAGGTGGCAGGGCTCGTCACCTGGGAAGCGCATCTGGCGAGTGACCTCGCGGCCGTCCTCGAGGCTGGACAGGCAATCGGGAATTGGCGTGCGGCGTCCGGTCAGCCTGGACTTCCGACCCCAAGCCCGCTGCCCTCAGAGCCAGAGGCCACAGGCCTGCAGTGGCCCGAGATGTTCAAGCATATCTCGGGTGCAGGTCGTGGGTTACACCTGGCATCCGTGGAAGTGCCGCGTCCAAGGGCAGGCGCTGGCGCCGGTGTCCAGGTCATTATCTCAGGATCAGGCGACCTGGACCGGATCCTCGCGTTTGAGAAGGACGTGGTCGAGGGCCCGGTAAGAAGCGCTGCGCTGGTGTCTTTGAATAGCCGGGACGGATCTCTCGCGTTCCAGGTCCGGGCGGAATGGTGTCCTTGAGACACAACTGGCCGGCCTTGTGGCTAGCCGTGCAGCTGCTGGTCGCCCTGCCCCTGGGCGGTCGCGTGCTGAGCGTGCACAGGAATTTGAAGGCTGCGGAGGCCACATACGAAGAGACATGCCGGCAGATGGACAGGGCCTCTCGCTCCGAAGGCACGGGCCCGCCCAATACCGACGGCATGCTGGCTCCGACCGGTGAGGCTTTGCGTTTGCTGTTCGCGTGTAGCGAGACGGCAGGGGTGGCGGTCCGGACGCTGGCATGCTCAGGAGTGGAGCGTAATGGCAAGCTTTCCATCACCGTAGGCATCTCGGCCCAGAACACTGAATCCGTCATCGCGTTTCTACGGGAGGTGGGAAGATGCTTACCGGTCTCAGTGAGCCTGGAGAGGCTCGACTTCTTCGACCGGGGTCGCGACGTGTCAGTACGGCTGGATTGGACAGGCCAGGTTCAAGGTCAGGGTCGATAGCTCTGCTGCCCATCTGTTCGGTCCTGCTGGTGAGCCTCTTTTCGATATCCACCATGTGTTACAGCCTGAGCAGGACGGCAGTGCTCATGTCCGAGGCCTCGCACATCGCATGGTCCGCGATAGCGTGCCTGGAGATGGGAGAACCGCTGCCTGAAGACAGCGACGGGCTGGCACTCTCGATGGAGGTTGAGGTCCTGAAATGTGATGCGGAGGCCGTAGACCACGGTGCGGAGGCCCCAGACGTCGAGGCACAGGAAGAAGGCATGGGACCGCTCAAGGGCCTGGCACATGTCACTCTGGCCATGCGGACAACGGCAGGCAAGGAGGTCTTGAGGTATCACAGCATCATCCCGCAGAGATGCGTTTGTCGGAATGGCAGCGGTGAATCAGGCGCTCGTGGTCAGCATGGTGATTGTCGCGATGTCGGCAGGCGTCGTGCGGTCAGCCTCGATGCTGTCACTTTCCATCAGGCATATCCGTTCGGCAGTCTGCGGCATTGAGGCCGCGATATGCAGTCCCGAGCTTCGCTGGTTTTTCTCCGGTCAAGAGGAGCTTCCGGGCGCAAGCGGGCGAGCAGTGGTCAGGCGCAGGGCGTCCGGTATCGAAGTAAGTGTTCCTGACCCGGGTGGAAGCCGCCGCCACGTGCGAATCTACGCGCCGGTGGCGTTGAGATGAGCGGCGCTCACGGTGGCATCGCGCTGCTCACTGCTGTGCTCCTGGCTCTGAACTGTGCGGGCATGGTCATCCTGGCATCGGCTGGCCAGGCAGTCAGAATGTGTACGGCGCAGTGCGAAAGAGACCAGCGCGATCTCGCAGCCAGGTCAGGCCTTTATCTGGGAGCGGCCATGGTTGCGGCATGCCGTGAGGACACATGGAGCCGGACCGTGACCTGTGTCCTCGGGCCGCACCGGCTTGAGGTGGGATGCAGCACCATTTTGGCCGAGGATCAGATCGCGGCTCCTGGAAGATCCACAGTCGTGCGTGACGGTGCGACGGAAGTACCCGTGGGTCGGGCGGGTGTTCCACCGGTCGCGAGGAGTTTCTCGATCACAGTCTCCGTTGACGGACTGCCCGCCCTGGCATGCGTCATCGAGTCATCTGGAGGTGTTCTTGGTGTCAGACGGCTCCAACCATTGCCCGCCAAGAAGCCGGAACGGCTTCTTGGCCGCTGATCTTCTCGCAGTATCGGTCGTGCTTGCCCTGCTGGCGGGCATTGTCGCCGCAAATGCCACCGGCGGGATCCTGAGGGCCAGGAGGGCGTCCCTATCCTGGACGCTCGACGAACTCCAGGCCGCCTGCGACGTGTTCCGGGCGGTCTGTGGAGAAGCGCCGGCTGCCCCTGTGCCCCCCAGGCCAGGCCTCCTCGACTTCTCGGCCGGCGATCATGACGGAAAGACGTTCGTGCCGGCCTACCTGAGACGCCGGCCGGCCACGGCCGCACGCATCTATGGGCTGAGCGCGGAGGGCAGGGCTTGCGTTTACTTCGGCGTCACGCCTGGAGGCAGGGTCTTCGCCACGCAGCAGCAGCCAGACATGCCCGACGGGTGGACCTCGCTCGAACATCCTGTGTTCGTTGCCGGTTCCCTCGAGGGTCTGAGCTACGGAGACATATCCGGGGACCACGGTCATGCGCCGCCCAGCCCGCCTGTCCC
>JAUYEF010000156.1 GCA_030691635.1 Bacillota bacterium
AGTATTTCAGACGAAACATCCGCAGCGCCGAGCGGGAGACCCGCCGCGCAGTTGGCCTGATCAATGCCCACTACCAGGAAAGCCTTTCGGGCATACGTGTAATCCACGCGTTCGGCCAGGAAACAAACTCCCTCAAGAACCTGGAGAAGCAGACCGAACGCTTCCTGGTGGCGATAAACCGGTCTGGACTGTACGCCTCCTACTTCGGACCACTGATGGACTTCCTTAAGGGCGTGGCCAGCGTGGGGGTGGTCTGGGCCGTGGCGAGGGCGATGGGCCTCTCGCAGGCTATATCAGCCGGCGTGCTCGTTGCCTTTCTCCATCTAGTGTCGAGGCTCTTCACGCCGCTCACAGCGTTAAGCGATGAATACCAGGCAATACAGCGAGCGCTCGCTGGCACCGAGCGCATTAACGAACTGCTGGCGATGCCGATGGAGCTGCGTCCGGACCTCAACTCACTCACCAGGCGCGTGTCGGGGCACACAGTGATCCGGGGCCTCGAGGCCGGCTACGTCGCCGGAAGACCCGTGCTCCGCGATATCAACCTTGACGTACCTCCCGGTCAGAGAATCGCCATCGTGGGACGCACGGGGGCCGGCAAGACCAGCCTTTTGAACCTGCTGGCCGGGGTATATGCTCCATGGAAAGGTACCATCACCATCGACGGGATCGACCCGAGAAGCCTCCGGCCCGAGGACCGGCGCAGACTGCTCGGTGTGGTGCCCCAGGCAATACATATCTTTGAGGGCTCCATACGAGAAAACATCACCTTGGGCGATGCGACTATCGGTGATGACGAAGTACAGCATGTAGCGCAGATCGTTGGTCTGCATGAATTGATCATTTCGCTCCCGGACGGCTACGACACCCAGATCGGCTCTGGTGGCGCAAACCTGTCGCATGGACAGGAGCAATTGCTGTCACTGGCCAGAGCGCTGGTGTGCCAGCCCGCGGTGCTGCTGCTGGACGAGCCCACGTCAGGATTGGATACCGAGACCGAGAGATGTCTCTTCGCCGCGATTCGAGAAGAGAGCAGGCAGCGAACTACGATTACCGTCTCGCACCGCTTGAGTGGAGTGATGGACGCCGAGCGCGTCATCGTGATGGCCCGTGGCTCTATCGTTCAGGACGGTTCACCTGAGCAACTGGCAAATGAAGATGGGTGGTACGCGATGATGACTGCGCTGGAGACGCTTGGGTGGCAGAGTGAGGTAGTTCCAGGAAGCAGCTCTGCGTAAGGAGGTCTGCGTATGACCTGGCTCATGCTCGTATACAAGCTACCCGCTGACCGCAGCACGAGGCGAGTATACGTTTGGCGCCGCTTGAAGCGCATCGGCGCCATCTACCTGCAGGACGGCACGTGTGTACTGCCAATGAATGACCGCACACGCGAGCAGTTCCAGTGGCTTGCGGCAGAGATAGTGGAGATGGCTGGCGAGGCCTATGCGTGCAGCGCCGAATTCCTTGCAGGTGACCAGGAAGCGCGGGTGGTCGACCAGTTTCGAGAGCAGTCACGGGTGGCGTACCACCAGGTACGCGCGGACCTTGAACAGGTAGCTGCGCATGAGAGTGACAGGGTGCAGATGGAGAACGCTCTGAGGGACGCGTGGACCGCCTTCGGCGCCGCCCGCCAGATCGACTTCTTTGCCGTCCCAGAAAGAGATCAGACGCTCGGGCGGTTGCGCGCGATCGCTGAACAGATCGAACATAGCCGGTGGGAGGGACATGAGTAATGCGCTGGGTGACATGGGAGAACGTGGGTATAGACAGACTGGGTTGCGCCTGGCTGATTTCCCGTTTCATCGATAAAGATGCCGAGTTCGTGTTCGTGCCGTATGGTAGCGCTTTCCCTGAGGGTGCGGAGCCCTTTGACGTTCCGGGAGTGCGTTTGACGCATCACAGGGGCAGGTGCACATTTATGACCTGTCTCCAAGAATATAGCCTCACTGATCCGACAGTCGTCCGCATTGGAGACATCATAAACGGTGCGGACGTGCCTGGTGATCTGTTTTCATCGCCGGAGTCGCCGGGTCTGGAGGCCGTGTGCCGCGCGATCAGGAGGGCATCACGTGATGACGCCGAGGCCATCCGCCATGCAATGGTGGTCTTTGAAGGCTTGTACCAGTTGTTCTCAGATGAGTCTCGCTCAAACACCAGATCCAACAAGGCTCAGTAGTCGGGAGGCATGAACAAACGTCTACTCAAGCAGCAACAATTACCCCGCGCCGTCCTACCCTCTGGTCGTATTTCAGGAGACACTGGCTGCAGTTCGTCCGGGGCGGCATCGGAGGTATTGGCTATAACACACTGATCGTTCTCGGCCCGATCTACCTGGGGCAGGCGCTTGACGCGATTTCCCTGATCCCAAGGCAGGGCTGGCAGGCTGCCAGGTCGCCGCTTCTTACCAGCCTGTCGCTGCTGGTTGTTATGACAATCATATTCCAGGGCCTACGAACGCTAAAGCGCTGGGACCTTCGGATGATGTCGAACGCCATTGGCAACGACCTGCGACGGGACTTGGTGGGAAGCACGTTTGCGTGGGATGCACCCCGCTTTGATAAAGAGAGCATCGGTGATCTCATGTCACGGGGCGTCGGTGATATTGAGGTAGTGGTCGAGACCATCATGACCACAGTAACCGAAGCTTACGACACATGGGTCTTGATGCTATCGTACTTCGTGGTCATCTTGTTCTACGATGCGAGACTCACCCTGCTTGCGTCGCTCCCCGTGCCGCTCATGATGCTTGCGGCTCAGCTCACGGGGCCGCTACAGACGCGCGAGTCGCTAAAGGCCCGCCGTGCGGCGGCCCAGATGACTGCGCGCGCTACAGAGTCGCTCAATGCCGTACGCGTGCTGCGGCTATTCGGCCGCGAACCGGCTGAGTGGGCTAAGTTCCGGCAGACGTGCCAGGATTACTTGCGCGCCAGCCTCAGGGTGACCGTAATCCAGAACGGTGTGTTTCCGTTCTACACCGCAGTCTCCTCGTTCGGCGTCATCCTGGTGATCAGCACTGGGGCGGGTCGAGTCATTGCCGGAACCTGGACACTTGGGCGTTTCACTGCGTACCTCAGTCTTTTCCTCGGTATGACGGGCCGAATGCTCATGGCGGGGCGGGTGCTAAACCGCGTGCACGCCGCACGCGCCGCCTGGACACGCATCATGGAGAAGGTGGATATTCCTGGGCCGGGCGCTTTTGACGAGGAGACGGTCGCTGTGAACGGTCAAGGGCTCGGCCTGACTGTCGAGAACCTTTCCTTCTCCTTCCCCGGCATGACGGAGGCTGCATTGAAGAACGTCTCGTTCGAGCTGCAGCCGGGTGACCTGCTCGCTGTGACCGGGCCCATCGGCGGGGGGAAGTCCGCGCTGGTCAGCGCGCTATCAGGCCTCTACCCGTACGAAGGCAGCATCAAATTGGAAGGTGTGGAGATGCGCGATCTCACCATGGCGCAACGGGCTGCGCTGATTGCCACGGTCGATCAATCGTCGCTGCTGTTTTCAGGGAGCGTCACCGAAAATATAACGCTGTTCTCGACCGGGTCCAGTATGGAGGCTGTGAAAGATGCGGCAGCGGCGTCGGCGGTGGACACGGACGTTGCGGGCTTTCCGAAAGGCTACGACACCCAGGTTGGTGAGTCGGGCGTCCGCGTCTCTGGTGGCCAACGACAGCGCATAGCACTTGCCCGCGCGATCTATCGTAATGCGCCGCTCCTCGTGCTGGACGACCCGTTTTCTGCGGTGGACCTGATCACTGAGAGGCAAATCCTCAAGGGGCTCAGGGACGAGCAGGGCAGGCGCACAATGGTACTATGCTCCCACCGGCTTAACACGTTCGAGACCGCAGATAAGGTGCTGGTGCTGGAGAACGGCACGGTCGTCGAACGGGGAACACACCGATCGCTTCTGGCCGAAGACGGGCTCTACGCTCGCATCTACAAGGCGCAGGGCGCACTGGAGTCGGAAGTAGCATGAACCAGAACCGCGTAACCTTGTTGGCAATAGCCAAACAAGCGCTGGCCGGGCAGCATTTCCTCTTGTTGCTGCTAGTTGTGTTCATGGTCGGGTCTGTCCTCGCTGAGGTCGTGCCGCCATTCATCGTCAGCAAGGTTGTGGACTATAACATCGGTCAAAAGACCACCGACGGGCTGTGGTTCTGGGCCGCGGTGTACCTCCTTGCCATCTTCGGAGCCAGGATTATCACGTTTCTGCAGACGTACATCACCGTGCTCATAGGCCAGAAGGCGCTGCTGCGCCTGCGCTCCATGATGGCCGATTACCTGGCTCGGCTGCCGATTTTGTACTACGACCGGACGCCGGTTGGCGATATCGTGAGCCGCATGACGAACGACGTTGAGCAGATCAACGTGCTCTTCACCACAGGTGTGATCGCGCTCGTCACGGACCTGTTTAAGATCATCGGTGTGGTGTCAGCGATGTTCGCCATCAACAGTTCGCTCGCGCTTTTGACCCTGCTTGCGCTGCCATTTGTATATGGCGCGACGGAGTATTTCCGGAGGAATATCCGGGGGGCGCAGCGGGCATCGCGTGTCTGGGTCGGTGCAATCAACACTTACCTGCAGGAGTCCTGGCGAGGGTTCAAGCTCATAAAGCAGTTCAACCGTGCCGGGCGCTTCCTCGAGCGGTTTGAGGTGCCGCAGCAGCGTTACCTGGAGGCCGCAAACAAGGCCGCTACGTTCAACGCCTATTTCCCCGGGGTGCAGAAGACGATTGAGGCCATAACCACAGGCCTGGTGGTCTGGATGGCAGCGTACAAACTGGCAGTGAGCCCTGCGCTGAGCCTCGGCGCGGTGGTCGCGTTCTCCCAGCTGATTACGCGACTCTTTGCCCCGGTCCAGGAGATCAGTGACCAGTTGCAGACATTTCAACAGGCCATGGCCGGCGTCGATAGAGTGGCCGGATTCCTGAGAGAGCAGCCGGACGAGGGGATTGCAGAGACCCCGGCTGTTGCAGAGTCCGCCGTTTCGGATGACGCAATGCGGCTAGATCACGTGGAGTTCGGTTACGGCAACAGCATCGAGATACTTCATGGGATTAGCATCGGGGTGCGTAGACGAGAACGCGTGGCCATCGTGGGGCGTACGGGCGCTGGCAAGACGAGCATCATCAGCCTTGCTGCCGGGCTCTACCGGCCCTGGCGAGGCACAGTCTCGATTACGGGAAAGAATCCGGCAACCCTGACAACCTCGGAGAGGCGACACGTAATTGGCGTCGTGCCCCAAACCGTGTACGTGGCTCAGGCCACCGTCGCCGAGAACATATCCCTTGGCGACCCCGCGATTACTCGGGAGCAGATGGTGGATGTGTGTCACCGGGTGGGCCTCGATGCGGTTATCGAGGCATTGCCCAGTGGGCTGGACACGGTGCTAGGACGGGGAGGGCAGGAACTATCCCACGGTCAGAACCAGCTGCTTTGCCTCGCAAGGGCCATGGTATGTGCCCCGCCAATCCTACTGCTTGATGAGCCGACGTCAGGCATAGACTCTGAGACCGAACGCGCCATAGCCCGGACTCTAGCTGAGTCCCAAGACATGGCGCTGGTCATTGTATCGCATCGTCCCACGAACCTGTCTGGGATAGACCGGGTCATCGTAATCGGTGACGGTCGTGTCATTCAAGAAGGCACACAAGAGGAGCTTGAGAACACTCCGGGCTGGTACGCATCCATGAGGGAGATCAGAAGACTGGGCTGGACAGCAAGTTAGGGCGATTACAGGGCTGACGCCTGTGATAATGAATCCAAGGGAGGGTCTGGAAGATGAAATGGGTTACGAGAGAAAAGGTTCACGTGGACCGAGTGGCATGCCCATGGCTCATTAAGCGGTTCATTGATCCCGAGGCCGAGTTCATCTTTGTTCCCGGTAATACCGACCCGGCAACCATCAAAGAGGGGACCCCTTTCGACATGAAAGGAGTAGAACTAGGGCACCACGGTGACAAGTGCTCTTTTGACGCTTTCATGGAGAAATATGACATCACAGACCCTGCGCTGAAAGAAATGCAGACCTTCATACGCGACGCAGACGCCAATGGCGGCAAGGGCATGGCGATGGGCGCGGCGCTCAGGGTGGTGGCTGAAGGCTACGCCTTAATGTGCAAGGACGACTATGAGATCCACGACAAGGAATTCGTATTCTACGACGCGCTGTATGCGTATTTCCAGCACAAAGCCCAATCACAGGGCGACGCCGCAGTAAGGGGAGGTGTCCATGCTTAAGCACCTTGGGTACATCGCGTTACCGGAGCATGCCGGAAAAAGCGGCTTCGATCACGCCGACGTTCACTGCGGCAGGGGAAAGGTGTACGTCGCCCACACGGTCCTGGCACAAAAGTCGAACGCTGCTATTCACGGCTGTTGGCGGGCCTTTCGAATGGGGCATCGACGTGGTCGGTCACTGCATTGGGACGGCGAGGCTGCACCACGTCGATCCGGACAACTACCGCTCGGTATGCGATTGGCATTTTCGATCGAGCCTATTGGGGCACGGGCATCGGCACGCAGGTCACGAGGCTGGTACTGAAATGTGCATTCGAGACGCTGAAACTACACCGTATCGACCTCAGGGTTTTGGACTTCAACCATCGGGCGAATAAGGTGCTACCAGAAGTCTGGCTTCAAGATAGAAGAAGTGGAGCGCGAAAGCGCGTTCATTGGCGGCCAATGGTGCAGTGACGTGTTCATGAGTATACTGGACTTTGAGCATGCAGAGTTAGCAGGTGCTTGCAGTGCCTGATAATGCACTTGATTGCCGAATGATGGATGTCTTACAATATAGGAGGTAAGACTGACCTGGAGGTATGACGTTTGGACCTCATCACTCTATCCAGCAAGGGGCAGATAGTAATTCCCCGTGAAATCCTGCAGAAGTACAACCTCAAGAAGGGCGACCGCTTTCTCGTGACTGTGGAGAACGATAGGATAATTCTAGAGCTGAAGGAGCGGCATCCTATTCTGGCGCTGCGTGGGGCGTTCAGCGGGAAGGGAAGCCTGACCCGTGCTTTGCTTCAGGAACGAAAGGCCGAGAGCAAGCTCGAGTCCGGCAGAAATGGGTGAAAGGTATGTTCTCGACAGCCACGCCATGATGGCTCTTCTCGAAAACGAGAAGGGCTCCCAACTGGTTGCCGACCTCATCACTTCAGATGACACGGAAATCCACATGAGTGTGGTCAACCTTGGTGAGGTTTACTACATCGTGATGCGGGAATATGGGGAAGAATCTGCCGTCGAACTGGAGGAGAAGGTCCTTCAAACTGGGAAGATAAAGATTGCAGATGCTCCGTGGGAACGCGTAAAGGCGGCTGCGAGGCTCAAGACTATGGGGGGACTATCGTTTGCCGACTGCTTCGGGGCTGCCCTGGCGCGGGAACTGGAAGCGACGCTCGTCACCGGTGACCCAGAATTCGAGAAGCTTGAAAGGACGGCACGCTTCAGAGTGCTCTGGCTGGCGTGAAATGACCCGCCGGAAGGCGGGCTTCCTGTCTTGTGCCGAAGCCTTCCTGACTTGCATGCGGATTCCGCAGGATTACCAGCGCCT
>JAUYEF010000191.1 GCA_030691635.1 Bacillota bacterium
CCTGGCAACACAACTCACTTCAGGATTGGAATCCAATCCCCAAACAAGAATTGAAACCGTCCGATAAGCAGGCTGATCCGGGACATGACGGTTAGCCCGAAGCCCATCCCGAACGCGAGCATCATCACAAGGCGTCCAAACCGGCTGGCTGCCCCGACGATAGGCCCCCACATCTTTCCTGCTTGACCGGCGCCGCCTGTGGAGACCGCCGTGGTGAAGAAGAAGTACATCAACGTGGATACGACGCCAACAACAAAAACGAGATCGTTGGGGCCCTTGATCGGCATCATCGTCGCCCGTATTTGCCGGAGAAAGGCAGCGTCGAGCTGCCCGGTTATCGTAACCGCGCCCGCAACTCCAACCATGAAGCCGACGGGAATCCGGCTCAGCCACATCACACCTTTGAACCACCGGGCCAGGAGCATCACTCCGGCGATCAGGGGGATGATCGCGTACCACTTCTGCCCGGATGTGAGAGGGCGCACGGCCATGTCCCGGATGTTCTGGATGCCCATGATCGTTAGATGGGCAGTTGTCAGACCGACCATGACGTGTTCCATGGCCCTGAAGAACGGGTTCTCTTTGTAGAGATAGCTATAGACGGACAACGTGGCCGCGGCTGCGAGCCAGATGCCCAGCGTCTCGGTCATTTGACCTGCCCCCCTTTGGTCTGCCTGCCGGCAAAGTAGGCTATGTTGCCCAATATGAGCAGGAAGACGAAGAAGCCGTGCCCTGTGGACTGGGCGTCCATAAGCGCAACGGCCTTACCAGGAACTTTCGTAATGAGCTCGTACTCAGCGGAACCGGCCATGCCCTGTAGCATCCCTTTGAGCTGGCCCGAGGTGTAGTAGGGCATGTGGCTGATGACACCGGCGGACACGACGCCGCAGATTACGGGTACGCCGTGCTTAGCCTCCACCTGGCGGGCGAACTGATGGCCGACGCTCCCGCCGCTGTAGGTGTTGATCAACGCAACGTCCTTGATGCTATTGATTGATTGCATCAACCCGAGATCAGCGGTCGGTGTGCCGTAATAGTCCTTTTCGTACAGGGATCGCGGGTCCTCTCCGAAAGCCGCCACCACGGTCTCCTCACCAGCACGGTAGGGCATCAGGACGATGTCCTTGCCGTACTCAAGTCCGTACCCCTTTGAGTACTCCTGGACCAGCTTGTGTCCATACATCACACCTTCGGGCACGGTACTGATGAGCAGTAGTCTGTGCCCAAGCCGCATGCTGTGTTTCGCCATCGCCACACACTGGGTCCAGTTTTCAGGCTCGGTGGCGGGAGTCACGTCAGTGCAGAAAACGACGATTGATCCGCTCGGCAGGGTTTCAACGAAGTCGAACGCCCGCTTGGTGGGCTCGTTGATGCTCAGTGGCAGGCCCAAAGGTCTGTACAACGGGGCGAACACCACCAGGGCGAGTACGATGTAGATGAGTCGTATATCAAGCCGCAGCAGCTTGTTCACTTAGTCGGCCTCCTCTCCTGGACTCCATGCCGGTAGAGTTAAGGGACTCATTCGCCGGCTCCACCAAGGTGCGTTCTCTCCAGCCCAAGGATCACGCGTAGGCTGACCGCGATCATGCCCAGGGCAGCCCCGATCGTGATCCCGCGCAGGGCGGCGGCCTGAGGCACATCGGCCAACCATTTGGCAAACACCGGAATGGAAGGAGAGATGGCTCCACCGATGCCCACGGCGCCGAGCATGGCGAGCATCGCGGCACCCAGCAGCACCGCGGCCTCGACGTTCCGCATCCTGAACGCGCGCCAGGCCGAGCTAGCCATGTAGAAGACGGTGATGGAATACCAGGTGCCTCCTAGCGGCTGGTAAAGGTTGTCCCAGAAGAACAGATAGGCCTTGCTGGTCGTCGAGGCAACCAGGCCAAGGGCGAGGTATCCGTAGAGCGTCGCCAGAAGCAGACAGCTGTACGCCCAGTATTGCTTTCTGCTGGCCACCGCACGCCCGTGAATCCGGGTCAGGTTGCCAACCCCCAGAGCGAGCGCGAAAGCTGCCAGCACAATACGCCAGTTGAGAAACTCTCTTGAGAGCAGGGCGACGGTTGAGTTCTTGAAGAAGTAGTCGAAAATCACAACCGCGCCGCCGACGAACCCGAGCCAGACTGGCAAGTCCTTGCGGATCATCATGTGCAATACCCCCTCTCTCGCTCTGCGTTACTTCTTCAGGAGATTTGCGAGGAAACTCTGATTCGCACACGCCAGAATAGTTCCAAGGACGATGAGCACTACCGCAGTCGCCTTGCCGACCTCCTGTCCGATCAGAAACCCAAGTTGGGTGGAGTTTCCAGAGAGGTAGGCGCCCGCAGCGAAGATCTCCTCACCTATCAGGGTGTAGTCGCAAGACGCAACGAAGAAGGGTAGCTGGTGGAGGTTGGCTGTCCCAGCTATCTGGATGGCGCCGACGGCATTGCCCGCCTCGGCGAAGATTATAGCCTCGTGATAGTAGTTACCGAACATGAAGTTGGCCGCTACTCGTTCACGCTGGAAAATGCCGAGAACCGCGGCGCGCAGGGCTGCTGAGGCTATGTACCGGACATCCTCCGGTCTGTAGTTGTCAGCTTTGCCTGCCGTACGATATGAGCTCTGGACAATCTCCTCGGCAATGGGCTGGAGTTCCGGGAGCGGGTTGCAGACGATCAACCTCGCATCGTATTTGGCTGTCTGTTCAGCCGTGTAGCGCAGGAGCTCGAATGCCGCGAGCTGCTGACCTTCGAGAACTCCTGTGCCAAAGACAAACGCGGCTGGCTGCCCCATCTCGGTAACCCGTCCGATCGCTTCGTCAATAGCATCCAATCCTGGAAGGCGGCGGAGCGGGACACGCCCAGTCCTCTTCACGGTCCTCATCGCGTAGAGAGATACCACGGTGAAAGCCATGAAGAACAGGAGAATAACCACTCTACCTTCTCTCATATGATGCTTCCCTCCTCACCTGGGGTCTGGTGGGTTACGGTGCCTAAGCAGCATTTTGGTCGACCGTAAGCAGTAGACGTATCACCACCCTTTGATCCGGAAATGGGTTTGAGGCCCGGTAAGGTAGGCTGGTGGGTGAGGATGGTGTGTTGGCGCGAATGGTCTGCGGAACTTGCTCGAAAGGATGTCAACGAGGGAGTCACGGGCCTGGGAACCTGGCAAGTGTTGCTGCACAGAAACCCAGACACACCGAAGCGGAAACATGCTGGATTGCGGGAAGCAACATCAACTAAGGGATCATCTCCTTGCTCTGAAACACGTGACCAAGGAGGCGAGTTGTGCGTCGGGCGTTGCCAGAGATACGTATATTGTGACGAATATAATTGCTATGTCTTCTCTTGGATGGTACCACCCCCATAATTTCAGGGCAAGAGGTTTTCTGTGGGGCACAAGCCAATAGACACAAAGGCAACTCGGATCCACGGGAAGGAGGGGGGCCTTGAGTACCTTTATGCAAGGCAATGAAGCACTCTTCCGTGGGGCGGTAGCGGCCGGAGGCAGGTTCTACGCCGGATACCCCATCACGCCGTCGTCGGAGATCGCCGAGCTGGCGGCGCAGGAATTGCCCAAGCTGGGCGGCGTGTACCTCCAGATGGAAGATGAGCTGGCCAGCATCGCCGCCGTTATCGGCGCCTCGCTGGCCGGCGTGCCGGCTTTC
>JAUYEF010000194.1 GCA_030691635.1 Bacillota bacterium
GGGTCGTCCGCATCCAGAGCGCGCGCCTAAGGCGCAAGCCCGTTCACAATCACGTTCCATATCGCCGGCTTCTCAAAGCCGCGCCTCCACGACGCTATCCCGGCGAGGCCGTACTTCTTGACCAGAGCAACGCGCAGCGCCATGGACTCCTGGTCTTCGAGCCATATCTTGCACTGCGCCTGGCCTTCCCGGAAGACGCCGAAGTTCTGGCCGCTTCCCGCATCCCACTGGATAACCGCCTGGTTCTGACGAAGAAGCTCCTCGGCTGCCTCCATTCCAAGCGCCTTTGAGGTGACCGTGAAGGCACCGTTCTTCGTCTCTTCACGCCAGACCCTGGTATAGAACGGCACCCCGAGCAGGAGCCTCTCTGCCGGAACTTCTTCAAGCACGCCTTTGATGCCTTCCTCCACCCATGGCAGCGAGCCTACCGAGCCGGCCACCCCTGAACCCGCCGTGTGTTCGTCGTAGGCCATCACCATGAGGTAATCGACCGCCTGGGCCAGCGCCTTCCTGTCGTAGCACATCGACCAGTTGAGGCTCTTCGACCTGATCGTCACGTCCATGGACACGGTCAGGCCCTGCTCCCTGCACAGCGGCGCAAACTCCCGCACGAACTGCACCAGGAGCCCACGGTCCACGTAGTTGATATTTTCGAAGTCGATATTGATGCCGTCTATGCCGTAAAGAGCGGCGTAGGCAAGCAGCTGCTGGATGACGGATTCTCTCTTGCGGAGATCGCTGAGCACGGCATTGGTACGTGCCGGATCAAAGCCGTTGTCGACAAGAGCCCACACTTTGTACCCTCTTGCATGCGCCCAGCGCACGTAGCGCGAATCGGCTTTGTTCTTGACGGTGCCTTCATTGTCGATGACGCTGAACCAGGTCGGCGACACGACGTTCAGGCCTGCCATATCCTTGATCGCCGCCACGTCGGGGTTCTTGCTTATGACGTGCTCCCAGGTCAGGTTTATCTTGCCCTTGGGCCGCCAAGGCTCCTTGGGCTGGGGCGCCTCCGCTCTGGGCGTCACGACCTCTCTCAAAGCCACGTCCTTCTCTCGTACAAACCCGAAATGACCCGTCCGGGTGGTAGCCGTATACCACGCCCCAGTCTTGACCACCTCAAGCACGTCGCCCTCCACCAGTTTGGCGACGATGGGCTCGTGGATTGACGGACCGGAGCGCAGGTTGGATGTCTCGACGGTAACCGCGGCTGTCTGCACTGCCCTGGTCAGGAAGTCATAGAAGATGGTCCCGGTGCTCTCCACCACCCGGCCCTTTATCTTGTACAAGGGCTCGAGCACGTCCATAGGCACGAACACTGTGCCGTCCTTGGTGGTGGCAGGCACGTTCAACGACGCAGGTTGCCTGTTGACATAGGCCGTGAGTGACTCGGTCTGCATCGTGATGACCTTGTCCTGGGTGGTCACCACCAGCGACTCGGTCTTGGAGTCCCAGTGCAGGGTCGGGTCCATATACTTCTGAACCGTTTCGAACGGCAGGAGGGTGGTCTCCCCCGACACAATCGCGAACGTCTCTACCTGCGTGCCGCCGATGACGACCTTCGGCGCGTCGAGGCCGGGGACCGGCGCGGCCCGCCAGTTCGGGACGCGGTCGTAGAAGTAGATCGTCGCAAGGGCCAGCAGCAGCAACGCGAGCAAGAGATACGGCCATATGATCCTGCGTTTCTTGACTCTCGACTCGGTGATCATCTGCGGGTCGGTCTCCTGGTTTGGGCTGCCTCTGGAAAGGCGCGGGAAAAACGCAAGCCATCCTTTTGACGTTATCCGAGGATTCGTGGTTCCCGGCGGCATACCTGCTCCCGGCGCGGATTGTGCTGCTGCGTCTCGCGCTCCTGCAATCTATCTATGAATCGCGAGGCGCATTGACTACAGCTTCGAGAGCCCGAGCAGCACCACCGCGCTGCCCTCCGCCCGTGGCTTACGAGCAGAATAGCAGTTCAACCAATCTTTCGCAAGATGGGCGTCGCAACCTGGGCGAGCAGCCTTGTCAAGGTGGACCTTGCCCGCTCCGGTGCGTGCTTCACGTCGCTCAAGTCTTGGCAGACTAATGACGTGCAGCGCTGCCATTTGCATCGGGGAAGCCCGAGACGCTAACAGGCAGGGCCCAGCCCATGAACGGAGGATCGCACTTTGTACATCGTGGAGTCGTTTGAAGCGTCGATTAGCGCAAGCAAACTGGACGAAATCGAGGACCGGCTCGACAGGGAAGACGCGCACATCCTGGTCACACGCAGGAAACCGCTGAGGTTTCAGCTGTACGCGAAGCCGGACCTCCTCGAGCGGCTGGTGGAGGTGCTTGAACGCAGCGGTTGCAGGAGGCTGGCCTCACGGGACCTGGAGACAAGCCCGGCACCCAAGCACGGTGTTCTGCCGGACGATTCTTATGCCACGTCTAACCAGCCGACCTATGTGTTCCTCAACGGTGAATGGCGTCCGGTGCTGGAGTTGCGGATGGACGGTTGCATACGCCTGGACGGGCAGACGGCCACCTGCACCCTCATGCGGGATATTCGCGCCGGCGAGATGGTGGTCACGGGCCACAGCGGCGTCCGGACAGCGTCCTTCACGGCGCCGGACCATGGCGATGATGAGTTCGGCTTCATGACCGGTACCGTCTCATCAGAGCGGCAGGCGCCGGTCATCATAGGCCAGATCGCGTCCTCCATGAAGCAGGTGCGGGACAGCGGCGGGAAGATTGTGTTCGTGCCTGGGCCAGCGGTGATCCACACAGGCGGCGTACACGGGTTCTGTGGTCTGGTCGAGAAAGGGTATGTCCACGGGGTGCTCTCGGGAAACGCGCTCGCGGTGCACGATATCGAAAACGCGTTGTTCGGCACGTCTCTGGGTGTGGACACTCAGACGGCAAAAGGCGTGCATGGCGGGCACAGGCACCACCTTGAGGCCATCAATCGCGTTAGGTCATGCGGTTCCATAGTAGCGGCGGTGGACGCGGGAGTGTTGAACTCGGGCATCATGCACGCGCTCGTCACGCACTCAGTGCCGTTCGTGCTGGCCGGCTCGATACGTGACGACGGGCCGCTGCCGGACACCGAGATGGACTTGATCAAGGCCCAGCGCCGGTATGCGGAGGTGGCACGAGGCGCATCCATGGTCGTGATGATAGCCACCATGCTGCATTCGATCGGTGTGGGCAACATGATACCTGCCAGGTGCAGGACCATTTGTGTGGATATCAACCACGCGGTGGTCAGCAAGCTGGCCGACAGGGGTTCGAAGCAGGCAGTGGGCGTCGTAACCGACGCGGGCCTGTTCCTTGACAGGCTCGACCGCGAGGTGGCGGCGCTCGAGAGGCAATCGCCCACGCCGGTCGCGGCGCTTGAGCAGCAATCGCCGAGTGTCACGCGCGCTCTCCCATACAAAGAGAAGGACTCCGAGACGCATCAGGCCGAAATACCACCCCAGACGCAGTAGAAGCAGAGGTGGTATTGTGACCGGTGACGCATCACGACGCCAGGGCCTACTGGCCAGCATCGACGCCCTCCGGCCCCTGGTCGAGGAGACCGGCAGGTCCTTATACGAACGCCCAGAGCTGGGCCTTGCCGAGCGGTTCGCATCCTCCAGGCTGAAGGAAATCCTCTCCACACACGGCTTCTTGATCGAGAGCGGCCTCGCCGGCCTCCCGACGGCCTTCTCGGCGCGGGCCGGCACGGGCCGTCCTGCTGTGGCCTTCATGGCAGAATACGATGCTCTTCCCGCTATAGGCCACGGCTGCGGGCATAACTTGATCGCAGCGTGCGCGATCGCCGCCGGGATTGCCTGCAAGCAGGCTCTCTCTAGAGACTTCCCGGATGTGTCCTGGCTCGTGTTGGGCACCCCGGCTGAAGAGACGGTGGGCGGCAAGGTCGCCATGTCCGAGGCCGGGGTCTTCGACGACATAGACGCAGCATTCATAGCTCACCCCGGCCAGCGCAACTCGCTCGGCGGCATATCATGGTCGTCCCACCCGATCGAGATCACCTTTCATAGTCGCGCCTCACACGCGGGAGGCAACCCCCAGGAAGGCATCAACGCGCTCGATGCGCTGGTCACTGCCTACCTTTCCATCAGGAACCTCAAGAACCAGCTCAGGGACGATGCCCGGCTCGCAGGGATAATCACGCATGGCGGTGACGCGCAGAACATCGTGCCGGACCGGACTGTGGCACGCTTCACCGTCCGCGCGCGCGATTGGCGGTACCTGGAGTCTGTTGTGCTGCCCAGGGTGAGGCAGTGCGCCGAAGGCGCCGCCCAGACCTATGGTGCGAAAGTCGAGTTCCGCCACCATGAGCCGCTGTTCAAGGAGACTCTCGAACACCCGGTGCTCAAGCAGGTCGTCAGGGCGAACTTCGAGGCGTTGGGCGAAGAGGTCCCCCCTCTTCCCGAAGGATTCGGCGGCGGCACGACCGACGTGGGGAGCGTCACATGGGTGACGCCCTGCGTCCAGATAGGCTTCAAGATAACAGACGCGAGGGGCCACTCGCGGGAGATGGCCGAGGCCACGATGACCCCGGTCGCGATAGATAAGACGATCATGGCGGCCAAGGTGCTTGCGTTATCGGCCCTGGACCTGGTCGAGAGTCCAGATCTCTTGGCGCAGGCAAGAAGCTACCTGCGGAGCAGGAGGGAATGACTTGACGAGCACCACGGTTGAGGCCCAGGCGGGATCCCTCGAGTCCGGCGACTTGCTTGTGCTCCTCCGCTCCAAGGGCAAGGGCGAAGGCCTGGCCATCCACCTCCATAGCCCTGTCAAGGCGCAGTTCGGCGAGCACATAGTCCATCTAGTTGAGGAACTGCTTGTTGAGAAGGGCATCACCGACGTCGACGTGCTGATCAACGACCGGGGCGCGCTTGACTACGCGATCCGCGCGAGGATCGCCGCATGTGTGGAAAGGCTGCGCGCGGCGTTGTCCTGTCCGGCGGAAAGGCTGCGTGCGGCGTTGGGGCATGCGGCGCCCGAAAGGCCGCGCACGTCGCCAGAAAGTGAGGGCCACAGGCCATGATCCCTCGTTGCGTGTACCTCTACGTTCCGGGCAACAGCCCTGCGCTGATCCAGGCCGCCATGGTGGCGGGCGCCGACGTTATTGTGCTGGACCTGGAGGACGCAGTCGCTCCCGGCGAAAAGGATGCGGCGAGGCATCTTGCCTGCGAGGCCATCAAGTCCCTGCCCTGGGAAGAGCAGGAGGTCGCTGTCAGGATCAACTCACCTGACAGCAGCGCAGGCTTGCTCGACATTGCCGCGGTGGTCTCGGCGGGTGCGCGCCTGCTCAGGGTCCCAAAGGTGGACCTGCCGGAGCAGCTGCTTGACCTGGACAGGATGCTTGACGAAGTAGAAGCCAACCATCATATAGAGCCGGGCGCCGTCCGCGTCCTGGTGTCGGTGGAAAGCGCGCGCGGTCTTCTGTACGCCGGCCAGATCGCGTTCGCCAGCCGCCGGCTTGACGGGCTGTCGATCGGTGGCGAGGACCTGACTGCGGACTTCGGGGCTGCGCGCTCACGGGAAGGTGATGAGCTGGCGTACGCCCGCACCGCCGTGGTGTGCGCCGCCAGGGCCGCAGGCATAGAGGCCATCGACACCGTCTTCTCGCACATCGACGATGATGAGGGGCTCTTCAACGACGCGCGGCGTGCGGCGCGTCTCGGCTTTGACGGCAAGTCCGTGGTGAGCCCGAGGCAGATACCCATAGTGCGAAGAGCCTTCTGCCCTGACCCTGACGAAATCGCCCACGCGCGCAGAGTGGTCGCCGCGGCGGAGAGAGCGCTCCGCTCCGGGCAGGGAGTCATATCCGTCGGCGGCCGCATGGTCGATGCGCCGGTCATCAAGAGGGCTGAGAGGGTCCTGGCCCTGGCCCGGCTCGCGAACGGGGGAAACCGGTATGAGTGGGAGGCCTGAGCCCGGCATGAGCACTGGGTCTGCACCGTCCGGCGATGCCCGCCGGAAGCAGGTGCCTGCGCCGTCCAGCGATGCCCGCCTGAAGCGCGTGCCTGCACGCAGGCACTATCATGTGCCCGGCGAGTCCAAACTGCTTGGGAGTCTTGAGGAAGCAATCAAGGCCAGCGGTCTCAAGGATGGCGACACGATATCTTTCCACCACCACCTCCGGGAAGGCGATGCAGTCCTCAACCTGGTTGTGGGCACGATCGCCAGGATGGGATACCGGGACATCAGGCTGGCGCCCAGCTCCTTGAACGCAGTCAACGACGAAATCGTGCCGCTGCTGCATGAAGGCGTCATCACCAGCATCACCACGAGCGGCGCGCGAGGTGAGCTCGGCAGGGCGATTTCGGATGGGACGCTGTCTACGCCCGTGGTCTTCCGGTCGCACGGGGGCAGGGCGCGGGCTATCGAGGAGGGCAGCATCGCCATCGATGTGGCGTTCCTCGCTGCGCCGGCCTGCGATAGCATGGGCAACATCTCCGGCTCCCCGGGCCCGTCTTCCTGCGGTTCGCTGGGTTATGCCATGCCGGATGCGGAGTTCGCGGCGTGCGTGGTGGCCGTCACCGACAACCTGGTCCCGGGCATCCTCCCTGCTTTCAGCATTCCTGGTCACCGGGTGGACTTCATTGTCCGCACAGACACCCTGGGGGACCCGGCCAAGATATCCGCCGGGGCGACGCGCATCTCACGCAGCCCAACAGACCTGCTGGTCGCCTCGCGGATCGCGACGCTCATCCGTTCAAGCCCTGTGTACCGCGACGGTTTCTCAATGCAGTTCGGCACGGGCGGCGCGTCGCTCGCCGTGGCGCGCTACCTGGCAGACCATATGCGCCAAGATGGCGTCAAGGCTTCCTTTGTTCTCGGCGGCATCACTGCCCAGGCTGTCGAGATGCTGGAGCAGCAAATGGTCGGGTGCATCTTCGATGTGCAGTGTTTTGACGCTACGGCAATCAAGTCGCTCGCCGGGAACCCCCTGCACAGGGAGGTCAGCGCGTCGCATTACGCGAGCCCCAACACGGCAGGCGCGCTCGTCGATTTCCTGGACGTGGTCGTGCTGCCCGCCATGGAAGTGGACGCCGAGTTCAACGTCAACGTTCTGACCGGCTCGGATGGGGTCGTGAGAGGTGCGTCCGGCGGACATTCGGACGCCGCCTGTGGCGCGCGGATGACCATCGTGGCCGGCCCGGCGATCCGCGGCAGGCTGCCGCTCGTCTTGGACCGGGTGAAAACAGTCATAACCCCTGGCCGGGACGTTGCCTGTGTCGTCACGGACCAGGGCATTGCATGGAATCCGGCCTTCCCGCGCATGCGGCCGCCCTCGAGCAAGGGCAGCAAGGAGATCATGAGCATCACGGAGCTCAAGTCCCGGATCGAGCGGTTGACGGGAGTGCCCGCGAGTTCTGTCGCCACCGGCCCGGTCGTTGGGATTGTGGAGGCCCGGGACGGCTCGACAATGGACGTCATACGGCGGGCCGGTGAGAGGTAGCCGGACGAGCTCGGCCGGATCTGGCTGCCGGGCGGTCAGTTCTGGCGGCCAACTATCTGCCGGGAAGTCGGTTCTGCGAGCAATTTGTATTCCTGGCATGCACTTCGGCCGGATCTGACTTCCGGCAGATCAGTTCCCGCCCACTTTCGCCCAAGCCGATGGCACCTGTCAATGAACAGCCAAAGTGTCCCCTTAAGTGAACAATAAGAATGTCACCGAACGAGTGTTTGTGGTATCTTGTGAATCATTGCCTTGCAGGGCCTTCTCAGCTGCGGTGAACGGACTGCCAGGTAGTCTATTCGACGAGCGACCGGTAGTCCCTGACTACACTTGGAGCGAACGCGACTGCTGAGCAGTCCATTCCATTCACAAGCATGCCAGGCGGCTATTGACGAGAAGGAGATTCCCTTCTAAACTGATACTTGAACAGTTGTTCAAGTGGTATTTTGAGGCTCAACGTCACTACCACTGCTATGCCCCCCGGACTCAGATTGTGAAGGAGGTTTCCCGGTGGAACACAAGACGGCGGATGTTGGAGGCCTGCCTGCGCCCGAGGCCCAGGGCCTGGCAGCGCTGTTCAGAGTGCTCGGCGACGAGACACGCTGCAAGATAGTCTCGGCTCTTATCAAGCGCGAGCTGTGCGTCTATGAGATCACTCAGGCTGCGGGGTCGAGCGTCTCCAACGTGTCCCACCACCTGAGGCTCCTACGGGCTGCCCGCCTGGTCAAGTACCGGAAGGAGCAAAAGCGGGTGTTCTACTCTCTTGACGATAACCATGTATCAGCATTGATATCCCAGGGCCTGGAGCACATCAAACACAGCTAAGACCCGAACCGCAGCAGCAAGGAGGTTTGTCGATGCAGCGCGAGTCGCGCCACACGCACGATCACCAGCACGAACACGGCCACACACATGACGCGCACGGGGATGGTGACAGTCCGGGCGACCTGCACTCGACGAAAGATGAGGCGCTGTCGGACCTCCGGGGAGCGGGCGCGGCCGGGGCGCTCCCGGTTTCGGCGGCTCACCCGGCTCCGGCGGGCGCAGTCCGCAGGACAACCTTCCGAGTCGTCGATCTGGATTGCCCGGAGTGCGCCAAGAAGGTCCACAACGCCGCCAAGCGTGTCCCCGGCGTGCTCGCCGCAGACCTGCTCTTCTCCTCGGCCAAGCTCATAGTGGAGCATACCGGCCCGGCTGAGGAGATCATCCGCGCGGTCGCGCGCGCAGGCGAAACGATCAGAGTGGACGACCCGGCGACCATGGATGAGACCGGCCCGTTCATCCTTCGCAACCGGCGCGCTCTCATGACGGTCGTGGCGGGCGCGGGAATCCTGCTTGCGTACTTGATCGAACGGCTATCACCAGGTAACCTGATTCTCCAGCGTTCGTTCTATCTCGCCGCAATACTCACAGGCGGCTATATCCCCGCGCTCTCGGGCCTGCGGGCCGCTTTCGGTGGTATCTCGTTCGATATGAATTTCCTCATGACCCTTGCAGTCATAGGCGCGGTCGGCATAGGGGAATGGCGCGAAGCCGCCACCGTCATCTTCCTCTTTTCGCTAGGCAATACGCTTGAAGCCTACACTCTTGAACGGACCCGCAAGTCCATAAGCGACCTGGTGGACCTCGCTCCGAAATCGGCCACTGTGCGACGGAACGGTGACGAGGTCGACGTCCCGGTGGACAGCCTGCGCCCCGGTGAGGTCGTTCTCATCAGGCCCGGTGAGCGAGTACCGGCCGATGCTCAAGTCGTGCTGGGTGAATCCGCCGTGAGCGAGGCAGCCATAACAGGTGAACCCAACCCTGAGTGGAAGACCGCCGGTTCAGAGGTCTTCGCGGGCAGCGTGAACGGCAATGGCTACCTCGAGGCCCGCGTCCTCCGGGCGGCATCGGACAGCACGCTGGCCAAGATCGTCAGGCTGGTCGAAGAAGCCCAGGCGAAGAAGGCGCCGGTTGAGCGCTTCACGGACAGGTTTGCGCGATACTACACCCCGGCGGTCATCGGGCTCGCACTGGGCATCGCCGTGGTGCCGCCCTTGTTCGGCGCGGATTTCGGACCCTGGTTCTACCGGGCGCTGACACTCCTGGTGGTCTCGTGCCCGTGCGCGCTGGTCATTTCGACCCCAGTCTCAGTCGCGGCCGCAATCTCAAACGCCGCGCGCAACGGCGTGCTCGTGAAAGGCGGAGCATACATCGAGCAGGCCGGAAGTCTCCGCGCTGTGGCGTTTGACAAGACCGGCACCATAACCGTCGGCAGGCCCGTGCTGACGGACGTGGTCAGCCTGTCCGGTTTGAGTGAAGACGAGGTCCTGGCCCTAGCCGCCTCCGCGGAGCACCGGTCGGACCACCCCTTCGCTCAGGCTGTGGTCGAAGGCGCCGGTGTGCGTGGCATCGCCTACGAGCCTGCAGAGCACTTTGAAGTGCTGTCGGGCAAAGGTCTCAAGGCCTGGACCGGCCGGGGGGATGTCTGGGTGGTCAGCCCGGAAGTGCTGGATGAGATGGGCGTTGCGACAGGTGACGCGAGCAGTATTGCAGGCCGCCTCCGGCGGGAGAGCAAGTCGGTCTCGGTTGTCTCTGATGGGAACAAGGTGCTCGGCCTGCTGGCCGTCGCTGATTCGATCAGGCCTGGGACGCGCCGCGTGATCGAAGACTTGCGCAAGATTGGCATAAGACGGATCGCCATGCTGACGGGTGACGACGAACAGACGGCGCGTGCGCTGGCAGAGGAAGCCGGCATCGAAGAGGTCCACGCCGGGTTACTGCCGCAGGATAAAGTAGATGTGTTGGAGAAGATTGCCATGGCTCAGCCTGTCGCCATGGTGGGAGACGGGATCAACGATGCGCCCGCTCTAGCCGCCGCCGACATTGGAGTCGCCATGGGTGCGGCAGGCACGGATGTGGCTCTCGAGACTGCGGACATCGCCTTGATGGGGGACGACCTGGGCAAACTCGTTTATGCGATCCAGCTCAGCCGCCGGACCATGCGCATCGTGCGCCAGAATGTGGCCTTTGCGCTTCTGGTCAAGTTGCTTGCGGTGGCGCTTGTATTCCCGGGGTTGCTGACGTTGTGGCTGGCGATCGCCGCGGACACCGGAGCCGCGCTGGTCGTGATACTTAACGGCATGCGGCTGCTGCGGTTCAAGGCACCGTCGAAAGAAACGGCATAACAGGTGAGGCAGTGCGGCACGCCCGACGTCCGGGGCGACGCAGCGCTTGTGGCCCAAGAACCCAAGACCAGGGAGTGATAAGATGAGCACGAAGAAGAAGTTCACATCTGAACAGGCCAAGGAGATCGGTGAACAACTCGGCATCGACTGGAGTAAGTTCGACGTTGAGCAGTTCCGCCGCGGGATGGATGTCGAGCTCGAGCACGGCACCGTCGACCCGCACACCAATGTGACGAATGACGACCCGCTGACCACGGGCAAGATCGCCCTCGCCCATCTGAACGAGTTCGCAGACTACTACACCCGGCTCGACGAACTGGAAGAGGAAGCCGACGCGTACTGGGCGGGCAAGAAGTAACAGGCGTGCACTGGGAGGACAACGGTAGAAGGTGCCGGCCTAGCCTGCGGGGTGAGCTGATCTATAAGACCGCGCAGTCGAGATCATCTAACCGGCAGGCCGGAGATCAGTAACTCAAAGCCGCCGGAGACGGGTGCGCCTCGTGCCCTCACGCACGGGCTGGCGGGCCCGGTTCCGGCGGCTTCATGCACTCGTAGAGCGCATGTTGGCCGGGATACGCACTCGTGGAGTGCACGTCAGCCGGGACATGCACACCTCCAGTGCGTGTGAGCCGGCGCCCGAGACTGCGACAGTTATACTTCCCGCTGTACACCCGGCTCCGCCTCACGAACATGCCAGCCCACGGGCAGCAGCTACGGCTATCGCAGCACCCAGACTGTGCACGACTCGACCGCTAGCATGGGGATCATGCCCGGCTTCAGCCACTTTTCAAAGTTCGAGAGGCGTGGCAAGAGGTGTGACGCTCGCGATCTTGTCAATGAGCCATGGCGCCCCGCGCAGGTCGGGGTACTTCTTGATATTGAGCACCATAGAGTCCGTCACGCCGCCGCCCGTCGATGTCCACATGGAGAAACGGACCACGAAACGCGCGGTATCAGAAGTGCTTGAGGGTGAACCGAAAATGGTGTAGCCGCCAACCCACGGGCACTGCGATGATCTCTTTGCCGTTCACCACAAGCCTGATCTGGCTGGTCGCGGTGACGAGGGCCGCTGTCGTGAGAGTCAGCGCCAGGGCTACGCCAACAATCCCCCATCTTCTCACCGCGAAATCGCTTCCTTCCGGGCTACAAAAACAGTCGATTCCAACCAGAAACTTAGACTCAGTCGCCCATGGGAGTGTTCCGAATAATGAAGGAGTAAAACGGACCTGACCTGGGAGCCGGGGCATTTCTCAAGCGCAGCTGCGCGGGCCCGCAACCATAGGCACCCGCCGCACCGGCCGTAGTTCGCTCAGCCGTCAGAACTCGCCACACCTGCCGCAGTTCACGCAACCGTCAGAACCCGCCGCACCTGCCGCAGTTCGCGCACGAAAGGTTCGGGTTCAGGTACACTCGCCTGTTGTACAGTAGCTGGTCGACTGTCGCGCGGGCCGACAGCGCGACTGGAATCCATGTCGCTGCCACAAACACGAGAAGCGAATAGAACGCGGCTTTCGCAGGAGCCCAAGGGCTGATCGTCAGCGCATACGGCAGCGCGGGCCCGACCTGCCTGATCACGAGATGCGCCGCGATGCTCCCAAGCACCGTGCCCACGATCGCCAGCACGAATCCTTCCAGGAACAGGAGGACCCCCGCTTCGCGCGCATCCATGCCGAGCGCCCGCAGGATCCCGATTTCCCGCTTGCGGCGAAGGAAAGAAAGAAGTTGCAGGTTGAACATCCCAAGCCCACCAAGCCCGAAAACGAACGATGTGGCAAGGTTGGATGGCGAGAGCACGCTTGAGACCAGGCTTGTCATCTTGGCGCTGGGTGAGACCGGAGAGTACACTCTGGCCTCAGGAAGCACCCGCTGGGTCCTGATCTCCAGTTCTCTCATGGCTGTGCCCTCATCCACAAACCCGAACAAGGCATTCGGCTGCCGCCCTGCGTCCAGTGCCCGTGCGTCCGCATCCACCGCCACCAGGCAGGTCGCCACCACCGACAGCGGCCTGTACGCCCCGACCACGCTGAACGCCCGCTGGAGCAGTTCTCCTCCGGGGCCGGTCCTCGTGACCATGAACCCTTCAGCAGGACCCGTGAAGCCCAGGGCCTCGGGCACCGCCATCTCGCCGGGCCGGGCCGGCATCCTGCCCCAGACTACTGTGCCCATCCGCTCCAGCGCTTTGGCCTTTGGGTCCAGGCCAACGAGAGGCATCCTGCCGCCCTGTGACAGAGCGTCGAGCCAGTATCCCTTCTCCAGCAAGTCGATGTCGGGGGCCCTGTCCACTTCCCTCACCTGCTCGTCGGACAGCGGGCCAGACACCACGATGAGGTCCGCCGGCAGCGCCAGCGCATCGACACCGGAGAGCGCGCTCCTGCTCGTGGCTGCCGCAAACGCCGAGAACAGCAGGTAGATGCAGACGGAAGTCGCGACACACAGCGAGAACACCGCGGTCTTCAGCCGCTCCCGCCTTATGTGCCGTGCCGCGACAGGCCACGCCGTGGCGAACGCTTCCTTCCAGGCGCGCCTGCCCTCAGCGGTGACCGTCTCGCGGAGGGCTCGCAGCAGCCGGGGACCGATCCTGTCCGCCATGTCCATCATGGCTGTGACCTTCCCTCTATGGACGCCACTCGCCCGTCCACAAGCGTCACCACACGGTGTGCGACTTCTGCCACGTGCGGGTCGTGGGAAACCACAACGAACGTTTGCCCTTTGTCCCTGTTGAGCCGCTTGAAGAGCTGGATGATCGCCCTGGCGTTATTGCTGTCCAGGTTGCCGGTCGGCTCGTCTGCAAGCACCACGAGCGGGTCATTCGCCAGCGCCCGCGCGATCGCGACCCTCTGCTGCTCACCACCGGACAGCTCATAGGGCGCGTGCGACGCCCGTGCTTCCACACTCACCTCACGCAGCAGGCCCAACGACTTCTGCTTGATGAGCGCCGGCTGGAGCCCGACGAGCCTCATCGGCAACGCGACATTCTCCTCCGCCGAAAGGTCCGTCAGGAGGTTGAAAAACTGGAACACAAAGCCGAGTCTTGTTCTCCTGAGCCTTGCCAGACCGCTCTCAGAGAGCCTCGAATACTTCCTGTTGTCCAGGATGATTTCTCCGTAGGTGGGCCTGTCTATGCCTCCAAGCAGGTTCAGCAGTGTAGTCTTGCCGGAGCCCGACGCGCCGGTAATGGCCACGAACTCGCCCTTCTGGATGGAGAGGTCGACGTTGTCCACCGCAAGCACACCGTCCCCGGCGAGAAACCGCTTCGTCAGTTCGTGGCAGTGCATGACAGGCTCAGTCATCCTTCAACACCTCCGCCGTTGTCAGGCGCGCCGCCTGGTACGCCGGCCCAAGGCTGAACACCAGCGATATGCCCATTGTGAACGCGATGACACGTCCCAGCGACTGCAGGGTGAGCATGCCGGCCCGGAACAAGCCCACGTCCGTGTACAGGTAGATCAAGGTGAAGAAGCCCCGGACCAGGGCAAACCCGGCAAGGGCTCCGAGCAGGCTGATGCTTGACGCCTCGAGCAGCACCATGGCGAATATCTCAAGCGCCGAGGCCCCGATGGCTTTCAACACACCCATCTCCTTGCGCCTCTGGGAGAGCAGCACATACATGTTGGCCGTCACGAGAAAACCTGCGCCGGCGTAGGCCAGGGTGTAGAACACGCGGCTCAGGTCCTGCGGCACGGAGGGCTGGCCGGCTTCCCACCTCGAGTGTTCCACCTGTTCTGGCACAGGCACGAACGTGAGCGACGGGAAGCGCCGGCCGAGCGCGGAGGCGACGGTCTTCGCGTCAAACATCGAGTCCACGACGACACCTGCCTGGTATGCGGGAGGCAGGCCGTTTCCGCCCATCTCCGTATACAGCGCGCGCAAGGTGTCGAACGAGACGACTATTTCGTCGGTCTTCCAGTACCTCTGCACGAGGACCGTCCGCGCCGGGTTATCGAAATCCCCCGGGTAGTGGACCGCCTGCAGCTCGGTAGGGACCGCGAACTGCCCGACCACCGTCAGGTTGCGGCGGACGAGACTCGAGAAGTCCCACGCTGCCGCGCCGGGGCCTGTCCTTGCCGGGCCGCCGGCAGCCGCACCGGCCGAGGCGCCGCTGGCCTTCCCGCCCGCGCCGCCAGCCTTCCCCACCCGGGGAAGGAGCACCTCGACGGTACGCCCTGTCTTCGGCGGCGGCAGGCTCGCGGGGTGCTGGCTCAGCAGCGCCTCGTCCACCACACCGGCCCGGAGATGCCTGCCGTCAGTGATGAACTTGTCGAACCGCCAGCGGGTGGAATCCTGTTCCACATCCCGTCCGCGGATCCAGGTCATCACGTGAAGAGGCCCGTCGGGGTCGCCTGGTTTCAGCAGACACGGTATGGAAGGCACCGCCCCGGCGGACTTGACGCCCTGGACTGACTCAATGGCCCTCAGCACATCGTCCGTGATGGGGCCGCCGCCTGCACCGGCCGGTGTCACGTAGCCCCAGGCCGCCATCGTCGGATGGAAATACGCGAGGTCTGTGCCTTCCAGCTCAAAGCCGGGCCGGAAAGTCCAGCGCACATCGCGCTTTGCCTGGTCCAGCCCGGCCTCGGAAGGGCCAAACCTGTACTCCCCGGCGTAAATGGCGATATCCGCAGCCATGAACGAGCGGTACTCCTGGTAAGCTTCGACGGCATAGCCGGTGGTCATCGCCGTCGCGCCAGTCATGAGCGCAGCCGCCACCGCCATCCCCAGGATCGCGACAAGACTGCGGTTCAGGTTCCGGCGCACGTTCTTGAGCGAAAGAAAGAGCAGAGTCATCTGTCGAGAAGCCTCCGGCCAGGCCTGTACGACCTGTCGTCCTCATCCTCCTGCTTCCACCTGGAGGTCAGGCACAGCAGAAGGACCGGGACGAAGCTGTCCACAACCGCCACCACAACAGGAAAGCGGAGCATCTGGTACGCGATCAGGTACCGCTGCAGCACGCAAACGGGCAACCCGTACATCGCAAGAGTGAACAGCTCGTTGAACAGGTAATCCTCAGGATACACCCAGACGTTCCGCCCGGGCTGGAGCAGGTAGTAGATGACGTCGCTGGTGATCTTCGCGGCGGCGAAGTACACCAGGTACCTGGTGAACGGGTCGAGCACCGGCTTCAGGTGGACATGAAGCAGGCCCAGCGGAATGCTGCTGCCGAGCGCGATCACCAGGAACCTCTGCTGCTTGTTCATGGCAACGGCTCCGTTTCAGCCGCCCTGTCAGGCGATCACTTTGAGGTTCGGCGCCGGCACCTCCACAATACGGCCGGGCGCGAGCTCCACCATGGCCACCTCTGTCATCTCTTCTGTAACCAGACGGTGCGGTCTCTCCTCCACGCTGACCACTTTGCCGGACCACCCACGGTGGTTGCCCATGAGCACTCTGACCGTGGCGCCGGCCACGAGATTCTCGGGGATCCTGCGCGCCTCTGCCGACGCGGCATTGAGCCAGGCGTTGCTGCAGATGAGCACCTCCGGCCGTCTGACCCCCGTCCTCATCTGAGTGGAGCCGGTCACGGAAACCTCGCCGTCAAAGCCCTCAAGCGCCTCATGGAGCGTGGCGGACAGCGGCATAGCGCCGAACCCGTGCATCGCGATAAGGGTGAGCCCGAGAGTCTCCCCTCCGGTGAAGCCGCGCACGCCGACGCCCAGTGTCTCAAGAGTCTCAATATCCACTCCGCCGCAGATCAGAGCCCTTGCCCCGACCGCTATCGCCTTCCTGATCGCTTCCGCGGTGGCCGAAGCGCCCGCCATGAGCACGGCGCCGCTGTCGTCGTCACGCACGTCTTCCGGCTGGAGCACACTTTCCGGGCCGCACGCTATGCGCGCACGGCCGACCTCCTCACCGCCGATGCCGAAGACACCTTCGAACTCATGGCCCGCTCCCAAGACGACCGCCCCGAATTGGGGGATGGTCTCGGTTATCTTCCCCGGTATGTAAGCACTGACCAGAGTTGGCCTGTAAGGCCTGCGGATCGTGATGGTGCCGGTCCGGCCGCATATCTTCTCAACGATGCCCCTGACAGGTGAGTACACCAGCCCCGCGTAGGCGCCCGCAGACTCAGATGCCAGCTTCGTTCCCATCTTGACTTCGTCTTCTTCTTTTACCCGCACGTACCAGCGTATCTGCCAGGGTGGTATGTGCAGTTTCCCCGCCACGTCGATCGTCACGACGGGCTGGTCGGGCTTGACCTCTTCACGGATGAGCACCCGGCCATATGCCTCGGAGATGAACTCGATGACCCCGTCGGCCTGCGCCTTGACTTCGCGCACTTCATTTCGCACATGGGACCGGGCGATGACGTCCCCAGTCTTGACCCGGGAGCCCTCCTCAGCCAGCATGGCCCCCCTGACCTGGTCGTTCGGGATGCCGAGCTCGCGGACTATGTCCACGATGTACGGGTTGCCTGGGACAAGCTCGCTGCGGGCGATGACATCCTGGGCCTTCACGAGCGCGCCGGGGGACACAAGCACTTCACCAGGCAGCGGCAGCCTTCTCTCGCGCCTTATGAGAACCGGGTGAGTCATGCGGTCCCACCCCCTTCCGCATTTGCTTGGCGGGCGGGCTTTTCATCCATCCCGGCTCCATCGACACCGGGATACGCCCTCATCGCCTTGAGCAGTTCGTATAAGGCCTGCCTGCGGCTCTTCCCGTCGAGCGGCCGGCCTCTTGCGTCGACGATGATGCCGAACAGGCCGCCTTCGACTTTGGTCCTGACCAGACGCCCGGGCCCGGCCCCAACGTCCACGCCCCGCAAAGGCCTCAGCTGGATATCAGCGATGTCTCCATCCTTGAGCGGGATCGTGAACACGTCGCCGGCTTTGATGTTGAGCGGCGCGACCCCCTGTCCCGGGAGAGCGATGGTCCCCCTGACCACGACGTCAGAGTGGACACGCTGGAAAGAGGGGCAGATGGTTGTGCCGAGCGGCAGCAGGTTTGCTTCTAGGAGAGCGAGCCCCTGCCCGTCTTCGACCTCCTCGAGCAGCCCCGCAACGGGCATGAGTGCCTTTCTATCCAGGTACAGCTCCGTGACGCCCTCCGGCTGGATACCATCCATGATCATGGCCAGCGCCTGCTCGGGCCTGGGAGCGTGGACCAGCGGCCCGCCCGTGCCGATCACCACATCAACCTGGGGAAGGACGACCCTCCGCTGCCCCGTCCGCACCTGATCGAAGACGTCGCCTATCCCGCGCCTTTTCTGGACACCCTTGAGCTCCACCGCCAGCCTGTGGTGGTCCTGGAGCGCCGCGTTGATCGCGTACCTGGCCAGCGAGTGTTCGAGAATGAGTTCCTCGACCGTCTCAGGGATGGTGTTGGGGTTTATCATCTTGTTCGCGACCCAGTTCTTGAACCTGCCGCTGGGCACGTCGACGGCGACCCATGAAGCCATGCCTTCGAAGTCTATGCCCTTGCCCCACCCCATCGCGTAACCGACACCGGTGCCGGCTGAAACGGTCCTGTTGAACACCCCGTCCATGACGGAGAAGACGTCGGTGGTGGCTCCGCCGACGTCCACCGCGAGCACGTTGATCTTATGGGATGCGGCGAACTTCTCGAGCACGAGCCCGATGGCTGTTGGAGTCGAGCGGATGAACCCGCCGGCCCACCGGTCGATCTCAGAGTAGCCCGGAGCCTGGTGCTTCACGTGCTCAAGGAACACCCGGCGGATCTCCTCGCGTGCCGGGCCTGGGACCTCGCGGTCCATGCTGGGCCGGATGTTGTCCACGAAGCGGACATCCACCGTCTGGCCGCACGTCTCGAGGAACTGGCCTTTCGCGTCGCTGTTGCCCGCGTAGATCACAGGCGTCTTTGTCCCAACGGCGAAACGCGGCGTGGGAGCGGCCGCCCTCAGGATTTCGCCGAGCGCGACGACGTGCGAGACGTTTCCTCCATCGGTGCCCCCGGAGACAAGAAGGGCGTCAGGCATGAGGTCGCGCAGCAGGCTGATTCGCTCCGCGACAGTCCGGCCGTCGTCCACGGCGATAACGTCCAGCACAAGAGCCCCTCCGCCCAGGGCAGCCCTTTGCGCGCTCTCGCCGGTGAGGTCTTTCATGACCCCCATGACCACCATCTGGCAACCGCCGCCGGCGCTCGACGCCGCGACCATCGCGTCGCACCCGAAGTCGGCCCCGGGAGCGAACACCGGCAGGCCTTCCTTGAGCAGCATCCGGCCTGAAAGGGCCTGGAGCCCCGCTATGGCATCCTTCACCCCGGTGGACACATCCTCATGGGGCCGCTCGACTGTCGTGGGAGCGAAGGAAGTGGCCACAACGGCCCACTGCCCGTCCCGTTTCTGGAGAAGTGCCGCCTTGACGGTGGTAGAACCTATGTCAAGGCCTATGAGTGTGCTGAAATGGGTAACCAAGTCAGAACCCACCCCCAATTCATCCATCCAAGACGTTTTTACCGTATCGGCTCAAGGCTGTCCAGTACCGCTTCCGGGTACTTTCGGGATACGGCCGCCCGAATCCCGGCACGAGGACGCAACCGGGCCGCCTGAGGATGGAATCAGCTCTGTTGAATGGCTTCTACGTTGCTTCGGGGGACGGTCGCGGTCGACCCATCGTCAAACAGTATTTCCACAGCCGGCACGGATTGCCCTGTCACGAGAGTCAGACGAGAAGCGATTGCGCTATGCACGATTCCGGTCTGCCCGAGCCTGGACCCGCCCACGAACCTCACACGCGAGCCCGCTTCGATCCGTAAGCCGGCATCCTGCTCCAACCGGGGCGCGTCCGGTCCGCTCGATGCGGGAGCGGCGATGACTGCCCGCGGGATGATGAGCTGCGGAGGCTCGCCGTACTCGGAGTATTTCCCGGGAATATCCAGAAACGCGTAGAGCCCTTCGAGGCTGGCGAGCAGCTCGAACACAACTGTCCTGACCGGCAGCTGCCCGAACCCTTCCGTGAGCATGACCCCCAGACCGGGTGTGTAGTCGTCCTGCTCCCAGACCGTCCGGACATCCCTTGAGCTGCCGAACCGGGCATCGTACTCCTCTTTGGTGAGGTTCGCGGCAAACTCAAAGAACGACTGGATGGCGTCAAGGTCTCCGCCGCCCGCTATGATGCCGGCGGCGCGCGATCGGAGCCCTGCCATGAGGTGCTCGTGCCTGCATTCTGCGCCTATGACGGCGATCTTCCCCTCTAACGCGGATGTGATCTCAGCAGGGTTTATGCGGCTGCCGGGGGATTTTGCGACGATGGCTATCCGGCCGCCGCACGTCTGGCCGTCACCGTAGGCGCCTTCAATGTAGGCCCCCTGGGTCTCTATCACCACCGACTCGTTGCTCGATACAGATGCCACGCGGCCGGGCAGGAGCGCTTTCAGTGGGGCCGGGTGCTCTCGTATCTGCACCAGCCCGGTCCTGGTGTCGATGCCGCATATGACGCCGTCGACCGGCGAGCAGTACTCGGTCAGGCCCAGCCCCATTGCATAGGTGTTCAGCGCGATGGTCTCGCCCATCTTCACTGTGTCGCCCTGCTGGCGCATCACCACCGAGATGAGCCTCTGGTCCGAGACGTCGAGCTTCATCAGGTGGAGCTTCTCCTCCGAGCTTTCAAGGCCGAGCACGGTGTCAGGGGTGACTTGGTCGCCCACACGGACCAGCGCCTCGCCACTCAACGGAAACCGCCTGGTCTTCCGTATCGTGATGTTCTGCGCGACCCGCAGGGCCCGGCCGACAAGCGGAGGCGTCATGAGGCGCCACCCCCTTCCCATCCGGCAAGAACACCTGAGGGACATGCACCGAAGTCCTTCCACCACTCTATCAAGCGCGCCAGCCGCCTTGCCTCAACGGACGGTAGCGACAGGGGCCTCGGACGCATATCCAGGATGACTCCTGCCGGGCCACCCTTCACTTCCATCCGCACTCTCTTGCCCGGGCCATCGCCAAAGTCTATGCCTCGCGCCGGCATCATGTGAAGCACGGCCGTCTCTCTGGTCTCAAGCGGCAGGCGCTGGATCCGGCCCGCTTGGAGCCTGATCTTCTGCCGGCCGCGCACGGTCTCCAGTGAGGCGCTACCCAGCGAGCTCGATAGCCGCAGCCCGCCCTGGCTTTTCGTCTCCAGGGGCGATACGCAGGTGCCGAGGAGTTCCAGCGAGTCGAGGACCGCATCCGGGGTGATCTCCGAGCCCTGCAGAAGCTCACCGCAAAAGGGCAGCAGGCCTGCGGTGTCGGCATAGATCCGGTTGGCTCCCGCAGTCTCGAGGGCTTCCGTGGCGATCATCATGATCTGGTTGGGCGTCCTGCCTGCAAGCCAACCGCCACCGAGAATGATGTTCTCGCACTTGGACAGGTTCACGATCGTCTGGCCACCGACTGTCTCGTAGCCGAAGATCTCATAGATCTGGCGCCTGCGCTGTATACCGCGCAAGAGCACGGCGAGGCTCATGTGTTCCTGCAGCCCCAGCCGGGCTTCCTCGCGCACGATGGCCAGCCGGATCGCAAGCTCCTCCCATGTCTCCGGCACCGTCTGTGGCCTGATCATCCTGTTGCCGACCACTGTGCAAATGGTATCCTCAGCCGCCGGAAAAGGCAGCCAGCGTTGAAGCCGCCCTGGGCGCAGTCTCGCGGTAGCCCCGTTCGACACGAGCCCCCACAGGTCCGTGACCGTCCGGTTCAACGCTCCACCGATGGACGAGTACACGCTCGTGAAAGCTCCGCCGACGTCCACAAACAGGATGTTCTCACCGAGGCGCCGCGCGGCCTCTTCGATCGCGCGGCCGGTCGCGTACCCAGCCGGGTCGACGCCGGTGCCAAGTCTCCCGTATCTCGGGCTCTTGCCGAGGAGCGAACGGAAAATGTCCCGGACTGCGGTTCTGGCGGGTTCAAGGTTCTCATTCTCGAGCTTGGGTCGAACGTTCTCGGTTATCTCAAGGGGCGCCACCCCGTCGAATATCCCTTTGATCTCATCGCGGACCAGGACGCTGCCCGCATAGACGACGGTCGGAGGCCGTGTCTCAGAGACACGCGAACGCGGAAGGCCAGAGGAAAGAAGATTGGCGACCGTCACGGCCTGGCGGCCGGGCGCCCTGTCCATGCTGGTGAAATCATCCACCCCTCCGGCCAGGATGAGCATGTCGATCGGCCGCTGCCGCAGGGCGACACGCTTCTCGTGTGGAAGCCTTTCATCATTGATCGCGAAAACATCGCTGACGCAAGCGCCGCCGAGCAAAGCGGCACGCTGGGCGCTTTCCGCCGAGATGTCCCTGAACACGCCGGCCACGGCGGCGAGCGTCGCTCCCGCCACGCTCGAGGTGACAAAAAGGCCTTCAAGGCCGGATTCGGGGTGCGGTTTCAGCGGGACGGCGTCCTGAAGAAGCGGTGTCCCGAGCGACTCTTCCATCTCCGCGACCGCCTGAAGGATCCCGTGCGACACATCGTCGAGCCCGAACCCGGCGGTCGTGAGCGCCTCGCCTCTCGCGACGACCGTGACCCGGTCCTCAACCTCCACGACCAGCGCTTTCGTCTTCACACTGCCGCATTCCACGTAGAGGAATCTTCTGGCCACTATCCCTGCGCCTCTTGCTTCTCGTCTATCCCCACAATACGCCCATCACGCATGTGTGCCACGCGGTCTGCGTATTGTGTCATGGATTCATCGTGGGAAACAACCACAAACGTCTGCTTCATCTCGTGGTTAAACCTCTGGAAAAGGGCCGCTATCTCGCCTGATGTCTTGGAATCGAGGTTGCCGGTCGGCTCGTCGGCCAGCACTATGCTGGGGCTGTTCGCGAGCGCCCTTGCGATTGCCACGCGCTGCTGCTCGCCACCCGACATCTGAAGCGGCCTGTGGCTCTTTCTTGCATTTAGTCCCACGGCATCCAGCAGGCTGGATGCCTTATCCTTGATGCTCGACTCATCCTTGCCCATGAACCTCATGGGAAGCGTGACATTCTCGAGCGCGGTGAGGTGAGGGATCAGGTTGAAGAACTGGAAGACGAAGCCCAGTTTCTCGCGCCTGAGCCCGGCGAGGCCGTTCTCGTTCAGCAGGCTGTACCGGGACCCGTCGAGGATGATCTCGCCGCTGATCGGCCGGTCAAGGCCCCCCAGCAGGCTGAGCAGCGTGCTCTTGCCGCTGCCCGACGGCCCCATGATGACTATGAACTCGCCCGGCTCGACCGAGAGGCTGACGTTGTTCACCGCATAGATCGTTTCGCCCAGGAAGAAGGCTTTGTTCAGGCTTATCGCCCTGAGGATAGGCTCCTGCAAGAAACCACCTCCGAGTCCATTCCTTGTATTTCTCGTAAGTTCGCTCCCATTCCTACCGGCGACGGCAGGTAAAGAGTTGTGGAAATTGAATTTAGCCGTTACCCACATCTGGGGGGATCGGCTTGGCTTTGCGCCCCGGCATGGCTTTGCGCCCTCGCCGCAGGGCAATCATACTCGTGCTGCTCGTGATCTTGGCCGCTGCTACCGTGGTGCTGTCGGTGTGTTATTTCATCGGCTCGCGCCGGCTGGAAGACAGTGCGAGACTCAAAGCCGAACTCACAGGGAAAGTCCTCACCTCTCTGCCGGAATTCGGGATACGCCAAAGCATCGAAGAGGCCTTCAAGCCCAAGTACCGCACGGTTCCCGCCATTCGCACGGACATTACCGAGCAGGCGGTCGCCTCTTCTCGATCAGCGTATGCTCGCAAGGGCGAAATCCGCACGCGCATAGCCGCTGAGGTCACCAAGGTGCTTGTGAATCCGGGTGATAAAGTGAAGGCCGGTCAGTCCCTGGCGGAGCTCTTCAACGAGAGCGCTCTCCCACTGCTGGCACAGGCCCGGCTGGACCTGGAGGTCCAGCAACAGAGGCATTCGCGCCTCGCCGACCCGGAAGCGTCACGGGTGAACGAGTACGACCTGGCCACCCTGAAGTTGAAGGTGCGCCAGGCGGAGATACAGGTCGAACTGCGCCGCCTTGAGCTCGCGAAACTCACGGCATCAGCTCCGTCCCCGGGGCGGATTGTATCATACAAGGTCGCCGCCGGGGATACGGCATCCTCCGGCCAGGTGCTCGCGACCCTCTACGACGATTCCCGGATGGTGGTCGTCGCCAGCGTGCCCCAGGCTGATGTGCCGAGCGTCTCTCCCGGCATGAGAGCGCTCATAAGCCTGGGAACCAGCCTCTCGCCTGTCTACGGCAAGGTCGTGTCCACCGGCTATGAAGCGACTGTGGTGGGCAGGAGCGCTGTTCTGCCGGTCTCCATAGAGGTGGACAACGCTTCTGGCCAATTGAAGAGCGGCATGCTCGCAAACGTGGTCATCTACACCGGCACGGACACCATGGTCACGGCCTCCGGCACATGTTCTCCCGGAGCGCGATTGGACGTCAAGTCGCAGACGTCCGGCGTGGTGGCCTCGCGCCTGGTGGAAGAGGGTGCGGTCGTCGCGTCAGGCCAGCCCTTGGTCAAGCTTTCGAACAGGGCCCTCGAGATCGCCCTGGAACAGGCGGAAAACGATCTGGCGCTTGCCGGAATAGCCCTCGACAAGTACCTGTCACCCGCCGCGGCGGGTGAGGAGCCCGATGTGAAGGCCCAGGCGCTCAGGGTCGATCAAGCTCAGACGCTGGTGGAAAGCCGCCAGGGCGATCTTGATTCCCTTACCGTCAAGGCTCCTTTTGACGGAGTGGTGACCAAAGTGCCGGTAAAGCCCGGCGACCGGCTGGCGGCCGGGGCGACAGTGCTGACGGTGCAGGACCCCACGCGCGTCCAGGTCCAGGTGGCGGTCCCAGAGATGTACGTGAGCAGGATCAAACAGGGCCAGCAGGCCGACGTGGTGTTTGAGACTCGGCCGGACCTGCCCTATGTAGGGAAGATAGTGTCCGTCGACGCTGAAGGACAGCCGAAGGACAAGACAGCCACCTTCGACGTCACCGTGGAAGTGGACAAGGCTCAGGACGTGCTGCCCGGTATGGTCGCCAAGGTCACCATCACCATCGAGACCAAGGAGAACGTGCTCGCGGTACCTGCCAGGCTCGTCCAGCTGTCCGGCCTTGACAAGGTCGTGAACGTGCTGCGCGAAGACAAGAAGGACTTCTGGAAGCGAAAGATCGTCCAGACCGTGGTCGTCGATACAGGCATCACGGATGGAGTGCTTATAGAGATCACATGCGGGCTTGAAGACGGTGACGAACTCATAGTGCCTGAGACAAAGTAGGAGGTTTCGCGGTTGGTTTTCGTCAGGCTGGGATTGGTAAACGTCCGGCGCAATATGGGCCGAAGCGTGCTTTCCGTCGTGGGAATGGCTCTGGCTGCGATGATCCTGTCATCCACTCTCCCGGTGGCCGAAGGCTACCCTGCCCAGGCATTCAAGGTCCAGCGGCAGTTTGTGGGCGGCGACATCATCGTCTACCCCGGGAAGTACCGGCCATCGCGCGCCGACATAAGCTCGGGCGAAAACACGGAATGGACGTACGACAGGCTCCCGTCCGACATTCTCTCGGACCTCAGCTCGTTCCACCCCGAGTACTTCCTGCACGGCTTTCTGAGGAGATCGTCCACGTCCACCAACTACATCAACGCGGACGACATCGTGAAGGCCGGGATCAACCGGAAGAACTATGTAGCAGGCATGACGCTCTACCAATCGGTGCCGTCTTTTATAAGGAAGATCGACGAGAAGGGCACGGAACAGGCATGGTTCTCCCCGCTCCGCTCGCGCGACCCGGTTTTCGACAAGGACATGGACTGGGACGAGATCATCACCGCCGGCCGGGCTTTCATCCGCTGCGACGATGGCAAACCGCACTGCATCGTCGACAGCAGGCGGCCCTCCATTCGCGGATACCAGCAGCTCGCCGTCGGCTCGACCATAACCGTCGAAGTCCCGGCGGTGCGCAGGGACCAGTCCGGCAACTACTACTTCGACTACACAAACCGGAAGAGCTACGACCTGAAGGTCGTTGGACGCTACACACTGCCCACGCGACTGCTGACGTGGCAGGACGAGCTGGGCTATACGTTGTCTGAGCAGCTCTACTGGACCACGCCTCAGGTGCTGGTCCCTCAGATGACACTGTCGAAGATCTGGTTTGAGGCTTCCGGTGGCCTGCCGGTGCCCACGACTGAAATAGCCATCCGGGTCAAGAACATGGCCTTCCTCGAGAACAACGCTGCCGACCTCGCGTCCGCGCTGCCACAGCACACGGTCGTGAGCGTCCCGGCGCAGGTGCAGGACGCGTGGTCCAGAGGCCAGCCTGAGCCGGTCTTCCGGTACCCGGAGCCCCTGGCGCGCCCGGATGAGATCCGCCAGACCGGAGCGCCGATGGACCTTCGCGGCGTCGTCGTAATGATAACCTACTCCATCGCCGCGCTCCTTGTCGCCTCAAACATGCTGATCGCTCTCGCCCAGCGCAGGAGGGAGATCGGCATCCTTAAGGCGCTGGGCGCGAGGTCGAAGGAGATCATGATGATGGTCCTCTCAGAAGTGCTTTTCGTGAGCATCTTTGGGGCCACGGCGGGATTCGTGCTGCTGCGGTCGGCTTCCCTGTGGACGTACCTGTCCAACAGGATGCCTGTGCTACAGATAGGAGTGCTCACGCTTTCCGACTTCTTCCGGGTGTTCGCCACCACTGTGCTGTTTGCGGTCATCTTCGGGACCCTGCCGGCACTGGGAACGCTCAGGCTTTCGCCGATGGACGTTTTCCGCAACGACTGATCAGGGAGGACATACCGGGGCTTGTTTAACAAGATCGGCGACATCCAATGGATGGCAATGCATAACCTCTGGCGCCAGCGGACGCGCAACGCCATCATGGCGGGGGTCCTGGCTCTGGGGATAACTGCGTATCTTGTGGTCGTCCCGATCATGGATGCGCTGGCCGAAAAGGCCGTAGCCAGGACTCAGCGCCTCGATATGCCCTGTGACCTTGCCCTGGTGATGAACCACATGATCCGGTACCAGGAGTTCAACGAGATCGACCCCACGCAGAACAAGGAAGAGATGATCTGTCCTGCTGCGCAGGGCGCCCGGCGCCTTCCGTGGGATGCTCTGAAGGGATTCGCGCGTGTCGAGTTCGCCGCGCTGGAGCAGGCTTATTCGCCTGCCGGCTCCGTTGATGTGCTGTATGCCTCTCCACAGTCCACATGGTTCTTGCGCGCGATAAACATCGAGTCGGGCAAAGCCCCCGCGTCCAGGGATGAGGTCATTGTTCCCGTCTGGTTCGCGCGCCGCGCCAGGGTCACTGTGGGCTCGACGCTCACGCTCGTGTTTCCGTACACGCCGCTTCACAGGCTCGAAGACCACGAGTTCACGGTCACAGGCGTTTTCTCCACGGACTTCGCGCTGGCGGACGCACCCGTCATATGGGAGGATTCGTACCACCAGCACGAGCTCAGCGAACTGACCGAGTACGGCACGCGGGGGTCGGGCGCCCGCATGCTCGCCATGTTTGACCTGGGCGGCGCGCGGACCGATGCTCAGGCGGCGATCCGTGACCTCCGGTCGGCCTTCGAGGCGCTCAACGCATCGGTGGCCGGTGGCAGGATATGGTATACGTTCCAGGCATCCACCGGGCTTGTGCCCAACCAGGCTGAGATCACGGCGAGGACTCTGACGCAGGACATCCAGATGCCGGCGATAAACGCGCTGTTCCTCGCGTTTGTGTTCGTGGCGGTGGGCCTGTTCACAGTGATGTTGCTATCGTTCTATGACAGGAGACGCGACATCGCCATAATGAAGACCGTGGGTATCGGCAACAGCGACGTCGCTTCAGTGATCATTGCGGAAATCGCCATTGTCACGATCGCCGGAGTGCTTGTAGCTGCCGGGCTGTCGTCCTTCGCGGTAAAATCGCTGAGCGGCAGTGTTTGGGCCGGAGTTCTCGAGGTGAAGTGGGTCAACATCCTGAAGGGCGCCGCGGTCGGCTTCCTGGTGATGGCGTTTTCCGCAGCGTTCCCTGTCAGCCTCGCCCACGTCGCGACCGTGAACCAGCTGCTGTATGACCAGAGGATATACCTCTTCCACCGCAAGATCACCCGGACGGTCAACGCGCCCGCCGGCCGACCGCGGAGGCTTGGCCGGTAAGCGGCCCGTGCCCACAGCACGGCGTTCTGCTGCGACAACCATAACCCTACCGGAAATGCTGCAGTTTCAGCCTGTATATGTGCCTGGGCCTGCCCCTCTTGTAGGGCTGCTCCTCACCCACTGGCTCCGCCAGATCTGACGCCACCAGCTTGGAGATCAGCCTTCTCCCGCTCCGGGCCGTCACTCCCAGCGCTCTTGCCATTTCGGCCGCCGTGACTGGCTCGAACGACCTGGACCCGGCGAAAGCCAGCAGCCTGTCGATGGTTGCCACGCTGAGCCCCGTCCTCGCGGCGAGGGACCTGTATACAGTGTTCTCTGTGCGGAGGCTGTATGCCAGCGACTGGCCGGCGCCGATCGGCCCGATGATATCGCGGGAGTTCACCACTGCATGGGCGACGTCTCCACCACGCTGGTGCGAATAGTGAAGCGCTATTCTGGCGCTCGCGTGAGCGGCCGCCGCAGTCGGCCCCAGCCCCATGCCTATGCTGACCTTGAGCGGCATCTTGTTCCGGATGATCTCGAGCAACGAGGAGCGAGTCCAGTAAGACGTCGACGCCTCGACGGTCCGCCTTGTGGAAACGATCAGGAACTCGTCGTCGCCAAGAGCCTGGAGCGATGCCTCCATCCTCTCGGCGTAGTCGAGCAGCAGCTTGTGCAGCTCCAGCTTGGTTCGCTGGACACCATACTCCGAACCCGAGGTCCGTAACACGTCGTCGAAATTGTCGATCTTGATCAAGGTTATCACGAGCTCAGCCTCTCTTGACCTCAAGGCCCGGCCCTCAATCACGGCCCTCGATAGGCCTTCCCGCATCGCGGTTTCGTCCGGAATGACTCTCCAAACGTCAAGGCCCATGTCATGCAGAGCAACGTACGTCGACCGCAGGCACGTCAGGGCAGAGGTCGCCCCGCTTTCAAGGCAGCCCAGGTGGAACCCGGTGAGTTCCTCCGCCGTAACCGGCCCGTGATACTCACGCACCTTTACGTTGGAGAAGTCCAGGCCCAGCCCGTTGTATATCTCTTCCAGCGCACGCTTCTCCAGCGTGTCCATGCTGATCCGGGTGAGATCCTTCTGCTTTATGGCCATTTCAAGCAGAGTCTTGTAGACACTGGACCCGGAAAATGAAATATGAAGCAGCGGGAATCGCACGTCCACCGATTTGGACGCGTAGAACGGGACAGGCCCGGTGAAGAGTGCGACGTTCATCAACGACGCATGCTTCTTAACGATGTCCGGCGCCTCGGTTTCGTGGGTATATGCCAGCCCGTGGGCCTCCAGCTCATCGAACTCCTTGGCTATGCTCAGGACGCGCTCAACAAGGTCTGCGGGGCCTATCACTCCGGTGACGGTCTTCATCGCGACACACCCTCAGGAATAATGGTCTTGCCTACTTCCTTAAATCTTCGTGGTGTCCGTAAATAATCCTTCCCATGTATTTCTCATTTCCTGCAAAGGAAAGGCCCTCCACCGGAGGGAACTAGTGCGAAGAAAGAGCGTCCGTGTCGATGGGTAGCCAAACCACCAGCGAAATCCCCCAATACCTTTAGCCTGGGAGTGTGTTCATTGCGCCTCGTTTCAGCCCTTGTCGTAGCATGTCGATGGCCGAGGCGGCATCTCGCCGTCACCATCATCGTCGTCCTGGCTCTCCTGTGTACGCCCGCTGCGGCGTTGGCCGCGGTTGTTGTCGAAAAAGGGCCCGCCAACATCAGGTCAGGCCCTGGCACAAACCACCCGATCATCAAGACCGCCGCGGGTGGCGAGAGGTTCGAAGACCTGGCGCGCCAGGGTGACTGGTTCCGCATCAAAATGCCTGATGGCAAGGAAGGGTACATATACGCGCCGCTGGTCAGGGTGGAGTCGCCTGTCCAGCCGAACACCGTGGCGATACCGAAAGGCACGATGAACCTCCGCAGTGGCCCGGGGACAGGCTACGGTGTCGTCAGCCAGGTCCTCGGGGGCACGGTGCTGGCGGTCACAGCTAGATCGGGAGACTGGGTCCGCGTCAAACACGGGCAGGGGGAGGCATGGCTCGCGACTTGGCTCGCCACGGTCAAGACGCTCGACCCAGGCCAGTTCGAGGCGGGAGACCTGTCCCGGAAGGTTATCGCGTTGAAGGCCGGAGTCAGGGTCCGGCGTGGCGCTTCAGAAGAGTTCAGCGTGCTCACCACGCTCAAGGCAGGCGCCCAGGCCACGTACCTCTCGTCCAGTGACGGCTGGCACAGGATAACCACGACCGCCGGCGCCACCGGCTGGGTGGACGCAACCGACGTGCGGGTCATCAACATCGACCCAGGCAGCGGCGTGACATATGAGGTGGGCGAGAACTACTGGCAGATGAAGGTCCAGGGAACCGGTCGCGCTCCCGGCAACGTGAACATTCGCCGGGGGCCGTCCACGGGCACGAGCGTGCTCGGCCACTTGCCGAAAGGCGGCGTCTTCCAGGTGCTCGGCTCAGAGGGCGGCTGGTACCACATACGCTACGGCACAGTGACGGGCTATGTGGCAGGGTGGCTCGTGAAGATAGACTCGGTGAAAGGACCGTCGACCGTCCGCCTGGAGACAAGGGACTACGCCCGGAAAGTCCTCACGGTGACCGGCGACTTCCCTGTGGCGGGCACGGCGCCGTTCGACGCATCGAAGTTCGGCATCGTCACTGCCCCAAAGCTGGGCGCGAGGGGCCGGCTGGATGTTTATGCAGGCGAACTCGGCACGGTCGAACTGGGCCCGGCCGGAATCCTCCTCACGTTCGTGGAGCGGCCGTCGATGAGGGTCGTCGAGAGCAAAGCGGGTCGCTTCGTGCTCGAGCTCTTCCCCACCGTTGAGAAGGTCGCCTACGAAGATGGCCCGAGAAGCACCATCAAGATCGAGATAGCCGGCTACACGGATCCCGTGCCTTCGTTCGACCCGGCTAAAGGCATCATCACAATCGAGCTGCCCGGTGCCGCGCTCAAGGCCCCGGTGACGCTTCCCGCAAAGGGTGTCATTTCATCAGCCTCAGCGTCGGCCAGAGGCCCGTCCACCATGATCGAAGTCAAGGTTGCGCCGGGCTCCCAGTACAATGTGAGGAAATCCCAGAACCTGATCGTGGTCGACGCCCTGGCAAAGGGGCTGCAGGGCAAGATCATATGCCTCGATCCAGGGCACGGGGGCAAGGACCCAGGCGCCATCGGCCCGTCTCGCGCAGTCATGGAGAAGGACCCTGATCTGGTGATTTCGCAGCGCCTGAAGGCGTTTCTCGAATCTCGCGGAGCCAAGGTCATCATGACAAGGAGCACAGACGCGGAAGGCCCTGACCTGGCTTCCAGGGTAAAGGCCTGCCTCGACTCACGAGCCGACATCTTCATCTCGATACACAATAATGGCAGCACCGACCGCAGTAAGATGGGAACCACCATCTACTACTCAGAGACAAGCCTGAATGCCGAACGAAGCAAGAAACTCGCCGAAACGCTCCAGCTCTCCATATACCCGAGGCTCGGCACGCAGGACAACGGCGCGAGGGCTTCTGAGCTGTTTGTTACAAGGAACGCGCCCGTTACCGCAGTAGTCGCCGAACTGGTCTTCATCACCAACGCTCGCGAAGAACAGCTGCTCAAAGACCCGGCGTTCCTACAGGCTTGCGCTGAAGGGCTGTTCGCCGGCCTTCGACAGTACTTCGGTGACTGACTCTCTTCATGTGGAGGCCTCATTGCTTGCGGGTCGATTTCGTGAACCCCTTCATTTCCGCTGCTGTTGATGTTGTGAAAAGCACCCTGGACTGCGATCTTGATCGTGGTCCGCTGAGACTGGACGCCTCGAAAATCGCATCTGACGATGTAACCGTGGTGATCGGCGTAACCGGGGACGCTGAGGGAATCGTCATGTACGGTATGTCCGAGCGCACGGCAAAGCAGTTCGCCACAGCCATGCTGGGCCAGCGCATGCCGGTTTTTGACGCCCTGGCGGAGAGCGCCGTAGCCGAGCTCGGGAACATGATAGCAGGGGCTGCGACGGTCGGTCTCGAAAACCAATCATATGCATGCCGTTTGACGCCTCCGACCCTCCTGTACGGTCGCGGCACGATGATCTCCCTGATCGACATCAACAGGCTGGTCATCCCTCTCAGCTGCAAGCACGGTAAGCTCGAGATCAGCGTCGCTCTCAGAGATCACAAGAAGATTCTTTCTTAGCAAGATTTACCTGCGCTGCTATCATTGACGAAACTTCGACTACCGTGCTAGTCTCTTAGGTGAGATTCGACAAACATAGAGGCCTAATCCCAGGAATGGGAACGGGGGAACCACTACCAGGGGTGAATTCGGAAGGAAGGGCTGCCTTCTCGGCCCTAACCCGTCAGCTAACCTCGTAGGCCTGCGAGAGGGGGCAAGGAGCCTCCCCAGGAGGCTTCGCTGTTCCATGGAGGAAACCAGGAAATCGAGCAGGCAACGGCTCAGGGAATGCTGGCACGTACTGGACTCTCTATCGGGAAGCAGAGTTTCGATGATCGTGCGGCCGTCGGTTTTTGAGGTCGAGGATGTTGGAAAGGACGCTGTCACAGTAAGGTCGAGCACCGGAAGGATGTTCAGCATCCCTATCACGCAGGTGAGGGGTGTGCTGCAGCACGTTTTCGCCTCGTCCCAGATCTCACTGCACGAAACCAGGGTCAGGTATTCCAAGGACCACGCAGAGTTCATTTTCGGGCTGGTCGCGCGTCTGCCTGGCATCAGAGTGCTGCAGTGCGGGCTCGGTCTCGTGCTCGTGTTGGACCAGCTCCAGACGGCGATGCCGGCGTAAGTCTTCTCCGGCTATGGGTCTTCAGCGACTCATTCATCCAGTTCCGGTCGTATCCATGGGGCTGTCTCTCAGACGTACAGCTGCATTTTCGCTGTACAGCGGGGGAAGGCCCCGCGGCGCATTTTCCCCCAGGCAGGATAAGCCAAGCACGAGGTTGAAAAATGTTCACAACGACAACGAGGAAGTGACAGATGATGCCGGACTTGGTCCCGCCAACAATCCAGGATGTGTTCAAAGCGCGAGCCACAATCAGGCGCTATATCCCTCCCACGCCGCTCATCAAGCCGTGGGCGCTCTGCGATCATCTCGGCGCAGAGGTCTATGTGAAGTGTGAGAACATGCAGCCCATAGGCGCTTTCAAGGTCCGCGGGGGCATCTACCTGATGTCCACGCTGTCTCAGGAAGAACGCAGCAAGGGCGTCGTGACGGCTTCGACCGGCAATCACGGGCAGTCGGTGGCATACTCGGCCCGGCTGTTCGGCGTGCACGCCGTGATCTACGCCCCGATCGGCGCCAACCCGTTCAAGGTGGCGTCGATGAGATCGCTGGGCGCAGAGGTCCGTCTCGAGGGCAGAGACTATGAGGAGTCGCGCGAGGCCTCCGAGGAAGCGGCGCGCAGGGAAGGCTTCAGGTACATCCACGCCGTGAACGAGCCGAAACTGTTCGCGGGGGTGGGAACGATCGGTTTGGAGATCCTGGAGGAAGTCCCGGACATCGACTTCATCATAGTGCCCATCGGCGGCGGGAGCGGCTGCTCCGGCACGGGCATCGTCGCCAAGGCCCTGCGTCCGGAGGCGAAAGTGATCGGGGTACAGGCCGAGCAGGCGCCCGCGGTGTACCGGTCATGGCAGACGAAGAAGATCACGTCCACGGGGCCGGTCAACACCTTCGCCGACGGTCTAGCCACCAGGCAGACGTATCAGTTCGCCCTCGATGTCCTGAGCAGAGTGGTGGACGACATGGTGCTTGTCTCTGAAGAAGAGATGGAGCGCGGCATACTGACGCTGGCCGAGACGGCCCACCTTGTGGCCGAGGGCGCGGGAGCCGCGTCAACCGCCGCGGCATTCAAGATCAAGGACCGTATCCAGGGCAAGAAGGTCGCTCTAGTGCTGAGCGGCGGTAACCTCACCATCGACAAGCTGAAGGAGATTGCTCGGAAGTACTGAGGTCGGCGGCGGCCGGTTAGCACGGATGTGACTTCCGGAAGGACACTTCTCCTGAAGAACTATCTGCCGGGAATCTAGTTCTTCGGGCTATCTATACTCCAGGAAGACAGTTGGGATGGATCTGACTTCCGGGAAGCTAGTTCCGCCGAACATCTAGCTGCCGCGAAGCTAGTTCCTCGGGTAATCTATACACCTAGAAGACAGATGGGCCGGGAAGACCGGGCCGCATCCGCCAGTTACCGCATCCGAGCGCAACCCAAAGCCTCCCCACTCGGACGTGGGCCTCAATCGGCGTTCAGCTCCGAATACACGCCGGTTGTGATGTAGAGCGAGCGCTCCGCGACGTTCGTCGCCAGGTCTGCGATCCTTTCAACCGCCTGGGCAGCCATGATCAAGTAGGTCGCCCGGGCGATTGTCTTCGGATCGGCCATCATGAAGATAAGAAGCTCGCGGAAGACCTGGTTATACAAACCATCAACGATCGCGTCGCGTTCACACAGTCTCTTGGCCAGCTCATCGTCCTCTTCCACGAGCGACGTCAGCGCATCGCGGAGCATGCCGGTGGCCACCTCGGTCATCCTGGGGATGTCTATCAGGGGTTTGAGAAGGGGCTCACCGGCGTGCCTCAGCACGATGGAGGCGATGTCATCGGCATGGTCACCGATGCGCTCGAGGTCGGTCGCTATCGAGAAGGCGGCCATGATGACTCGAAGGTCCCGCGCCACCGGTTGTTGCGTGGCTATGAGCCTCAGGCATTTTCTCTCGATCTCGATACGCTGGTGGTCTATGATCTCGTCCATCGTTATGACGTCTTCGGCGACGTTCGGATCGAGCAACCGGAGCGACTCGATGGACAGGTTGACAGACCGGACGACATACTCGCCCATTTCGACCAGCTGTGCCTTCAGCTCGTTGATTTCCTGAGCCAGAAAGCCCCTCGGCATTGTGGTAAGCCCCCTCATCCCAGTGTCTTGCCTCTCACCGTATCTCGGCCAAGCCTCAACCGTATCTCAGACGGATCTCAACCGTACCGGCCGCTGATGTAGTCCTCGGTCCTCTTGTCGCTCGGACTTGTGAACATCATAAGCGTGGGTCCGACTTCGATTATCTGCCCTGACAACATGAAGACAGTCGTTTCGGAAACACGGGCGGCCTGCTGCATGTTATGAGTCACGACGATCACGCTGTACTCTTTGGAGAGTCTCCTCATCAATTCCTCTATGTGGAGAGTCGTCTCGGGGTCCAGGGCAGAGCACGGCTCGTCGAACAGGATGACTTCGGGATTCGTCGCGATCACCCTGGCGATGCACAGCTGTTGTTGTTGTCCCAAGGAAAGCTCGAGCGCAGGAGAAAGCAGCCTGTCCTTCACTCTGTGCCAGAGGTCGCTTGCCACCAGGCTTTCCTCGACGATGGCCGGGATCTGCGATGCCGGCACCGAATGCATCCTCGGGCCCATCGCGACGTTGTCGAAGACCGAGAACGGGAATGGGTTGGGCCGCTGGAACACCATCCCGATGAGGCTCCTGAGGGCCACCAGATCGGTCGCGGGCATGTATATGTCCTCACCCCGGAACAGGACCTGCCCGGTAACCCGGGCGCCGAGGTGGTCGTTCATCCGGTTGAGCGTGCGCAGGAGCGTGGACTTGCCGCAGCCGGATGGCCCGATGACTGAGGTGACGCGGCGGTCGGCAAACCCGACATTGACGCCCTTCAGCGCCTGGTACGTGCCGTAATACAGGTTCAGGTTGACTGTCTCAATGACTCCGGACACCGGTCCACCCTCCTCTCATCCGAAACGGCCCAGGACATAGTCCTCGGTTCGCTTGTCCTTGGGACTGGTGAAGAGCTGTGACGTCGGCCCAACCTCAACTAGCCGGCCCATATATAGGAACGCCGTCAGTTCGCCGACGCGCGCGGCCTGCAGCGGATTATGCGTGACCAGGACCACGGTGTATAACTTCGACAGCCGGCGCATCAGGTCTTCGAGCCGCGCGGTCGATACCGGGTCCAGGCCCGACGCCGGCTCGTCGAGCAGGATTATCTCCGGTTCGAGAGCGAGCACTCTGGCAAGCGACAGGCGCTGCTGCTGGCCACCGGAAAGCTTGGATGCAGGGTCATGCAGCCTGGAGCCGACTTCGTCCCACAACAACGCATCGCGCAGGCATCGCTCAACGATCTCGGCGATCTGGGCCTCCGACCGGGTCCCCCTCACGCGCGGACCGTAGGCCACATTGTCGAATGTGGTCAGCGGCAGTGGAGTCGTGACGGCGAAAACCATGCCGACTTTGCGCCGGAGCGACGGCACATCCACAGTGGGCTCGTAGACATCCTGGCCGTCGACGGTGACTTGACCCGTCGCCCTGAACCCCTTCACGATGTCATTGAGACGGTTTATCGTCCGCATCAGCGTCGTCTTGCCGCTGCCGGTGGGCCCCATGACGGTGAAGAGGCTGTTGGCAGGGATGTCCAGGTCCACGCCCGCTAAAGCCTGGAACTCGCCGTAGTATGCGTCAAGTCCTCTTATGCTGATCTTCGCCTGGGACATGTCGTCTGTGTCTGACCTCCATGGCCGCTGGGCCGCTGGGCCGCCGGCAGTCATGGCCGAAGGGCCCGCGACCTGCAGGGGCCGCCTGGCCCCCGGTTAGAACCTTGCACGGTACCGCCGCATGAGCGTGAGAGCGATCGAATTGACCACGAGTATGAGCACGATGAGCGCTGCGGCGGTGGCATAGGCCCGGTCCATCGAGATGCCTTCACGCGCAAGTATATAGAAGTGCACGGCCATCGTCCGGACCGGATCGAACGGGCTTGTCGGGAATCTCAGGGATGAGCCTGCGGTGAATATCACCGCGGCGGTCTCCGCAACCGACCTGCCAAGCGCAAGCATGACTCCCGTGAGGATCCCCTGGCCCGCGGACGGGAGCACGACCTTCCTGATCGTGTGCCACTTGCCAGCTCCCAGCGCGTAGCTGACCTCCCGGTATATCCTTGGCACCGCGCGCAACGACTCTTCCGACGTCCTGATGATGGTGGGCAGCGTCATGAACGCAACGGTAAGCCCGCCCGACACAACAGACCACCCGAAACCGAGCGTCACGACAAACAGCACAAACCCGAAAAGCCCAAATATGATGGACGGCACGCCGGCCAGGATCTCCGTGCCAGAGCGGACGATTCGCGTCAGGCGGCCCTCGACTGTGTACTCAGAAAGGTATATTGCGGCGCCGACCCCGAGGACCGTCGCGATCGGCACAGCAACCATCGCAAGCAGGAATGTCCCCGCTATCATGGGGAGGATGCCGCCCTCCCTCCCCATTTTCTGCGGCGCCTGGGTGAGGAACTCGAGACTCAGGAAAGGCAGGCCCCGGATAAGCACGATCGAGATGATGGCAAGCAGCACACCCATCACCAGGATCCCGCTTGCCCATACCAGCAGCGTGCCGAGACGGTCTCTCATCGCGACCGCCCCCTCGAGACGGCGGAGGCCACAAGGTTCAGCGCCAGGATGAGCGCCATCAGCACAATGCCCATGGCGAACAAAGCTTGCCTGTGAAGCCCTTCCGCGTAACCCATCTCCAGCGCGATTCCGCTGGTCAGGGTCCTTACAGGGGAAAGCAGGCCTGAGGGGATCTTCAGCGAATTTCCGGCCACCATGATCACCGCCATGGTCTCGCCCAGGGCGCGTCCCATTCCAAGGATCGTCGCGGCGAGTATGCCCGAGCGCGCCGAAGGCAGGATGACCATACTCACGGTCTGCCACCTGGTTGCACCGAGAGCCATGGCGCCTTCCTTATACGACCGCGGCAAGGACTCGATGGCGTCGAGGCTTATCGACACCACTGTCGGCAGGATCATGATGCCGAGCACGATTGACGACGCAAGCACGGAGAAGCCCGGTCCCCCGATGTGCTCGCGCACAAACGGCACCACAAAGAGCAAGCCGATGAAGCCGAAAACCACAGAAGGGATCGCGGCCAGCATCTGAACGGAAACCCGGGCGGCATCCGCGACTCGTGGCGGGGCGAACTCGGCCAGGAAGACCGCGCACAGGACCCCCACCGGAGCGCCGAGAATGAGCGCGCCGGCTGTGACCCAGAGCGACCCGAGGATCATGGGCAGGATGCCGAAAACGGATTTCGTGGGGGCCCACTTCAGGCCCGTGAAGAAGCCGGCCACTCCGGCTGCGCGGAAAGCCGGGAGGCCTTCGAAAAAGATGAAGACGATTATCAGCCCGAGTATGAATACCGAAGAAAGGGCAGAGACGAGCAGTGCTTGTTCAACGCGCCGTTCGTGCGACAGCAGGGACCAACCCCTCTTCGCGGAGTATCTTCTGGCCTTCTTCACTGAGCACATAGTCGATGAATTGCTTTGCCAGCCCTTGTGGCTCGTTTTTCAGCACGAACAAAAACGGCCTGACCAACGGGTATTTCCCTGACGACGCGTTGTCGAACGTGGGTTCGACAGCATCAAGGCTCAGCGTTCTCACGCTTTCGTCAGCAAGCCCCAAAGATATGTAGCCGATTGAGTACCTGTCCTGTGCGACAGTCACCCGCACAGAGCCGTTTGAGTCCTGCACCAGGCAGCCCGGCCAGACCTCAGCGGTCCTCATCACAAGCTCATCGAAAGCGCCCCTCGTGCCGGAGCCCTCTTCCCTGGAGATGACGGTCACCGGCTTTGGAGCCCAGCCGAGCTGGTCCCACGACGTGATGGAGCCGGTGAAAATCTTACGCAAAGTGTCGAGATCGATGCTCCTGAGGGGGTTTTCCGGATGGACGATGACGGCGATGGCATCCCGGGCGATGAGGAACTGCTTGAGTTCCTTCTCTGCAGGCTTGAGGTCGCGTGACGACATTCCGATTTCCGCCGCGCCCGCGATTGCCGCCTGTATTCCCGCGCTGGAGCCGCCACCCTGCACGTTCACGACGAGGTCGTTGTGCTGTTTCGCGAACTCTTCAGAGAGAAGCTCGACAAATGGCTGCACCGACGTTGACCCGGCGACCGTGATGGAGTGAGCGCGCCGTTCAGCCGTGCAGCCGGGCACGAGCGCCAGGGTCAACAGTGCCACGACAAGCGCTACGATGATGGCTCCGGGCTTTAGCATCCAGAGACGCTCTCCTGTCTTATAGAAGGCGGTCCAGGCCTTCTTTCCCATGGAAACATTAGTTCACTACACCTATACAGTCAAGGAGCAGAAAAAGGCACAGATGTCAGTTCACTTTCTGGCATGACGGGCATACAAAACCGGACGTCGAGCCCGTCTTTATCTTCTCGATCGCAGTGCCACAGATTGGGCACGGTTTTCCGTCTCTGTACCCGATGATGCAGAGCCTGTCGCCGCTGACCGCATATCCGCCTTTGCCATACAAGTCTGTTTCGAATCCGCCCAGCTCGATGGCCCGGTTCGTCACATAGGGTATCGCCTCGAAAAGCGCTTCAACCTCATCCGGACGTAGTGACCTGCACTGTCGTAGAGGGTGAACTCGCGCCGTGAACAAGATGTCGTGCATGTAGGCGTTTCCCAGCCCCGATATCCTCTTCTGGTCCATGAGGAGGCTTTTTACGTTACCACGGCTTGTCCCCACGAGCTCGCGGAACCAGGAAAGACCGGCGTCCGGACCGGTCGCAAGCGGCCCTATGACACTGGTTTCACGATGGGTCGCCAGGTTCTCGGCCGCCATCACGTGTGTATGGCCGAACCACCAGAACCTGCAGGTCAGCGCTGCCCCGTCCGCAAACTCCATTCGAAGCTGGTACTTCTCAAGCGCTTTCACCCGTGGATCCGACACGGCATTTGACGGCGAATCCGACGGTGGATTCGCCGCTGCATTCGCCGTATCGTCCGGCGCCCACGCAGGCCTGAATCGCAGGTCTCCGCCCATCCCCAGGTTCAGCAGGAAAACCTCGCCCGGCTTCATCTCACACACAATCCACTTGCCGACGAGCCTGCACGCACCGAACGTCTTGCCCACAAGCCTCGAGCGGAACTCCTCCATAGGCACATTCAGGCACTTGGGCTGACGGGCCTCGACTTCCCGCACCGTCCGTCCCTTCAGCCCTTGATTCATCTGGCCCGTGAGAATCGTGAGTTCAGGTAGTTCGGCCATTGCCTGTCCACCCCCGAGACCCGGAATCTCTTTCCATTCTACAGGTAGGCCTGTTTATTGTCTAACCATTGCTGCCAGATGTAGGATGGTATCAGGAGGGACGTGCTTAGGGGGGTCGGTTCTTGACAGGTCCAAAGGTGTGGTTAGAACCGGTGGCCTATACCATCGAAACGGTGTCCCGCAAAGGAGCCTGCCGGTCAGGAATCCAAACAGGAGATGCGTGGCTCTTCGAGTGGAACACCCCGGAGGGTTTCTGCCCGAAGGCGCTCGTCCTGGTGTTCCCGCTGATGATCGCGTGTGAATGCGGTGGAGACCTGCGCGAGCGCGGCGGCAGTTCAAGAGACACAATCGAGTTCGACTGCCCCGACGGCGAGGTCAGGTTCAGGCTGTCTGCCCGCAGGCAGGTGCCGACGATCGCGTCTACGCAAGGCGGGTACATTGAGAAGCCCAGTGCAGGCTGAACATGCCCTGCCGCTACCTGACCATGTAGTTCGGGGCTTCTTTGGTTATGTTCACGCTGTGAGGATGGCTCTCGCTGAGCCCGGCTGCGGTTATCCTGACGAATCTGGCCTTCGCCTTAAGTTCTGGGATGTCCCGAGCGCCGCAATAGCCCATGCCCGAGCGCAGGCCTCCCACCAGCTGGTAGGCGGTCTCCGAGAGTTGCCCGCGGTACGGCACCCTGCCTTCGATGCCTTCGGGCACCAGTTTCTCCCCGCCCTCCTGGAAGTACCGATCCGCAGAGCCATGCTTCATGGCGCCGAGAGAGCCCATGCCGCGGTATACCTTGAAACTCCTGCCCTGGTAGATCTCCATCTCGCCCGGGCTTTCCTCCGTTCCGGCGAAGAGACTTCCTATCATGACCGAATCCGCGCCGGCCGCAAGAGCTTTTGTTATGTCGCCTGAGTAGCGGATCCCGCCGTCCGCTATCACCGGCACGCCTTTCGGCGCCGCCACCCTGGCGGCTTCAAACACGGCCGTGATCTGTGGCATGCCAACACCGGATATGACACGGGTAGTGCAGATCGAGCCCGGGCCGACTCCGACCTTGACGGCGTCCGCCCCCGCCTCTATCAGCGCAAGCGCGCCCTCAGCCGTCGCGATGTTCCCCGCGACGACCTCCAGGCCTGGGAAGTTGCTCTTGACGCTCTTGAGGGCGTCGATGACATTCCTGGAATGGCCGTGAGCCGCGTCGATCGCAAGGACGTCGACGCCTGCGTCCACCAACAGGCCGACGCGGTCGACGGTGTTCGTGACTCCGACTGCTGCTGCGGCGAGTAACCGGCCCCTCGAGTCCTTGGCGGAATTCGGGTACTGCCTGACCTTTTCGATGTCTTTCAGAGTGATGAGGCCTTTGAGGTTGAAATCCGCGTCCACAAGCGGGAGTTTTTCGATCTTGTACTTGCCAAGAATTCGTTTCGCCTGATCCAGTGTAGTGCCCACAGGGCCGGTGATAAGGTTCTCCTTGGTCATTGCTTCGGTCACAGGCTTGTCGTAGTTGCTTTCGAACCTGATGTCGCGGTTGGTGAGGATGCCGATGAGCTTCGTGCCCTCGACAATGGGAACTCCGGAGATGTGATAGCGCGCCATGAGGTCCAGCGCGTCGCGCACGGTGTGGTCCGGGCCAAGGTAAATCGGATCCACGATCACCCCGTGCTCGGATCTCTTGACCTTGTCGACTTCCGCCGCCTGGTGCTTGGCGGTCATGTTCTTATGTATGAAACCGATTCCACCCTCGCGCGCGATCGCGATCGCCATGCGCGCCTCGGTCACCGTATCCATGCAAGCGCTGGCCAATGGGATGTTCAGGCGGATGTTTCTTGAAAGCCGGGTCGACACATCGGTATCCCGAGGGAGGACTTCCGAGTAAGCCGGGGCCAGGAGGACGTCGTCGAAAGTAAAGCCTTCCGTTCCGAACTTCTCCTCTATCGTCATGTCAAAACCCCCCCAGATATGAGAATAGCCGCCTGAAGTCGAGCGGCTTTTGATTTTCAAGAAGTATATCACAAGCGCGCAGAAGTCGACAAGGGGAGTTGCTGAGAATTTGCTGCACCAAGTGCACATTGGCCGCGACCTGCACTCGTAGAGTGCACGTTGGCCAGGATCTGCACTCGTAGAGCGCACGTCGCCCGGGATATGCACTACTTCCGCTCGTCGCGCCAAAGGTGACATCTACCCTGCGTATCTACCCTGCGCGCCTCGTTGCACATTACTCTGCGTATCCCGCGTGCCTACCGGTCCCCCGAAAGGAGCGCGAGTGTCCGCTGGATTCTCTCTTCAAAACGCGAGAGCCGTGACTTGCCCAGATTGGCCTTTATGATCGTTCTGATTGGCTTTGACGGCGAGACGGCCCACCTGTCGAGCGGGTCGAACCCGTCGTCAGAGAGAGCGGCGACGTAGACACTCGGGACGTATTCCAGGCCTTGTTTCAAGACCCGGAACCCGTCGGTCTGGCTTTCACCCGCGCTGAGCCCTTGCGCACGGCACATTACCCTGCCGACAAAGTCCAGGGCCAACGGGCCATCGCGCAAGACTCGCGAAGCCGCCAGCGCATATCTGATGCCGCCCGGCGGAGGACCGAGACGATGTGACGTCTCTCCGGTTCGCTGGCCTGGGGGTAGAGGGAACTGAGAGCCTGCATCGCACAGAACGGCAGGTACTCTCCGGAACTACCGTAGGGGGCTTCCTCGGCAGAGATGCCGGCCCATCGCTTGAGTATTTCGCGCTCCCAGGATGCCGGTGTCCTGTCTACATAGCAGTCCGCAAGCGCTGCGGCCAACTCAAGATTGCCTCTTGGCCCGGGGAGGCCGGAGTTGGCGAGAAGGAAATCCTCCAAGGCACGGCCGCCACCGGTACTGGTGGCACCGGCCGCGAGCATCTGTCGCAGCGCCTGTACGTATTCCCCCCTCTTCCCCAGCCTTCACCCCTCCCGGTCGCTTGAGCGCGTTGTGCTTTCAGGCTGGCCCTTGATCACCTCGTGCGTTGTGCTCTCCACCTGACCCTTGATCGCCTCAAGCTCGGCCAGCAGCCTCCGGCGCTCATTGAGCTCGGGCTGTTGGAGCACTCGCTCAAGCAGCATCTCCAGCGCCCGGCCGACTCTCGGGCCCGGCTCCCATCCTGTGGCCTGCATGATGTCATTGCCGTCGATCGCCAGGTCCGTTTCTGATGTCGGCTGGCGCCCCTCAATGACTTCCGCGACCCGGTCCCATGTCTTGTCGAGCCAAGGGTCAGGCATGCCGCCCGACGCCACGATGTCCGCCCGCCTGAGTTCGAAAAGGTCAGCGATGTTCTCCCTGCCGACCCTGCCGACCAGCCGCCGCAGCCCGGCGTCCGTCACTTGGGGGCCGTAGATGAACATGTGCTCCTTGACCAGCAGGGCGACCCTATTGATCACTTCGCGGGAGAAGCGCAGGCGGCGGAGGATCTCGGCACTGGCCGCGGCGCCGAGCTTGTTGTGCCCGTAAAAGTGCCCCTGGCCATCCTCATCCAGCGTGAACGTCCTCGGCTTGGCGATATCGTGAAGAAGCGCTGCGAGCTTCAGCTCGAGCCTTTCCGGCACCCACGAAACGGTCTCTATCACGTGCTCGTCGAGCTTCTGGCGGTGGTGCCTGGTGCGCTGGTCGAAGTTGATGGACTCCTGGAACTCGGGGATAAAGCGGACGAGAAGGCCTGTCTTCACAAGGTCCCGGAGCGCGGCGGCCGCAAACTTGGCCGTCATGACGCGCGCGAACTCGTCGCGCACCCTCTCCCGGGACACTTTCTTCAGGAGCTTCGCCTGCAGGCCGAGAGCGTTGTACGTATCCTTTTCGATCTTCCAGCCTCGCTCAGCTCGTAGCCGCACGGCCCTCAACAGCCTGAGCCCGTCTTCACCGAAGCGTGCCTGCGGGTCGCCGACGCACCTTACCAGGCGGCGCCGCAAGTCGCCAAGCCCGCCGAACGGGTCTATCACCACCATGTCGGGCCAACGCAGCGCAAGAGCGTTGACCGTGAAATCCCTGCGAGACAGGTCTTCTTCGATTGTCCTGACGAACTGGACGCTATCCGGACGCCGCCCGTCGGAGTAAGTGGTCTCGCTGCGAAAGGTCGTCACTTCGACGCACCATGGCTGCGCATCGTGCGAGAGCATCCCAATGGTGCCATGCTTCTCACCCTGCTTGAGCAAACGGAAACGCTCCGCGAAGCACGCCTCCACCTGTGGGGGCGTGGCGTCGGTCGCGACATCCCAGTCGTGTGGTTTGAGACCGTCCAGGAGATCCCGGCAGGCTCCACCGACGATGAATGCCTGGTACCCGGCCCCCAATAGCACATCAAGGACGCCCCTCACGTGTGGAGGGACGTCCTTTTTGAGGACAAGCGTGCCTGGTTCAGACGAACCGGATCGAGATTTCCATACCATCCTGGTTCACATCCGCGAGGGTGAATGCACCTTTCCACCTCAGTGAGCGCCACGCCTCAGAAAGCGCCCCCGCAACGGCTCCCAGGTCCAGGCGCAGGGAGAAGCGCCGCGCGAGGCCGGTGGGCACACGAAGAGGCAGGATCGCTCCCAGCAGTCCAAGAGGTTCCAGGATATCGTCGATGACGAAGAGCGGCAGCGGAAGGACGACCCTCCATTTGCCGGGGAACCTGAACGCCAAGATCATAAAGAGATTCTTCCGGGCCAGTCTCGGCCATATCCTGAACATACGTGCACCCACCTATCAGTACCGGCGGCTGTCAATGCCTGCCGAGCGACGGAAATGTCAAGTTGTGGTCGCGCCCGAACTCGATAGCGACCGGCCCGCCCACCACCCTTACCCAGGGACGGCTCTTGACCTGCTCGAGCAGGTTGCCGCTCACATAAAGTCTATCCACATGAAGCGTGTTCTTGATCATCATCAGCCGGAGCTCTTTGGTATTCTCAACGATTCCTGAGGCCGCCAATCCTATCGCTGCCCAGTCATTGTCCATTGCCGGCGGTATCGCGGCGCGGCCGAGGAAAGTGCTCGTCAGGCAGTTGAGGTAACTGGACTTCCGGTCATATGCTTCCGCGATCCGCGTGGTGATCACATCGGCGAGCCCAGTGCCGGTGGCGTTCCCGTGCGATTCGGGTGAAAGGTCGAGGACGACCACTCGCTTGATCTTCGGACTCTCGGGATCCGGAAGTTCCTCCAGCCGGAAACGCCCAAGGATGTTGGTGTCCATCCCCGTGCCACTGAAATTCTTGCCCATCTCGCCCACCACCAGCACGTCGACCTTATCCGCTGGCAGCGACGGCATCATCGCCTTGGCCCTCTCCAGCAGCGAGGGCTCCGTCGCGAGGATCTTGCTCGGATGCAGGCCGATGATCTCAGCGGTCTCGTCAAACGCGTTCTCGAGAATCGCGACTCCTGCGGTCACTTTGCGGGAGGCCAGGAACACTTCCGCCATCGACGGAATCGCCTCGACCATCCCGAGAGAGCCGAGCATGTGCACGTATGTGGCGCCTCTCACCTTGCCGAGGCCGACGGTCATGCTCTTGCACAGCCCGCTCTCGATGGGGCCTCTGAAGGAAGTGTGCGGCTTGACCCTGTTAATCAGCACGATGCCGTCCGACTCAAAGGCGATGCTATCGCAATACACCTTGTGGCCCTTGCCGGTGATGCCCACAAGAGTCGTATCGTCGCTCGTCACAACAGGGCAACCCACCGACTCATCCGTGACGCCCAGGCTGTGGAGCAGTTCCTTCTGCCCCACGGCCGTGCCGCCGCCGTGGCTGCCCATGGCGCCTATCACGAAGGGGCTCGCGCCCTTTGCCTTCAGCCAGTCCACGGCCGCGCGGAGAATTCTCACGTTGTTTCGGATCCCGCGGCTGCCGGCCGTGACCGCTATACGCGCGCCGGGCCTCAGGCAAGAACTCGCGCCGCTCTCCTCAAGGGCGGCAAAAACAGCCTTCTGGATATCCTCAACCTGCGTCACGTCGAATCGCTGCTCGATCTCGTACAGTTCAGGCAAAGCGAACGGTCCCTTCACAAGCCCTAAGGGATCCATGAGACCACCTCCGTTATTTCGATCCACTATCCTGCGTCCAGTGCGGAACAAGTTTCGCCGGGATTGGTTCCTGATGGCGCACCCAATATCCTCCTTGACGCGGGCCAAGGGCGCTGGGTGCGGAAGTTCCAGCACTCCGCGCCTCGGCTGAGAAAGAAGACCGCGCCTCCGTGTAGTTGCCTTTGACTGTCTTTGCTGTTCGTGCTATGATGTGACTGCCCTGGAATCACAGGGAGACTTAGAGAAGCCATTTGTGGGGAGGTTTGCACGATGTCGATCATCAGATGGGAACCGTTCGGCAACGTCCGGCATTTGAGGAACATGGTTGACAGCCTCTTTGATGATTTTATGCCAATTGAGTGTGTCCCTGCCGTCTT
>JAUYEF010000259.1 GCA_030691635.1 Bacillota bacterium
CCCTTGACGATCAACTCGAATGCCTCCCTCCCTTTGGATCTCATCACTCTGGGAAAACCGGTTGTGATCGAGAGTTTGTCAACGTGTGAGCACTTGGCCGGCGGTCTTTCCTGTGAACTCCCCGCCTCGTATTTCCACCTCCCCGTTGACGACCACGAACTCGATTCCGCTCGGATATGGGTAGGGGTCAGCGAATGTACTGTTGTCGATAACCCGGTCCGGGTCGAAGACCACGATATCCGCGGGAGCGGAGCGCTGGAGCACACCACGGTCACCCAGACCGAAGGTTGCGCTGGGCAGAGACGTCATCTTCCTGACCGCCTCCTCCAGGCTGATGACTCCGCGCTCCCTGACGTAGCGCCCAAGCACGCGGGGCATGGCCCCGAAGCCCCTGGGATGGGCGCTGGAGCCCACCGGCACGCCGGCATCGGTGCAGACCGCCACGTAGGGGACCTTCATGAACTGCTCGATGCTCTCTTCGCAGCCAAAGTAGTTGATGAGGCCGACCTTGCCGTCCTCTTCCAGGAGCAGATCAAACACCGCCAGGGCTTCATCCCGGCCGCGCTCCCGGGCTATCTGCTGCAGGCTCTTGCCCTCAAGGGACCTGTTCTTGGTGGTGTGAACGGAGGCGACGACCATGTTCTCCCAGCCGAGACTCTTCCCGCGGTTGTCCCAGGCGGTGGCCTCGAGGTCGTACTCGGCGCGGATCTTGGCCCTGATCTCGGGATCCCGCAGCCGGTCGAGCATCGCCTCGATGCCGCCTGCCATGGCCCACCTGGGAAGCACGGTCGTCAGCCCACCGCTGCCCGCGACATAGGGGTATTGGTCAGCGGTTACCCGCAGGCCGCGGGCCCTGGCCGCATCGAGCATGGCGATGACGGCCGGCGTCTTGTGCCAGTTGTCCTTGCCCAGAGCCTTGAGGTGTACCACCTGCAGCGCCGCCCCCGACTTCTCCACGATGGTCAGGGATTCGTTGATCCCTTCCTCGAGGTGGTAGCCCTCGTTGCGCATGTGGGGGCAGTACACGCCGCCGGATGCGGCCAGGTGACGGCAGAGGTTGATGATCTCGTCGGTCTTGGCGAAGCAGCCCGGGAGGTAAACAAGCCCGCTCGACATACCAAGCGCGCCCTCGTCGACCTCCCGCGCGAGGAGGCGCTCCATCTGGGCCATCTCCTCGGCATCCGGTGCCCGGTTGTCCATGGCCAAGACTGCCGCGCGCAGAGTCCCGTGCGGCACCAGGAAGCCCACGTTAACCGTCAGCGGCCTATCGTCCAGCGCATCTATCAAGCCGCCCAGGCTGGTCCATCGCGGCGTGCCGTCCTCGTTCTTGACGACGTCAGAGAGGTGGCCTATGTTGGCCTCGGTCACCGGCGAGAGGCCGCCGCCGCAGTGCTGCACTATCTCCGTAGTGATGCCCTGCCTCAGTTTCAACTCGGGAACCTTTGGATCGAAGAATGCGGGTTCCGAGTGAGAGTGCGGGTCGATGAAGCCCGGGGCGACAATCATGCCCTTGGCGTCGATCACTTCGTGAGCCTCGGCCCCCGAGAGGTCGCCCACTGCGTCCACACGCCCGCCGGTCACGCCCACATCCCCCCGGTAGCGGGGCTTGCCCGTGCCGTCTATCACTGTGCCGCCGAGTATCAGAAGATCAAACACCAGACCTATTCCTCCCCGAGATTGCCTACTTGTCGAAACCGTAGTCCCGCCGCGCCTTCTCTACTGAAATAACCTCGTCGCGGAGGTCCCGGGCCACGTCCTGCTTGGTCCGGTCGGCTGGCGCGCCGAAGCCACCGCCGCCCGGCGTGATGATGGACAGCACGTCCTGAGGATGCAGCATAATGCCGGACGTCTTGCCCGACGGGAGCAGGTACTCCCCGCTCTGCCCGAGATTGACGGCAATCCGCCCGGGGACGCCCTTGCCGCCGCCGGCCAGCCCCCACGGGCTGAACTTCTGCCGGTCCGCATGCGTGGACAGCTCGGCGTTGTGGTCCAGCACGCGTATGTCGCGACGGATCCCCATGCCGCCGCGATGCCTGCCGGACCCACCCGAGTCCTGAACCAGCTCGTAGCGCTCCACCCTGAGCGGGTACTCCGTCTCAAGCGCCTCAATGGGTAAATTTGAGCTGTTGGTAACGTGGTTGTGAACACCGTCCAGACCATCCTTGTGGGGCCTGGCGCCCATACCCCCGCCGATGGTCTCCGGGTACACGTACAGGCTGCCGGTGCGCGGGTGTACTCCAGCGATGTTGATACCGTTGAGGGTGCTGTTGCATCCGGCCACGACCCGCTCCGGGACGGCCTGCGCCAGCGCCCCGAAGATTACGTCCACGATGCGCTGGCAGGTCTCCGTGCGTGCACTGACCGGCGCGGGCGGCAGGGCATTGACGATGGTCCCTGGCGGGGCGTCGACCTGTATCGCCCGCTGGAAGCCGGCATTGGAGGGACATCCGGGGTCGAGAATCGCCTTGATGGCGTAGTAGACGGTTGCCATCAGCGCGGTCTTGACGACGTTGAGCGCGCCCCCGGCGTGCCGGCCGCTGCCCGCGAAATCCAGGTACAGGGTATCGCCCCGCACCGATACAGCGGTCACGATCGGGACCGGCTCCGGGTCGACCCCGTCGTCGTCGAGATAGTCGGTGAAGCGGTAGACGCCGTCCGGGATGGTGGCGATCCGGGCGCGGATCCGCCTTTCAGCGTAGTCCAGGAGGCTGTCCAGGCAAGCTTGGAGGTTGGCGGTTCCGTATTTGGCGAAGAGACTGCGGATCCTGTCTGCGCCGATCGACGAGGCGAATATCTGCGCTCGCAGGTCCCCCGACCGCTCACGCGGCAGCCGCGAGTTAAGCAGCACCAGGTCGAGAATGTCCTGGTCGATCTCGCCGGCGTTCTGGATCTTGACCGGCGGGATCCGCAGCCCTTCCTCGAAGATGTGTCGCGT